>CAYHGV010000032.1:0-28036 GCA_964356135.1 uncultured bacterium
AGCCGGAAAGCGAAGCAGACCTCACACCGCCTGCCACCCTCCGGCTCATTCTCAAAGCCTTTGATTGCCTGGAGCCAGGTATCGGTATCGTATTCGCCTTTGTAGAGTTTCAGATTCCATAAATTAAAGAGCCGTTCAGTTTCCAAAAGCCGTTTTTCATATTCTTCTCTGGGTTGGATATTGGGATTATTAAAATAGCCCGCTACTTCATAGTTTTGCTCTAAGAGTTTAATCACCTGGGTCGCATCCGGTCCACAGCAGATATGGAGCAGAAGTTTTGGTTTGGCTCCGGGTTTTTTAGATATTATTGCTGAAATCCTTTGCAGGCTTTGACGCAGATGCCGCAGATATACTGGTTGGTATAGCCTTTTTTCTGGAAATCTTTAAGCAGTTCGAAGCATTTCAAGTGGTCGAATTCCTGCGCGGTTTCTTTGATGGCAGCGATCGGGCAGGTTGAGACACAGAGCCGGCAGTCACCGCAAGTTTCATCGGTCGGTCGATCATAGCGCAACGGCAGATCGGTCAGAATCGTCACCAGGCGAATCCGGGAACCGAATTTTTTATTGACCAGGAGATTATTCCGGCCAAGCCAGCCCAGACCGGCTTCGATTGCCACTTTTTTATGGGAGAGGTGACCGCGCCGGCTTTGCCAGTCGACAATCTGGGATGCGGGAATGGGCAGTGCCCGCCCGCCAAGCTCCTGAATAACCAGAGCAAGCCTCAGAGCCAGCTGGTCTAAAAACTGATTAACCTGGCGGTAGTGATGATAGTAGAGCCTGGTCGGGTGGTCTTCGATTTCTTCCAAAACCGGCTCCGATAACCGGGCGGCTAATGAAATGCCGGCGTCGAGTTTTTCTACGATCCTCGCTGCAATCAGAAAATCTTTTTCCAGGTTCGTTATGTTGGCAACCCCGAACAATGCAGCACCTTCGGCTAACGCCCGTTCTTTTAGTTGGTGGTAGTTCTCCTGAGGTTGGGTCATGATTGATTCGTTACCTGTAAAAGGTAAGACGAAAAATGTAAAATAATGGCATAAGATGTAGATTTTAATAATTCTGCATTTTGCAATTTGCACTTTTCATTTTTCATTGTTTTCATAATCTCTTCAGGTACGCCAACAGCGCATAGATTGCGGCCGGGGTGACACCGGAGATGCGCGACGCCTGGCCTAATGATGAGGGATGTGCTCGTGAAAGCTTTTCTCGAACCTCGAACGACAAACCGGCAACCCGGTCGAAATCGAAATTGGGCGATAATCGTATTTCCTCCAATTGCCTGAACTTCTCGACCTCGCAGAGCTGGCGTTCGATATACCCCTTGTATTTTACTTCGGCCGAAAGATTGATTACCAGTGGCGCCGATATCAGGTTATGATTGTCGGCTAACGAAGCGACCTGCTCGTAGCTGAGCTCGGGCCGGCGCAGCAACTCTTCTAAGGTTGCTGCCTCCCGAATCGGCGCGCTCGATAATTCGCTTAACCGCTGGTTTATGTCTTCCGAAGGCATGACCCGCGTTTGCCGGAGACGCGATAGTTCGGCTGTAATCAACGTTTTTTTCTCGACGACCTTCCGATAGCGATCCTCGGGCAAGAGTCCGACCGCATACCCTTTTTCCGATAAGCGCAAATCGGCGTTGTCTTCCCGCAAAAGCAGCCGGTATTCGACCCGGGAGGTGAACATCCGGTAGGGTTCGTTCGTGCCTTTCATTATCAGGTCGTCAATCAGCACCCCGATATAGGCTTCGGAACGGTCGAGGACGAAAGGTGGTTTCTCCTGTGCCTTCAATGCGGCATTGATGCCGGCGATAATGCCCTGGGCGGCCGCTTCTTCATAGCCGGTGGTGCCGTTGATCTGACCGGCAAGAAAGAGATTTTCAATGAGTCTGGTTTCGAGGGTCGGTTTCAATTGAGTCGGGTCAACATAATCGTGTTCGATCGCGTAGCCCGGACGGAGGATCACTGCCTTTTCCAGGCCGGGAATCGATTGCACCATTTTTACCTGGATATCCAAGGGCAGGCTGGTCGAGATTCCGTTAGGGTAAAATTCAAAGGTTTCATAGCCTTCCGGTTCTAAAAATATTCGATGATGGTCGCGGTCGGAAAACCGGGCGATCTTATCCTCGATCGATGGGCAGTAGCGGACGCCGGTGCCCTGGATGACGCCGGTATAGAGGGGAGAGCGGTCGAGCCCGGAGCGGATGATCTCGTGGGTGGTGGGGTTGGTGTAGGTGATGTAGCAGGGAACCTGGGGCTGGGTAATCCGTTCGGTTTCAAACGAAAATGGCAGAGGAGGGTCGTCGCCCGGCTGAATTTCGAGTTTGAAAAAATCTATCGTTCTGCCGTCAAGCCGGGGTGGGGTGCCGGTCTTAAACCGGCCGAGGGTCAAGCCCGACTCTTTTAAATTTTCGGAAAGGCGGTTTGCCGGAGCTTCGCCCATTCTGCCTGCCGGAAAGCTTTTTAAGCCGATGTGGATCAAGCCGCTCAAAAAAGTTCCCGGGGCAATGATTACCGTTCGGGCAGGAAACCGTTCGCCGAGTTCGGTCTCGACTCCAACAATCCGGTTTTCCTCGATCAGCAATCGTTCTACCCGGCCCTGACGAATCTCAAGCCGGGCATGGTTTTCCAGAATCTTTTTCATGTAGAGACGGTAGTTCTGCCGGTCGACCTGGGCGCGGGAAGAACGGACCGCTGGACCTTTGCTTGTATTGAGCTGGCGGAACTGGATGCCGGTAGCGTCGGTCGCCTTCGCCATTTCACCGCCTAAGGCATCGACCTCTTTTACCAATTGTCCTTTGCCGATACCGCCGATTGCCGGATTGCAGGACATGAGTGCGATCGTGTCGAGGTTCGTCGTTACGAGCAGGGTCCTGGCGCCCAGCCGGGTTGAGGCTAAAGCCGCTTCGCAGCCGGCATGGCCGGCTCCAACCACCAGGACATCGTAGCGTTTGGAATCCAATGACATTTCGTCAAGCATAAACCGGTTTGGGCTATTGTCAACTCCTGTCCCACCACTCTCGTCCCGCTCCACGCCGCTGTCATTCTGAAAATCCGGGGACAGAGCCCATATTTAATTTTTCATTTTGCATTTCTCTTTAACCAGCTCCCTCGACTTGACAGTCGTAGTCCGGGAAGTATACTTGCGACCATGAGAATACTCCTCGCCACAATTTTATCTTTTTCAGCCGTGACTGCGGGCGTTACCGTCGGTGTCGGGAGCGGCGGCGACGTCTCTTTCGGCTACCGATTTAATAAGTTCACCTGTTTTTTAGCGCCATCGTTCATGAATATTGGCGGCGCCTATTATTCCCATTACCGAAGTCATAACGATAATCTGCCCGATCCCTATAAAGATACCGAAGAAAATGATACCCTCCGATTCAATGCCGGGATTTTGACGACCAGCCTCGGAGCGGAACTGCAGTTCGGGTCGAAAGAACTGCAGCCCTACCTCCGGGCTTCGGTTGGGCTGCCGCTGCCGCTCTTTCTTCGGCTGCAATCGAACGACACGACCGGACAGAAGCAGCTCGATTCGCTCGTCAGCCGGATGTACGAACATCCTGAGCCGACGGTGGTTTTTTCTGCCGCCACCGGTTTGATGGCACCGATTACGAAACATGTCAGCATAGGAGGTGAGGTAAACTATACCAGCATGTTTGGTTCGGTCTGGGCCGAGAACCGCTACGATAAAAATGAAGACGGCAGTTTTTGGGAAAAAGAAGAAAGCCGGATACAATTTATCCTGGGAAAGATCGGCAGTTCAATCCGGCTCAATTTTTACTTTTAACTTGAATCCTGAAATAACCACGAATGGCCACGAAGAAAATCGAAGAAACACGAGCGCCTCCCGAAGGGTCGGGTCTTCGACGGAACGAGGCGAAATATTGGTATTACGCAAAATTCAATTTCACCAAAGAGGTGGGAAACAAAGAATAGGTGGGTGTCGCTTGGTCTCGTTTCACTCAACCGATGCTACGCATAACGCTCCACCTACTCTTCGAGTTTGGTGTCGCTCCGCTCCACCTACTCATGGAGTTTCGTGTCAATTCGCAAACATTCGTGTAATCCGCCACACTGTATGGCGGACGTGGTTCCTTATTGCAGGATTTAGATTTAATATCCTTACGAAAGGAGGATGCGAATGAAGCAATTGTTCATAATAAATTTTTGTTTCGCTCTTTATTCATTGTCGGCAGCACCGGGGATGCTCACCAATTTACATATAATGGAAGGAGATTCCGCCCACTTTCTGCGCTCGATCGATACGGTCGATGTTACCCTCAACATCGACGGAACCCATATCTGGGATTTTACCGATGCGGCGATACCGTGGGACGAAATCGATGAATATCGTTATGTTAAGAAAGCCGGTGATGGCCTGTTCGGGGGGATGTTCTCTGGAGTACCGCTTGTCAGCCAGACGATGTCGGTGCTCGATACGACCGAAACCTATCTCGACAAAAATGAAGACGGCATTTTTGGCTATGGGTTTACGACCGTTCGCGCAGGTGTGGCAGCGCCTGCGAAAATTACGACCGGTGGTCCGGCTCGGCTTGCGCTCTTCCCTTCGGTGGTGGGGGATACCTGGTTCGATCAATACCAGATGGTGAGCGGCCAGGCAACGGCATACGTCAACAGCTGGGTCAAACTGGCAGATTCGGGTCAGGTCTACACCCCGCTCGATTCCTTCCCCTGCGTCGTCGCCCGCCTCCACCAGGAAATCGAGGTGAAAGTGTTTGGCGTCACCATCGAGCGTATCAAGTTCTACCGCTATGACTGGCTGGTCGATAGTTTGACCACGGTGGCAAGCATCATTTCCGGCAATGATGAGACCCTGCCCATTTTCACGAAGGCGCTGAGCGTTTCACGGGTGACCACTCTTTCGTTCTACCAGCCTGAAACCACCGTCTGTGCCGAAGAGCCGAAACCCCGGGGAAACGGCAGTTTCGTTCGGTATACGGCAGACGGCTTCAGGGTTGTTTTTCAGCTTCCCCGGTCGTCTCCAGTCCGGTTGACGCTTTTTGATACGGGCGGCAGGCAGGTTGCCGAAACCAGACTGGGAGTTACCGGCGAGGGCAGGCACGAAATTCTCTGGCCGGTCAAAGTTTCAACCGGCGTCTATTTCTTGAAATTCGAAGGCGGAAACCAGGCGAGCGTAGCGAAAGTCGTCAGCATCCGATGACGATTTTCGAAAACTAACAACAACCCCTGCGTAACCCGCGGCGAAGGTTCGAAAAATGTTTTTTCGGTTCTTGCGGATAGCTGTAAAGACAATTGTTAAGCTGAAGAATCGGGCGGATAATTTTTGAGAGCGTTATGTCGAATGTAAACAGAATTGTGGTGGTCGGCGGCGGTCCGGCAGGGATGATGGCAGCGATCCGTGCGGGCGAGCGCAAGCAGAACGTGACGTTAATAGAAAAAAATCCGATTCTCGGCAAGAAACTTCTTTTGAGCGGCAAAGGGCGCTGCAATCTGACCAACGCCGGCACGTTGGATTCATTCCTCGAAAGATTCTCTGCTGTTACGAGCGGACAATTTTTACGCGATGCGTTCAAGAAATTTTTCAACCGGGATTTAATGAATTTTTTTGAGGAGAGAGGCGTGGAGTTACAAGTGGAAAAACAGTTTCGCGTTTTTCCACGGAGCGACCGGGCGAACAGCATTGCCGAAGTTTTAACAAAGGAGTTGGAACGCTGTAGGGTAACGATTATTTATAAAAGAGCGGTGAGAGACATTGTAATGAGCGATAAGAAAGTTCAGGGTGTCGTGCTTGCGGATGGCAAAATTTTGCCGGCAGGCAGGATCATTCTTGCGACCGGTGGAGTTTCTTACAAATTTACCGGCTCAACCGGAGACGGACTCCTGATGGCAAAGAAATCAGGCCACACGATAACTCCGCTTCAGCCCGGTTTGGTTCCGTTGATGACCGCAGAAACCTATCCGCGGCAGTTAGAGGGGTTGGTTTTGCAGCACATCCGCCTGCTATTGGGCAGTGGTAAAAAGCAGATAACCTCGGATATCGGAGATCTTTTATTTACCCGGTTTGGCGTATCCGGACCGTTGGTTTTATCCTTGAGCGGCAGAGCCGCGGATTGGCGGGCAGACGGTCAAAAGGTCACTCTGGCAATAGATTTACAGCCGACAGTATCGCACGAGCAGTTCAATGCATGGTTTGTCCGGCAAGCGGCTGCGTTTGCCCGGGCAAACCTGAGCACGGTGCTGAAAAAGTTAATTCCCAGGCGATTGGTCGGGGTGCTGCTGGCAATCGCAGAGATTGCGCCCGATAAAACAATCGATCAGGTCACGCAATCCGAACGGCAGTTACTCGTAAATCTCCTGAAAGGATTTCGGCTGACCATCACCCGGCCCAGACCGCTGGATGAAGCCATGGTTACCCGGGGCGGCGTTTCGTTAAAGGAGATCGACCCCCGGACGATGCAGTCGCGTTTTATTCAGGGGTTGTTTTTTGCGGGTGAAATTATTGATGTCGCAGCCGATACCGGCGGATTTAATTTACAGGCAGCTTTTTCTACCGGCTATTTAGCCGGCGAAAGCGCAGCGCTATCCTAAAGATACGGAGATGAGAAAAATATACCTCGCTTCGGATTCCAAGGCTCGAAAGGAACTCCTTTCCACGCTCGGTTTGAAAATCAAGGTCCTGCCGAGCAGGATTAAGGAAGAGAGGAAATCAAAAATTTTGTCGTACGCTTCACTGGTCAAAAAGAACGCCCTGAAAAAAGCAAAAAAAGTTTCATCCCGGGTCCGAAACGGTATTATCATCGCCGCCGATACGGTTGTGGTGCAGGGAAAGAGAATATTTGGGAAACCGAGGAATTTGCGTGATGCGCGGAAAATGTTGAAGCGGCTGAGTTCCAAACCCCAGTTCGTTTATACCGGCATAGCGATTATTGATACCGAGCACAATAAGACGCTCGTTGATTATGAAAAAACCAGGGTGTATATGGACAGCTTGAGCGATAAAGAAATACGAGCTTATTTTTCACGCGTTTCTCCGTTGGATAAGGCAGGCAGTTTTGACATCCAGGGGAGAGGGGCGTTTTTTATCCGGCGCATCGAAGGCTGTTTTTACACGGTCGTCGGCTTGCCGGTTCGAAAACTCTACCGGATGCTGAAAAACCTCGGGGTAAAGGTTTTTTAAAATCCGGGGACAGTGAGTTTGTCCAAAAATTCAAAAATTACCACGAAAACACGAAATTAAAAAAAGTTCTAACTTCCTTCGTAACAGGAGGTTGAAGGTTTTCGTGCTTTCAAGGTTTCGTGCTTTCGTGATGGAAATAAGGGTTTTTAGACATGCTCCAGAGACCATATTTAATTTTCCATTTTGCGTTAACTTTTGACTGCCTCTACGATTAGAATCCGTGTTGATGTCGCTCGCCACGATGCGTGGCGGACTCCATCTATATCTCGTATTTTATCTGTGTGCATCTGTGGTGACTGTTTTTTGGTTCAATTTTGCATTCTGCATTTTGCACTCTCCTCGTCGCCTTTTCTCCAGGCGTAATCACCACAATTTACCTGCGTAATTGAGGTTTAAAACGCTCGATGGTAATATCTGTTCCATAGGCGTCGCCGAGAGGTTCTTCTACCGGCTCGGCAAACAGGGTATGAAGAACCCGGTCCGATGAATCGAGCCAGCCATTGGGCTTGTTCTCATCGCCCGGGGTACAGTCAGCTGCAAGATAGCCGACATGCCCGTGCCAGTGGATGATGTCGCCGGGCATTACCCCGCTTTCACCGAATCTGACGGTATCCCCACGGCCATTAACGAAAAAATAAAACTTTTTTCCGGCGATGAGCGAACAGGCGGCAACCGGTTTGGGCTTGACTACTTTTTCAACATACCGGCTTAAACCGTAAGAACCGGTGAACGAAACTTTATAGCCGGTTTTTCGTGCAGCAGCAACAAGAAAATCCGCACAGTCTCCGCCGATGTATTTTTCAGTCTGGTGGTCGGCATCAGAACCGGTAATGGAAGTACTGCCCCAGATGAACGGAAGACCGGAGAAGGAATATGCCCAGTCGAGCAGGTCATTGCCGGTAGTGGCTCGAAACGAAATGCGGTGAACCGTCCGGTCGATACCGTCACGACGAACCGCTTCTTTACCGGGCGAAGAATAAGTATTGCCCTGGTACGAAACCTTAGCACAGAACCGTCGGGTACCAACATTGGGCCGGGGTAGGGTAAGATGTGTCAAATCTCCGTCTGCCCGACATATCCAGAGGCTGCCTTTGGCGAATTCGACCTCATCATATGCTATGTCATCCCAGGTCCATACTTTATGCTGGTAACCGTTCCGGTAGTTACCCTCGACATTTTCAACTCGAAACCAGGTAATATAAAGAGAATCACCGCGAGACTGGTCCCAGCGCCCGATTTGATTCGGGTCAATAGGTTTCCCATTGATGATTAAACTTCCTGCTTCGGTGAAGTAGTACCGCTCGCCATTAACCCGGGCCTCTATCACCAGGAACAGCAAACACAAATCTTTGCCCATTACGGGATATTTTGGCTCGTCCGTGGCAACAAGGGTATCAACCCGGAATGCCATTTTTACCGATAGTCCTTGAGAACCATACGAAACCGATAGGGCATGACCAATATCGAAAACAGTCGAAGCGACCATTACCTTTTCAATCGTGAGCTGGGAAAAACTCGCCCTGACATCGGGCTGGGCTATGCTCGTTTGAACCAATAGGAGCAATCCTAATGCTATCGGATTCGGCAGGATTTTATCATTACGGCAAACGGCCATTGTCTAATTAACATTATACGAACTATCCTGTCAAGTTCTTTTGTATGGAAATCCGGGGCTGAGATCGTAGCTAATATGATATAAAAGGGTGGGCTGTTTTATGGGGATTCAAGACAAGACGAAAGACCACCGCAATCAGCGAGCGCATGTTTTCCGCGATCTTGAAATTAAGGGTTGACAGAGGATAGATTCTTTGTTTTATTGGGGTATAGTGTACTTGGGTTATGGTAAACAACCAAACTAAAGGGGGTAACATGCGAATGTTGATGGTATGGTCTGTGGTGCTCGGGTTTTCTTTAGCCCAGGCGCAACTCCTCAGCGAGGATTTCTCAGGTCCTGATTTCCCGCCGGCGGGCTGGGCAAGATACAGTTCGGTCGGTCCGAACAACTGGGACCGCAGTGCGGTTAAATATCGAAGCGAGCCGGCTTCAGCCTGGATAATGGCGTACAGTGAGTTTCAGGCAACCGGAGTCGAAGACGATTGGCTGGTCACCCCGGTACTGAATCTCAATGGTATTCCTGCCTGTTCCCTCAGATTCTGGGATGATGAAATGTTTAATTGGGTTAATTGCACAGGTGATAAGTACGCCGAGGTTGCAACGACCGGCGGTCCACTCCCGCCGGCAAATTTCCGTCCGGTCTGGACTTCGATTGCCGGTGATGACCGGGACTGGGCTGTGCCGGTTGTCCTCTCGTTAGACGATTATACAGACGAAGACTCGGTCTGGGTCGCTTGGCACTTCGTTATCAATACTCTCTGGTATGGAAGGCATGAATGGTTTGTCGACGACGTCTCGGTCACAAGCGGTTCGGCAGTAGCGGAGAAACCCGCAACCGGTAATCGGGGGGTACTGAGTCTTGTGCCCGCCTCACCTAATCCGTTCACCACATCCACCGGTTTCCGGTATCAGATTCCGGTTGCCACCCGCGTCTTTTTAGGGATTTACAATCGTGAAGGCAGATTGATGCGTAAATTGATTGAGGGAACCCAACCTGCGGGCGGTCATTCAATTCAATGGGATGGCAAAGATGGCGTGGGCAATCCCTTGTCCGCCGGAGTATACTTCGTCCGTCTTACCACTGATACGAGTGAGGCGATTCAGAAGTTAGTATTGGTGCGATAGAGGGATAGGGGAAAGAGCTCCCATTCCATTTTACATTTTACATTTTTCATTTTGCACTTTTCATTCTTCATTTAAAGTCTTTCTTTTCCGGTTATCGTTCCCACCCGTTCCAGATAGCGAACGAAGAGATCGTTCACGGTCATGCCGGTATCGTAGCTGTTTTTGCCCCGGGTGAGGACCGTATAGCCGTCGCCGCCCCGGGCGAGGAAATTGTTGGTTGCTATTTTATAGGTCTTTTTAGATTCTATCGGTTTGCCGCGGATAAGTGTCTGCACGGTGCCGGTAGATTTCTTTTTTAACTCGACCCCGGCGAGGTGAAGTTTTCCGCCGGCGTCGGACTCAGAAGAGGAGTTGAGCCCGATGACTTCCCGGACCTGCTCGCCGGTCAGCTCGATGGTCGCGACCGTGTTCTGGAACGGAAGCGCGGTCAGGATGTCTAACATGGAAACCGGTCCGGGCATAATCGTTGAACGCACTCCGCCCAGATTGGTGAATGCGATATCAGCCTTGGTTTCGTCCCGCATCAGCCGGGCTAAGAGGTCGCCGAGCGAGAGCACATCCTTGCGTCCGGTTTCAAAGCCGGGCACGAGGGCAACCTCGGTTGTGCCGATCGGTGTCCGTAATTTCTGGTCGAGCGTCGCCGACGCTTCTTTGATTTTGGCTGAAAGTGCTGAGTCCTCTTTAATCGCTCCGGTTATCGGGATAAGTTCACCGGACCAATGTGTAACCTTTCCATCATCTATTTTAAGGTCGACTTTTCCCAGGTAGATACCTTTGGCGCCTGCCTGGCAAATTACGGTCTGTGCGACCAGAGCCGGTTTTTCGATAACCGTATGGCTGTGGCCGCCGATTACCAGGTCAAGGTCGTGAATTTTTTCTGCCAACGCCGAATCCGCTTGCCAGCCCCGGTGGCTGAGAACGATGATAATATCCCGGTCACCATAGCCGAGCGAATCGAGCAGATCGGTCAAAGTAGTTTCGGCATTGAGAAACCGGAAGCCCTGGACATTTGGTGGAAAGGTGGTTACCGGAGTTGTTTCGGTCGTCAAGCCGACGATGAGCAACCGTTCTGAATCTAAAGAGTCTTGGAGAAACGGTTGAAACGGGGTCGTTCCCATGGTGTCGGTGATGTTGGCGGCAAGCAAAGGGAAGCGGGCGATATTTTTTAGCTCCCGGATGCGCTTTGGTCCGAAATCGAATTCGTGGTTGCCGATCGCCATTGCGGTAAGACCCATTTCGTTGAACAGGTTAAAATCGAGCTCGCCGGTAAAGACGTTCGAGAGCGGCGGACCTTGAAGCGCGTCGCCGGCGTGGAAAAAGTAGAACCGGCGCCGGGCTGTTTTCGCTTCGGTGCCGAGCGAATCGACGAGATAAGCGATGCGTCCAAATCCTCCCCAGGTGTTGCCGTCCTTGTCTTTGATCGGCTCAATCTGGCCATGGGTATCGTTCAGGTGGAGTATCGTCAGTTTCTCAACCGCAGAAAGGGAAGCAGGGAAGACAGTTGAAACAACAATACTCACAAAGAAAATACGGGCGTTCTTAAACACGGATACCTCCCATCACTTTTTTAAGATTGTATCAATATTGACCACTGAGACAATCGAGAAAAGAGAAAAATAATCAATCATTTTTAACCACGGAATACACTGAAGACACGGAAAAGAGAGTAAGGAGTAGGGGGTTGGGAATGCACAAAAGACACGAAGGGTAAATAACAAATCAAAGTTAAAAACGGAAGATATGGAATTTATAGTCTAAGCTCATCGACGAAGTCTCAGTTTCATTTTTTCTTTTAGTTCACACTCAGAAATACCGGGAAATTCGTTGCGAATGCTGTCGGCGACGACTTTCCACATGAGTTCGCAGAGTTCAAAGGCAAGCTTCATTCGTTCTTCGCCGCTCATCGAGCGCAGCCGTTCGAGATATCGCTCGTCCATTTTTTTATTGTGGTTATTGGTCATATAAATCTTTTGTTCCACCCAAGCCTCGCATCATGATGTCATGATAGGTTAGAGGCAGTGATCTGTCAATGCTGTCAAAAAATAAAGGGGACAGGTTGGTTTAAAATTTCAGCGGTTCGGAGTCATTGACTGCCTTTTATCAGTCAGGCAGTCGGCTTCATCCGACGATCTCTGCCAACGAATATTGGCGATGGCAGCCGATGATCTGTTTTCATATTGACATACGCTAAATTACTATTACCATTACAGTAATGTGTCGCGCAACGGTAGCCGAAGGTGTACCCGTTGATTAATCTTTATTGCTTAACCGCACGGGGTGATAAGAAGTATTTACAGAGTCCATGACGCCGGAAGAATCAATCCCAACTTTTCAGAAATTCCCGCTTTCCCTTTCAAAAGTTGAAGGTTTTAGTACTTACACTCGCAAGAAATTGATACAAGCAGGATGGTTTTTACACAAACATCCAAACAAAGGAGCGGGTAATGATACTCAGTAACTGTCCAACAAGATCCAAAGAATCCAAAAAAGAGGAGGTTTTATGAAAATAAAAGGCTTACTATTTTTTCTCGGGATGGCAGTGGGATTCCTCGGATATGCGGTGGCAGAAGAGCAGCCGTCACAGATTGAACTGCGAGACGATGGCATCTACGAGAACGGGTTGTGGTTAGCTCCTCTACCTGCCGCAAGCGAAGCCGAAAAGCCTGAACTGTTTATGCCCGACATGTGGTTTACGTACGGCACTACCTTCAATGCCGGATCAGGTTATTCCCAGGGTACAATGTACCTTGCCAATAGTTTTAACCCTGCTTACTTCGGTCAGTCCTACCCTTTCAATATCACGGAGGTTAGGGCGCGAATCTGGAATAATAGCGGAGCTACTGACCAGGTCCAATTCTCCATCTACCCGGGCACCTCGACGACTCCTGTCTATACCTCGCCTCTAATTAATGTTCCGACCGGCAGCAGCACCTGGTTGAATCATCCCCTCACCAGCCCGGTTCCAATTTCCTCTGGCACATTTATGGTTTCTTTTATCTACTATGGAACCAGTTACACTTATTTGTGGTATAACACCGTCGCTGCTCCGAACGGTCACGGCTATTCACGTCCGGTAACATCCCCCACGTGGACCTGGTTAAACACTCGGGACTGGAGCATCGGTGCCTATGTAATCAGCGGCGGACCAACCAATACCGATATGCAGATGTTGAGTCTGTTTCTTACCGGCATCCAGCCGGCACCAAATCAGGTCTGGTGCGGTGCAACCTATACTCCTTATGACACCATCATTAATAACGGTTCCGTTACTGCCAACACGATTACGACCACCTCCTATATCGGGGCATGGAGCAACTCTCAGCCACTCGGCAGTTTGGCATCGGGCACAAAGGCACGAAACAACTTTACCAGCTGGACCGCCAGTCTTACTCCGGGGGCGATTCAAAACCGGAGGGATACCACCTATGCGGCTTTACCTTTTGATCCTAATTTAGCCAATAACAAGGTTGCCACTAACTACACTGCGGTCTATGACGGCGAGACCGTCTCGATCGACAGCCCACCGCTGGCGGTCGTGGTCGGTAATACCTACCCTATTCAGGCAACGGTGAAAAACAACAGTCCGACCGGCGCAGCCAGTTTTGCCGTCAGCTGCACGCTTGGCACTTCGCCAGCTATTATAGGTATCCAGACCGTCACCAATCTTGCCGCCGGTGCTTCCACTCAGGTCACCTTTTTCAACTATACCGTCCCGCCGGGCACCATCTGGCCGTTAACGGTCGTCTGCCAGATGAACGGCGACGTCAATACCGCCAACAACACCAAGTCCATAATCTTCGGCACGATTGCCGATGTGCAGATGAAGCCGAACAGTCTCTTTCTCAGCGGAAATCTAACCGGCCTTGGCGCAGGCCAGGTCTGGTGCGGTGCTCCTTATACGCCCAGGGATACCGTCTTCAACAACGGTCCGATACCTGCCAGTACTATTACGACCCTGTCATTCTTTGATGCTTCCCCTGCTCTCACCGGCTCTGCCATCCCATTATTGGCATCAGGTGCCCAGCAGGAGGTGAGTTTCCCATCCTGGACCGCAAGTCTTATTCCCAATACGTCTCACAGCCGTAGAGATACGACCTTTCTTGCTTCACCAATTGATCCTGACCTCACCAATAACAAAAGGACCGCGACCTATACTGCGATGTACGACGGTCAGGCGGTGAGCATCAACAGTCCGCCGACCAATCCCTGGTGCGGTGCCACCTATACTCCGTCGGCAACCGTCAGAAACAACAGCGCAGCCGGCGCAGCCACTTTTACCGTCACCTGCACCATCAATCCAGGCGGCTATTCTGACACCCGGACCGTCACCAATCTTGCCGCCGGGACAAATACTAATGTCAATTTTGCCAACTGGCTTGCGCCTCAGGCACCCAACTCCGGTCCGTATACGGTTACCGTAACCTGTAATACGACCGGCGATGTCAATACTGCCAATAATTCGGTGAGTATAAATATGACGACGGTATATGACGGCCAGACGGTTTCGATCGACGACCCGCCTGCCCAGGTCTGGTGCGGTTCAACCCGGGTACCAAAGGCAACCGTCAAAAACAACAGTGCCCTGGGTGCGGCGACTTTCACCGTCACCTGCACCATCACCGGCGGTTATTCGAGCACCAAGACGGTCTCAAGCCTTGCAGCCGGCGCCACGATCCAGGTTACTTTCGACAACTGGCTGGTGAGTCGTTCACCCAACACCGTTTACACGGTCACAGTCACCTGCCAGACGACCGGTGACAACAACACCGCCAATAACACCCAGACCAGCACCACGACCTCGGTCTATGACGGCCAGACCGTCAGTATCGACAGTCCGCCGACCAATCCCTGGTGCGGTGCCGACTATCAGCCCCAGGCAACGGTTAAAAACAACAGCCCGGAAGGTGCGGCTGACTTCAGCGTCACCTGCACAATAAATCCAGGATATTCCAATACCCAGGCGGTTACAAACCTTGCCGCCGGTGCTACCCGCCAGATTTCATTCGCGAGCTGGATTGCGAGCAACGTCCCCAACACAAGCTATACCGTTACCGTCACCTGCCAGACGACTGGCGATGTCAACGCCGCCAACAATATCCAGACCAGAACCATCACGACAATTTATGATGGCGAAACGGTTGACATCGACGCTCCGCCCGACACGGTGTTTACCGGCACCAACTACACGCCGGAAGCGACGGTTAAAAACAGCAGCGGCCGCGGTTATGCCGACTTCTCGGTCACCTGCACGATCACGCCTGTCGGTTATACCAGTACCCGAAATCTTACCGGCCTTGCTGCCGGAGCAACCACTCAGGTGCTCTTCGCCAGTTGGACCAGTCCGCTTGCTGCCGGTGTCACCTACACGATGACCGTCACCTGCCAGACGACCGGCGACAACAACACCGCCAATAATACCAAGACCAAATCGATTTTCGCCTACGGTGATGTCGGCGTCTTCGAAGCGCACTATCCGGTCGACGAAGTCTATGTCGACACCGACATCTACCCGACGGTGATGCTGCGAAACTTCACCGCCGGCACGACCGAAGGTTTTGATGTCACGATCCAGGTCGAAGATGAAGGCGGCTCCATCGTCTATGAAGACGTCACCGCGACCGAGGGCATGGCGCCGAACCAGGACCAGGAATTCTATTTCCCCACCGCCTGGCATACCCCGAATGAAGTCGGCAAACATTTTATCCTTCATGCATTCACCGCTTTACCGGGTGACTGCAAACCGACCAACGACCAGACCGACTGGGAGGTCGTCACCGTAGCCAAACCAGGCACGGACGTCCGTCCCAAATCAATCGACTCGCCGAACAGCGCCTCATCAGGCGCTGTCTATACACCAAAGGCAACGGTCGAAAACCCGGGCACCAATCCTGCCAGCTTCTGGACATTCTGCACGATTGATGCAGGTTTATTCAAAGCTTCTTACATAGACAGCGTCCTTGTCGATAACCTTAAAGCTGGTGATAACCAGGCACTCACCTTCAAAGACTGGACAGCCGAAGCCGGTACCTATACCTTGCGGGTCATCACCGCCTTAACCGGCGACGAGCATCCGGAGAATGATACCGCAACATTGCAGTTGACTTCGACCGGCATCAATGAATCGAGTGAACTCATACCGACGGTTTTCAGCCTCCAATCGAGCAGACCGAATCCTTTCTATAACACGACCGAAATCCGATATGGTCTACCGAAAACGAGTCGCATTAGCTTAGCCATCTACGACATCACCGGTAAGCTGGTCAAGACCTTAGCAAACGGAACCGAACGCTGCGGCTACCATACACTAACCTGGAACGGCGCAGACAACTCGGGCAAGCGGCTGAGCGCCGGTCTCTACTTCATACGGTTCGAGGCACCGTTCTACACGACCACCGCAAAATTAATTCTCGTGAGATAGAATTATAATCCAAACAGTAAGGGCGGGGCGTGTCACCCCGCCCTTTTTTTCGAAAATTGCAGCGGTCGGATTTATTCAACAAGGTTGATTTATTGGATAATGTCAAAAAGTCAAGTCTGTTCCCCTCTTCCAGGGCATCCCCGGCATCGGCAGATTATTAAAAAAACTATAATCCCCGCGTGCACTTCTTATTCCTTCTGCCGCCAGCAAAAAAAAACACTACCGGGGCTTGGTTACCTCGGCAGTGTCTTGGGGGTGTAAACCATTTTAAATTGTTATTGTAGCTGCCTCTCAGTATTTGTCAAGATTTCCCCATCCGTGCCAAGTGTTCAGCTAAAAGTTCCTCGACAGTTTATAGCTCTATCTCAACTCTTTAAAAATTGCTCGCCGACCACTCATCTTCACCATTACTAACACCGCGGCCGTCGTCTCTTTCAGGGCATCCCCGGCATCGGCCGACCATCAAATAAATTTTAAAAGGGTAGTTTCGGGGCGGGGTTAGTCGGACTTCAATTCGAATTTAATTTTTTCAAGATTTTGTTTAACAAGTTTGCTTTCTGGTATAGCACCAATATCCATAAAAATTTTGTAGGCTTTATTCATATACTCAAATGCTTTTTTTAATTCTTTTTTATCAACACAAATTACCCCGAGGTTGAAGAGGTTGCTTGCCTCACATTGTTGGTTACCGACTGCCCGGTAAATCTTCAGTGCGTTATTGATATATTTAAGGGCAGTGTCGAAATCGCCTTTAGTCTGATAGATTAACCCGATATTAGTGAGGGCGGCTGCCTCACCCTCCCGGTAACCGATCTCTTGATCAATCTTTAGCGCATGTTCGTAATACATGAGGGCCGTGTCGAGGTCACCTTTAGTGTCGTAGATTAACCCGATGTTAGTGAGGGTGGCTGCCTCACCCTCCCGGTAACTGATCTCTTGGTCAATCTTTAGTGCCTCCTCGTGATATTTAAGGGCGTTGTCAAGGTCACCTTTAGTCTGGTAGATTGCTCCGATGTTAGCAATGGTGCTTGCCTCACCTTGTCGGTAACTGATCTCTTGGTCAATCTTTAGTGCCTCCTCGTGATATTTAAGGGCGTTGTCGAGGTCGCCTTTAATCTGGTAGATTAACCCGATGTTGCCGAGGGCATTCGATTTCCCTTTAGCATCATTAACCTTATCAGCAAGCAGAGTCGATTCTTCGTAATTGTCAAAAGCTTCATCAAAGTAACCAGTATAATTATAACAAAGCCCAATCAAATTATAAAGATATACTCTTTCAGTGTCTTGAGAAGTTTTTAATGCTTCTTTAAAAGAATCGATCGCTTTTACCCACCTAAATTTTGTCATTGCCTTTAAGCCTTTGCGGGTAAAGTTCTTTGTTTCCTTTGTTTTAGAGTTGGGGATTCCATTTATTTCTATCTTTTTCCCAGTTGCTTTTTCAGCAATTTCACGTATCTTTTCGAGACTTTTACTCCGGTCAATTAAATAAAGGATGAAGGCTATTAAAGTAATAAGGAACCCAACCATTCCCGCAACTCCAAAAAGCCAAACATAACCTTGTGGCATATTCGTCAATTTTACTTTAAATAAGACCTAAGTCAACACCTCCTTTAGATATTTTACTTCAAGTTAAATAGAGATTCTCCTCCTCCAGAGCTTGAAAAAGTCACTTGCCGATCTTCTAAAATTTCAGCCCTTCATAGGCCAATGGCACAAACTGCCTGTTTTTTAATACCAGGCAATGTTTAAAACTCACTCGCGGGGCCATATTTTCTCAAGCTGTCAACAGAATCCACGGCATCGGCCGCTTGCTCAAAAAATTATAGTAATGAGAATTATTTTTTCTCTTCTTTTAACAGTTTCTGAAAATATGTGCGGAAATCTTCAATCTGATCCAGTTTTTCCATTATTGCTTTTGCTGAAATACAAGCCCCAATCCCTATTGGTAGATCAAAAAATTTCAAAGTATCTCCTTTAAAAGCCCGGTAGGTAGAATCTACAAACGCGGCATCAATCATACCCAGGAACCGAAAAGTATCAGCTTCATCATAGCCAAAAACCGGAGAACCACTACTGCCTTGTGAAACTAATCCATCTATTAGAAATTGTACTGAATTGCTATCGCCGTAAGCTATACGCGCAGAACGCATAAGAGGCATCTTCATTGATTCGGTTCGGACCCACATAGTCCCTGGGAATCCAGTATAAACAACAAACTGACCAGTAAATGGAACGGCGTATAATTTTGTTGGGATACCTCTCCCATGTAAAACAGTATCAGTAATGGCAATAAGAGAAATATCATATGGGGGAGGGTTAACTTGGCAGACTATACCATGATGGAAATTCATCGTATTATTTAAGATTGTTTCAACAGTCAAAGTATCGTTTTCGCTTATTCCGGCATCCTGGGTAACATGGTAACAGGTGACAATATAGGAAGCAGTAGATTTATATGTCGTAATAAATCCGCTTCCTATAAAATTTCCATTTCTTAGTAAATATACAGTAGCCTCGCATGATTGCTTATACAAATCTGGATCCAAATTGTACGGATTGGAAGCACGCGCATGGAGAATATTTAGTCCCAGGATAATTAGTATTAGTAATAAGAATAGTTTTTCTAAGTATCCCTTCCGGTTTTTCACTTTTTGTGGGGTCATTTCAACCTCCTTATTTTATTCAAAATTTTATTCAAATTCTTACTCGGATTCCAAAAGGCGCTTCACCGTCATAAAACTGATTGGTCTGCCTTCCTCGATACTCAAAAGCTTTGCTATTGTCCGAAGCGAATTCCCTTTCTCCCTCATTTCCTTCAATTGCTTTGCTTTAAATCTTAGATCGCCCATCAAAAATGTTTTTGGAACATAAATGGTTTTCCCAACCATCCCGGTGTCTTCAAACCTTTTCCAAATATCGACGGGCCAGCGACCAGGAAATTGTGGTATCCATACCGTCTTGCCTCGAAAGCCCATCTCGACCAAATAACTCCATAGTTCATGCGACAAAGTTCCTTTCCAACGGCCCATGTTTGAATCATATATTACCGTAAAAATTTGTCAAGCGAAAAGTGTAACAGTTCTTAGGATTCTTAGGAATGTCCCCTTTTTTATCGCTGTAACATTTCTTAGGATTGTTAGGAATTCTCGCTTTTGTGCTCAGAATGTACTCGAAAAAAAAATCACTCGCCGCCCCCCCTAAACCTCAACTTTTGACAGCGTCTTAGTCCAATACGTTTTATTGTGCCATCCATGGAAAAAAAATACTCTATTGCATCGATTAAACTGGATTTTCCTTTTGCATTGGGAGCAAATATAGCTAAAGACTTCGGAGAATTATTTTCATATAGTAAGAAATTCTGTTCTTTCAAAAAGGCTCTAAAACCGGATATGGTAATTTTTTCTAAATATATTCGACTCATTTTTCTTCATCCGATTTAATTTTAGCTCTTCTTTCTGCCAATTCTTTTATTTTTTTAAAAGATTCGATAAAATCATTCGTAACAGTATTAGTTTTTATAATTGTATTTTCAAGGATTTCAATTAATTCAAGGTCAACATTCTCTTTTGTTTTTAAGAACGCTGTTAATTCTGAAACGAAATCAGATGTTGATTTGAAATCTGTTACTTCCATAATTGAATTATGGGTCAAAACGGATTTTACGATATTTCTTTTGAAAGTACATCTTGATATGTCTCTCTTTTTCGTACCAGCCTATATTTATTGCCATCCACAAGCACAATTGCAGGGCGAGGATAAGAAAACTGATTAGCTAACGACATTGTATAGGCCCCACAATTCAAAATCAAAATATAATCACCGGTTTTTAAAGGCCTTAGAAACTTTGAGGTAGGTAACACATCATGTTTCATGCATAAAGGACCTCCTAATGAAATATTGGAAGTCATTCCACGTCCGGGAATAGGTGGAACGAAGATCTCGTACTTGGCCGAAAGAAGTGATGGTAAATTGTTAAGCCCAACATCACATATAATCCATCTTTGCTTATTTTTTTGTTTTATAGAAATTACTTTGCTAATGCAAATGACTGCGTCATTGACGATGTACCGACCTGGTTCAACAGCTAATTTAAAATCAGAATAGGACGCACTTTTTGATATTGATCCTGAAACTATATCAGCAAATGAATCGATAGGCATAACTCGACCTGGGTTAAGAAGCTGATCATTAGGAAAACCTCCTCCGATATCGACAACCTCGATGTTTAGATTTAATTTTTTTTCTAAGCATTCCTTTAATGCTAATAATTGTTTTAAAGTCTTTTCATATACCCTAATGTTAGTAATATTGGTGCCGATATGCATATGAATCCCTCTAATAAATAACCGTTTCTCATGTATAGCTTGCGCATAAATTTTTATTGCATCTTTCGGAAGAAGACCAAATTTAGATGTTACATCCTCAAAGGGGTCAATTCTTACTCCTATATTCGTTGTATTTTTTGTTTTGTTACAAATCCTAATTATGGTTTCCAATTCCTCCAAGGATTCAATATTGATGAGGTAAACCTTATTCTCAATAGCATGGTAGATTTCTTGGTAATTCTTTGCGGGGCCGTTAAAGATAATCTTATCTCCGGGGAAACCGACTTTTAATGCGATGAATAGCTCTAAACCGGAAACTACTTCAGCTCCCGAGCCATTTTCTTTTAATAAACTACATATTGAGGAATTAGAATTCGTTTTAAAGGAATAAAACGTTCTAACTTCGCAAGGACATTTGCTAAACGCCTTCGTGAGTTTCTTGTAATTTGACAACAATTTTTTCTTACTTATAACAAACGTAGGCGTACCAAAATTTACAAAGAGTTCTTGAATATCAACTTCCTCTATGGTCATACGTCCATTACGGTTATATAAGAAGGCTCCTAAATTGCTGTGTTTATTTAACCTTTTTTTATTCAAACTGCTACCCCACACATTTTTTATGGTTAATGCTCTTATATCTCTTATAACATAAATTAAGATATTCCAACGCTCTATCAAATAAACTCCTTATGTAATTCAAATCTGCATAGGTCTTATTAGCATCTATATTCCCTATTTCCTCTAACAATTCGTAATGTGAGATTTTACTCTTTTTAGCAAATTCTAAAACATCAGGCCATGTTTTAATATCCTTCTCATTCTCACCCATCTCTAAAAACAAAGCCGCACTAATATACTTTAAACAATACTTCAGGTAGTGAATTCCATAGTCTTTTAAGAGTTCTTCTGGTAGATCTGTACATTGAACGTATATATTCGCTTTAGTGAGATCCCGAAGGGTATAGCTGTATATATTTTCAAAAAAGATTTTTTTTGTGACTCTTGTTCTAATTGCATTCAGTATTTTATGGTTACCATAAATTATGTTCGCCGATTGGCATATTCCTTTGATTAGCGAAGGTATTTCCCATTCTAAAAGATAGCCTACAGAAGGATATACCAATAAATGTATCAACTCTACTTTACGTTTTGTTTGTTTAATACCGAAAAAGAGGGCATGATCCTCTAGACCAATTGTTGGTACTATCATTATACTACCTTCATAGCCGCTTCTGATTTCATTAATCAAACTAAGAAGGAGACCATAACTTTTTCTATTAATAGGTTGAACTTTAGGGGTTTCATCAAGGATGATGATAATATCAAGGTCGCTTCTTTGTAGGAAAAATTTTTCGTTCCGACTCCCAAAAGTAGCAACCAAGGCAATATCTTCGGACCGTATTTTTATACTTTTGGTTAATTTTTTAAGAAATTCATTTAAAAGATCGCATCCCTTAGACATAGTTTGACCTTAGTTGAGCTATTTTTTCCCTCATAGGTTCATTTATCTATAATGTTCAAAATTTTTTCCCAAAGAAGAGGAGCAAATACAGCGATCGCCGAGAGGAAGTTTTTGTTGTTCCCGGAGATGCTCTTTCGCTTTCTCCCATAATACATTTGTAAAGAGTTCTATTAAATCTTTTATCGCCCCTTTGTTTTCTACGCGGATTCCTGCACTATACACTAGTGCCTTTTTTACATCTTCGCCGGTGCAAAACCCAATTATTCCGGCTTTCGGATCATGACCTTCCTCAATGATAAAGTAATCAGTGTCTAATTCCATAGGATAGTGCAATATCATAGCGCGTCCATCTCTCAGAGCGTCTCTCAAAATTTGGTATCTCCCCGACTTGTCATTCTTTGCGCATACCTGTGAGAGGAACCAATTCCGCATATATTCATTTTTTTCACTAGAGAAGCAAACAAGTCTCCTATAAATTGCCCACCTTTTTATTCCGTTTAATACTTCATTTTCAAATTCTTCTTTGTTTGGATATGAAGATGTGTCGTAACCGTTTGATTCTTTCTTTAAAAATTTTGCCAACCCTGTTGCTATACGCCAATTTTCCTCCGAAGAAGTTGTATGCATAAACCCGATCGAGGATTTGACCTCCGCTATACCCCCCTCTATTGTTTCAACTCTTCGACCGATTTCTTCTATTTTAAAACTTCGCCTTACTGCATGAATCGCTATTAAACATAAAAGTAATAAAATAACTGTAAATATTTGCTCTTTAGGGACTACCCCAGTGTATTCGAGTATAAGCGCTATCGCCGTAGCTATTATAAGAACGATAGCGTCGAGATTTCCAATAATAGTTTGTATAAAGTTTGATTTCATTGTTTCCCCTCTAACCCCTTTTTATCGTATCTAATGTATGATAATTTATTCTTGTTAAATTAATAAACACCGTTGTTTTGGTTCTGTTAATCCTCATCTCCAGTTAGATAATAACCATACACTCGTTTACCTCCTAAGTTATTTAGTTTATGCTATTCCTTCCAAACAAAAACAACCGCTGACTGTTTCCAGCCATCGGTTGCTCGTCTGTAAAATTATTAACAAAACCCCCAAAAAACATTGCACAATATTAGTTATTTTAAGAATTTTGTCAAGGATTATTTTCGGGTCGGGGTTCGATTTCTAACCTTTTCATTTTCAACAAGTTACCAATGCTTCGGCTGCCCGGCTTTGTAATTTTTTCTCAGTAATTCGGGTGTCATTTTAGAATACACCCGGAATTATTTGAAAATCAATGGTCGAAATCAGCTTTAACCTGTTATCTCGGTTGTCTCTTAGTAAGCCAAGTTGATATTTACCCAGATGCAGCAATGCGCCAAACGAAAGCTTGTTTATGTCAACTTGGTAGATAGGGTGATTTTCGGTATCGCCGACGACAAATGCGAGACCTAAGTGGTGCAGCCATTTCAACAAGGGGAAAGAATCCTCAAGAAAATAATAGTTTATTCCTATCTGGGCAGCCTTAATAAATTTGTTATCGGTAATATCGTAACAAACCGGGGTAACCCTTAAAATCGGCTCCCAAGGTGAAGGACCATTTGTAGTTCCTCGGAACGGAGGTACCCAGTTAACCACCATTAGTTCAATCACATTGATTTTTTCACTGTTCTCGCCGTATCTTCTTTCAAAATTCTGCAACGACTTTTCGGTTTTAAGGCTTTCTATGGCTAACATAGTGTGATACCATTCCTTCCAGGACCGTAAATCGCCTCCCTCTATAAGAGAATCATACTGGGGAAGAAACTTGGGGTCGTTACTTTTTATTACAGATGCTATCTCCACGAGCGTTGCGAGGTAATCTTGAAACTCCTTTACTCTATCGTTAAAAGGGTCGGAATTCAAAAAATTCTCTTTTATTCGTATGGTCTTGGAATAAAAGTTAATATTCGGGATAGAGGCTTCAATCATTTTCGTTATCTCGTCTATCAAAAGGTGGAGCCTGTCGTATTCATATTTTGGGTTTGGCTTTCCCGATTCCGAAATATCTTTGCCCAGAACATCAACCACATTCCCTTTTTCATTTATAACAAAAAAAGTTTCGGGAAACCTTTCCTTGACCGCCGAGGCAATCGTTTTGCAGTCCTGACTGACAGAATTAAACTTCAGCCTATACTGCAGCGCGTATTGGTTACGTAGTCCACCCAGCAGTTCGGCATTGATTGGGAGACAACCAATGAAAATCAGTATGGTTAGTAATCGCTTCATTGCTCCTCCAGAATTTTGTCCAGGATAAAATCCCGCGCCTGTTCAAGGTAGTTACCGAAAAAATGGACATTTCCTCTATGGACTTCCTGAAAGACAAAGGGCGGGCTGTCGGGGTTATCCAAAAAATTGCCCTTGAGGGGAACAAGGCTCGCAACCGGGTCGTATTCATGCCGGTAAGAATACCACTTTATGATATTCGATACGGTGATTTTTTTTGTCGCGGAAAATTCCTCTGGTTTTGTGATTTCTCCCGTTATGTCAGCCGGGCTGATATTAAGCCGTTTGCCGATCTCAGCGACCAAGGCTAATGGAGTCGCGAGGGTAAAGAAGTTCTTAACTCGCACACCACTCTGCAATCCTAACGCCTGCAACCCGAGGATCCGGTGCAGCCCGGTATAACCGATAACCGTTCCAAGGCTGTGTGAGATGATCGTAATTTCATTGGCTCGAGGATAATAACCTTCTTTTTCTGCCTCTTTTAGAAGTTTGATCAGCGTCTGCTTGAATTTATTAATTACGGCAGTTTGAAAATCAATGAACAGCAGGAAGTATAAAACCTGGGATACTGTTTTTATTGCAGTCGTTTTGAGGGTTTCGTCGATGCGGTCGGCGAGCCCAGAAGTCCCCAAAAGACCTTCAAGTATCTGGGAAATTTTAAACTTTTGAGCCTGCTTTTCTATTTTTGCATTAGTTTTTTCAAAAATGTCGTAGTAGAACATTTCGTAGTGATGAACAGTGCTCTGGTTTTCTCTTCTTTTTTCCCATAAGATATCCCAGAGGGTATCGGAATATCCCTTTTCTTGCTGACCTGCCCCGTGGATAAAAATCACACTTTTTCTTAGGTTTTTTTTTTCATTCATAGTTCTCCTCCTTTTTCTTCGAGAACGGACATTCCCTTAACATTCTTTTATTCGCGTTACCGGTTTCGCACATCACCCACCGTTCGGGAAGCATCACTTTTGCTCTCATATGTTCATAGTTGTACTCACAAAAATCGGTGCTATTTTGCCGATTTCTCCACTTCTTTTTCTATTATTGCTTCTTCTTTTTCTTCTTCCTCTGCAGTTTTCGGCTTAGCAAAGATTACGTCGAAAGCTTTATTGAGCATCTCCGCCGCCTGTCTACTAAACATACCTACTAAGGAAGTCAGCCCCAGAATCCCATAGACATTAAGGGTATTAATGTCCGACGGATTGTTATTAACCGTAATGGGAATTAGGCCCCCTCGGATGACGAAGTAGGCGATGAGAGCCAGCGACGAGCCGATAAATGGACGAAGTAAATACCATAAGAAATAGCTCTGTTCCAGCTTGCGGCGTCCTTTAAACCAGACGAAGGAGGTAAGGGAGTGGATACAGCTACCCAGGGCACCGAGAAGGGCAACCATGATAATGAGATAGGTATTATAAGCCATTACCAGGGGGTATTTCCCGCCCAGCCATTTGACGGCCACATATTCACCATTTATGACGGTTTCCGGCGGAATCCAGCCGCTCACAACCAGATAAATTAGAATAATGGGCAAGAGGCAGAAGATAATGGCAATGGTGCGCTGTTTTGAAAACGACATCGCCTGGTTTGGCTCTTTGTTCTGCAGCTCTTCTACTTTTTTTATATTTAGTTCTTTTTCTTTCATTTTCCCTCCTTACGTATGAGTCAACATTATGGGCTGGTTTTTAAAATATTTGTAAAGTACTATTAAGGCTATATACTAACCTTTCAAAGTATTACGAAAATAACTTCATTTCCTGACTTTTATGTCTTTAATGATAAACTTGTCAATATTAGCTGCAGAATAAACTATTCCGCAAACTTCGTTGGGTTTATTGTTTGATTGGGGATTAAACTGGTATCGGGCGTTTAATTCAAATTCATTTGCTACAATAGCTACACCTTCATTATCCTTGACCGGCGTAGCCACAATAGAACCCCAGTCGTAAGTTGTCGAAGTTGTGGATCCTGTTTTGTTCCCATTTGCATCATAATTGGTTGTAGTTGTAGAACTATAGCTCGCATTATCTGCAATGTATAATACGGCTGCTACAACAAGCCATACCCAATTTCTATCAGAGTTTGAAGATGGATTAGCGAATTGCTTTTTGTAAACAATTTCATTTCCCATTTTCCCAGTGAGTGTTACACTATCAGGAAGCAGACGACTATTGACATTGACACCGAATTTGTGATCTTCGGCCATTTTTGAAAAGTTAAATTCACCCAGAGTTTTAATTCGCATAAGTGTATCTCTACCAATATAACGCGCGTTTAATTGCGTTTTATCATTGATAGTGCCATATTCAAAATTGACAACAATTGATTTTTGGGGGTATGTCTCGATTAGAACTCCATCAAGCCCTGATGCTCCGATGTTGGAAACCACTAAAACACTGTCTCGAACCTCAATTTTAGCATGTCCTTGAGGGGAAACCTTAAATCCTTTAAAAGTTGTCACTGCTTCTGGCTTTTTGCAACCGACTAAACCAACCAAAAGGACAATTTCCAAAACTGCTACTGTCCATTTTGCAAACCTTGTTGATTTCATTTAATACCTCCATTTTTTATAAATCTTTTATAAAGCCCTATTTTTCTGGCTTTTCAGTCTGACCCCGTTTTTAATGTAGTTTTCTGGTCTATACTCTTTTTTGATTTTAACGGGGCATATTCATTTATTTTATCTCCTTTCACAGAGTTGACTCCTAACAATTAGGGGCGCATCCCATTTCTTGAGGTAGAGCATACCTGAGGTTCTCCTGTAAATCCTCCGCTCTACAATCATTCAACTCATTCATTCCTTCTCCTCTGTTTACGTTTAATCACCATTCCTTCCAAACAAAAACAACCGGTGACCGTTTTATGGCCATCGGTTGCTCGGTTGCTAAAATCTACCCCCAAAAACTGAGCCAATAATAACAATTTCGGGAATTTTGTCAAGCATTATTTTCGGTTCCGGGTTCGATTTCTAACCTTCTCATTATCAATAGGTTACAAACGATGCGGCTCTCCGGTTGGTTTATTTTTCTCTCAATAATTTGATGCTATGTTCAATTTATCCCGGAATCGGGACTGGGAGGAAAAATAAGGGCATGGTGTATATTACCCTCCAGGGGCCGATGCGGAGTTTGAAGGTGCCAGCTAAGTTTTTTGATAAGGTTTCGGGGACAACGTTCTCAAAATTGGTAGAGAGCCAGCTGATTTTCCTTATAATTCGTTGGGCAATTGTCTTATCGAGTTTACTGAGATCTTTAAGAGCGACGTCCGTCCATTCAATTTTAACCAAATTTTTTTACAACCTCAGCGTGAGAGAGCCTCTTCGCCTTTTGTTGTAAACGTTTGCATAGTTCTTGCTTAAACTCTTCCCGGAGTTCGAGCCCCTGGTCAGAATCACCAATGATCTCAAGGACTTTTTGCTCGATTAATTGGCTGAGGTCCTCCAAGCTTAATGTATCAACTCTCTTTTTTGCCATCAATTCTCCTTGGTTGTTATTGTAAAGAATATCGAGCTTATGTCAAGGACAACCCGGTCTTGGCGAAAAAACTTGACAACAGAGATTTCTTTAATAATAATATACCATATGCCGAGGGCTGGATTATCTTAGATCTACCTCTGGGAGAAAGTTGACTTTCGTCTCCACGAGCGAGTACGGCGTCACTTTTTCCCTTCACTATCCAC
>CAYHGV010000033.1:0-27925 GCA_964356135.1 uncultured bacterium
CAACAGCGCCTGTTTCCACGCGCTTACCTCTTCGTGAACACAGGCACACTGAGTGTAATTGAGATTCGTGCCGCAGTCCGGACACAGGCCACGACAATCCTCCCGACAAACCGGAGCGAGCGGAACCGCCAGGAGTATCGTATCTCGAACGACCGGTAGAATGTCGATGGCCTCGCCGGTGTACTGTGCCCGATGTAATTCAGCCGATATCAGCTCTGACGGCGGATTCGCAGTACCCGACCCTCCGGGTAGATATCCCTGGTCAACTTTCTCAAGAAACATTTTCGTAAAGCATTCGCTGCACCAGGCACAGCAAAATTCCGCTTCAAATGCTACCGTCCCATTGAGCAAAAGATTTTCCCCGGTT
Organism: uncultured bacterium; assembly: GCA_964356135.1. Taxonomy (GTDB): domain Bacteria; phylum Hydrothermota; class Tepidihabitantia; order CAYHGV01; family CAYHGV01; genus CAYHGV01. Next base: position 368 of record CAYHGV010000033.1, read on the forward strand.
TTATTCACGACCAACTCGACCGTAACGTTTTTCAATAACCGCAGAGCAGGCAGATCGAGATCTCCGGCGACAATGGTAAAGCGAAGCTCGTTCCTCCCTTCCTGTAACTCGAGCAATCGTATTACAGCTTCGCTCATACTGTTTTGAGCGCCTGCTCAATTATATCATCGGCTTTGATACCATCGGCTTCGGCGTTGAAACTGGTAACCAGCCGGTGGCGGAGAACCGGATGGGCGACACTCTTGACATCGTCGATCGTCGGGGTATAGCGGCCGTCTAAAATTGCCCGGGTCTTCGCGCCTAATATCAGATACTGGGATCCCCGCGGCCCTGCACCCCAGCTCACCCAGTCCCTGATAAATTTAAGTCCCTCGGGCGAGGGGCGGGTCAATACAACCAATTTCACCGCATAATTCACCACATCATCTGCGACCGGCACCCGGCGTAAAAGACGCTGCAACTCTTTAATTTCTTCTTTATTTATAACTTTTTCCAACTTTGGTTCATACGCCGAAGTCGTCGCTTTCACTATTTCCGCTTCTTCCGCCAGTGACGGGTAGTCGATGTTGATCGAAAACATAAACCGGTCTAATTGTGCTTCGGGCAAAGGGTAGGTCCCTTCCTGCTCGATCGGATTTTGGGTTGCAAGAACATGGAACGGTAAATCCAGGTCATAGGTCTCTCCGCCGACCGTAACCTTATACTCCTGCATTGCCTGCAGCAGCGCCGCCTGGGTCTTGGGCGGGGTTCGATTAATCTCATCGGCAAGAACAATATTAGCGAAGATCGGACCGCGCACAAACCGAAATTGCCGACGCCCGGTCGATGTATCTTCCTCTAAAATTTCGGTGCCGGTAATGTCAGCCGGCATCAAATCAGGCGTAAATTGAACTCGGTTGAAGCTGAGGTCGAGAATTTTTGACAAGGTGTTCACCAATAAAGTTTTGGCAAGACCGGGCACGCCGATTATCAGACCGTGCCCCTGAGCCAATAGACAGGTCAAAATCTCTTCGATTACCCGTTTCTGGCCGACGATCACCTTTTCGAGCTCAGCCTCAATACGGCGCCGAGCCATGCCCAGTTCTTTCACCGTTTCGACATCTGACTTTTTAGCCAAATTTACCCCCTGCGGATTTTCTCCGCAATTTTATTAGTTTCACGCACCCAACCGCTACTCATTATTTGTGGATAACCACAAAACTCGATTATAGCTTTTCGCCTGTAAGTCATTGACTGTCAAGACCTTAGGCTGTTTTCCACAATTGTTGAAAAGTTATGCACACCGGTGCCGTTACGGTTCGTCGATAATAGACTAACTCCTGAGTACTCAGTCTGGACCAGGGCTATCCGCACCGGTTCTTCCTGTCTCTGGACGCTTTTTTTCACCGATAGCCTCTGCTTCATACCTGGAAATCTTATCAAGCCGCCGTTGATGGCGGTCGCCTTCGAACGGAGTCGACAAAAATACGTTGATTACCAGCTTTGCCTGCTTCGGTCGAATAAAATCGCCTGCCAGGACAAGAATGTTGGCGTCGTTGTGTTGCCGTGCCCGTTTTGCCAGTCGAGTAGAAAAACAAAGCGCGGCACGAACGCCCCTAACTTTATTGGCGGCGATTGTCATTCCCAAACCCGAACCGCAGATCAAAATTCCCTTTTCGATCTTTTCTTTTTTTAAGGACTCGGCTAAGGAAAAAGCAATATCTGGATAGTCGATCGGATTATCATCAATCGAACCAAAATCGACAACTTCATGATTCTTGGGTAGTAAATATTTTTTAAGAGCCTCTTTCAGTTTGTAACCCCGATGGTCTGAACCGATACCGATCTTCATATTTTAATTTTTGTAACCGCAGACACGCTGATTTCGTCTCGAAGCGAGACGACGCAGATTTTTAACAAACAATAAATGACCTCAGTTTCTATATAATCGGCGAACATCTGCGTGCATCTGCGGTTAATTCGTTATCTTACATAGGTGAGCCAGTTATAGCTATCCTTCCGGTCACCTTCGATTATCGCAAAGAAGGCATCCTGGAGTTTTTTCGTTACCTCTCCCCGTTCTCCTTTGCCGATGGTAATCTTATCAATCGAACGGATGGGCGAAAGTTCCGCGGCGCTGCCGGTAAAAAAGACCTCGTCTGCCAGATAGAGAAACTCCCGTAAGAACTTCTCTTCAATCACTGGAATACCGAGATCCTTGGCAATCTTAATCACTGAATCCCGGGTGATGCCAGGCAGAATCGAGGCATGGAGGGGTGGAGTAAAAATCCTTTGGTCCTTGACGACGAAAATATTTTCACCCGATCCTTCGCTGACAAACCCGCTGGTATCAAGAGCGATTCCTTCGACAAATCCGTATATCAACGCCTCCATCTTTATCAACTGGGAGTTCATATAGTTGGCGCAGCATTTCGCCATTGCCGGAAAGGTGTTGGGTGCCATTCGATTCCAGGAAGAAACCATCACATCCACTCCTTTTTCCAGGGCTTCGGCACCCAGATATTTCCCCCATTTCCAGACCGCGACCGCAATATTTACCGGACAGGTGAAGGGATTCACACCGAGTTCGGCATAGCCACGATAAACGAGCGGACGAATATAGCATTCGTCGTATCCGTTCTTTTTTATCAATTCGATGATTGCGCCATTAATTTGGTCTCGGGTAAAAGGAATATCCATCCGATAGATTTTTGCCGAATTGAAGAGCCGGTCAGTATGGTCTTGAAGTCTGAAACAGGCAGAACCTTTTTTAGTTTTATAACAACGCGACCCTTCAAAAACGCCGGTGCCATAATGGATTACATGGGAGCAAATATGAATCTTTGCATTGTCCCATTCAACAAACTCACCATCCATCCAGATATACTTTGCCTTCTCCATCGCCATTCTCCCCCTTCATATGGTGGCGGCGAAGGGATTCGAACCCCTGACACAGAGATTATGATTCTCCTGCTCTGGCCAGACTGAGCTACGCCGCCTCACGAAAGGCTACGGCGATTTAGCTTTTTGTCAAGAGCCAGAACCTTGCAAAGAAGTGCTGATAACCAATCGGCCCAAAGGCGGATAGTTGTTTCTTGTAGCGGTCGGATTTATCCGACATTATTCTCGTTGTGCTCGCACCGAAATACCGAACTGATTGGTGCAAAGTGGCCAATGGCGATAGATTTCCAAGACGGTGCTCTCGTGGTTACCATGCTCCACCTTTAATGGAGAAAAACCGAAGATTATCTTTGACGAAAAAAATGCTTGACAGTTATCAAAAAATTTCTATAATTAGCTATACCTACAAGGAGGTGGGTATGCGGTGTGTTGTAATTATTAGCACTTTGTGTGCCATAACAGGTTTGGCTCAAGCAAAACCGCGATGGGTCTATTTTGACTCTAATAAATCTGCCGGCACCCCCCCCTCGATAGAAGTCCTTAGCTCTGACTTTACCCAGACCACAATCAAAATAACCATCCCGGGTATGTGGGTTAAAGATACTGTGGTTAATTCGACTACCTACCAGATATTGACTCTGCCTGAAACACCCAGTCATACCGGTTTAATCTGCAAACCACTCCTGCCAAGCATCAATAAGCTCGTGGGTATACCGCCCCGTTCCGCAGTCTCGGTGGATACCCTTAATACTACCAGTTTAACCTTTTCCGACTACCTCATCTTTCCTTATCAAGGTCCTTTAGCTGAATCAGAAAAGCCCGGCCCGTTTGTTATTGATACTCTTGCCTATTCATCAGATAGCTTCTATCCGGAAACGGCGACCTGGGTCGGTAGCCCTGCCATCTTGCGCGACCTCCGGATTGTTAAGCAGGTAAGCTATCCGATTCTATTCAACCCTCAAGAGCATAAGCTTCTGGTCTTCAAAGAGATGACGGTTCAGCTCAGCTACAGCGGTTTTGATAACACAAATGCCTTAAAAGACCACCCCAGGCAACCTTCGCCTCAATTTGAAAGGATGTATCGGGAGATTGTCATTAACTACGACTACATTACCAAACATCCGGCAGCATTAGACGCACCCCCATATGATTGGCATGAAGGTTATCTAATAATCTGTGCTGATGCCTATTATAATTCGGATTGGCTGGATTCGCTAAAATTCTGGAAGACGAAAGAAGGCTACATCTGCGGAATTAAGAAGCAGAGCGAAATTGTCGGAGGTTATGATGCCAATGATGTTTACCAGATTCGGGACTACATTGCCTCGGTCTATCAGCAGCCCTACAAAGTCCCGGATATTAAGGACGATTCCAGTCAACTCTCCTATGTGCTGCTTGTAGGTGATGCGCCTCAGGCACATGTTAATTACTGGCAAACCTGGCATATTGGCAGCGACACGACCGTTCCGACTTATGGTGAATGGATATGGCATGGTTTTTTGCCCCCTTACAATGATGCCAATATCCCCTCTGATTTCTATTATTCACTGATTGCGGGTAATGATAGTTTCCCAGACATCGCCATCGGCAGGCTTTGTGCTACCAACGATACCAACCTGGAAACTGTTATAAACAAAACCTTCAAATACGAGAGGGATGTGGCTGATAGCTGGGACCCCACCAAAGTCCTCCTTGTAGCACATAGGGGACCCGAAGATTTTGCCTCGGAAAAAACAACAATAAAAACCGAATTGCTCGACCCGTTAGGGATTCCGGTTCAAACCGTATACGGCTCTGATGGTGGAACCAATGCAATGGTAATAAACTCTATCAACTCCGGGTTAGGAGTCATTAACTATCTCGGTCATGGTGAACCCCGTTGTTGGTCTTTATGGTCGTACACGCACGAGAGCTTTACGAATAATAACATCTATGATGACTTAACGAATGAACCATACTTTCCACTTGTGTTTAATGTCGCCTGCTGGACTGGCACAATCACTGGTTTGCCTCCATTAGAGGAAGAAGCAATGGTCAAGGCATGGACCTGGGAGGTAAACGGAGGCGGCGTTGGTGCATTCGGAGCCAGCTATCCTTCTTGGACTAGAGCCAACCTCGTACTGGATAAGGCTATCTTCAAGCACCTGTTTTATCTAAACGCTCCGGTGGGCTGGGCAATAAACATGGCGAAATCAATGATTATTGAAATAGCTCCCCCACCCCCAGACCAAGAGTTTGAATACTTTCTCACCATCGCCTGGCAATACTTCTGGATTGGCGACCCGAACCTCCGGCGCTGGGAAGATAAACCTGCCTCGAGCGTTGCCGCTCATCCTGTGCTGATTCATACATCCCCCACTAACTTCACGGTTCAGGTTTTTGCCTACTCTCCCGGTAACCCGACGGTGCCGGTTCAAGGGGCATCAGTCTGCCTGTTCAAGCCCTTTGATGTGCATAAACAGGGTTACACCAATGGAAGCGGTCTCATAACCTTCCAGGTGGACTGTCAAAGCGCAGGTCAGCTTTTTGTTACCGCCACCGGCCAATGTGATGCGAGTTCCATCATCAAGCCTTATGAGGGGTCGTGCTTAGTAATATATCCTTCCGAAGTTATTGTCTCTGAGACTACAAAGACCTTCATTCCCTGGTCGCTCTCTTTAAACCGACCCAATCCGTTTGTTCGGTCTACAAATATTACATTCCAGGTTGGTGGTATAGAAGATGGAACTTTGGAGTACATCTCGATTAAGGTCTATAACCCGATGGGTCAAGTAGTTAAAACACTAATAGACGACTTTAGAAAACCCGGTCGGTATGCGGTTCTTTTCGACGGAAAAGACGAACAGGGTCGCACTCTGTCCAGCGGTATCTATTTCTACCGGCTGCAATCCGGGGGCTTCAAAGCCGTAAAACGAATGGTGCTCTTGAGGTGAGATGGAAGAGTCGTTAGAAAAAAGATTCACGAGGAGGTCTCAATGCCAAAAATAAAAATTTTGATTTTGATGATTCCGTTTGTCGGTTCCCTTTTATATTCTCAAATGTGGTCTCCGCCCGTGCGGGTTTCACCTTCGGGTTCGGACGTGTTCAATTCTCCTGCGACTCTGGTCTGTGATACGACCGGCAAGGTCTGGTTTGCCTGGTCAGAATCTGCCATTAAGGGTGTTTTTGTGAAGTACTATTCTTATAACGAAAGCACCTGGTCTGAGCCGATTGAAGCCTATCCTCCTGGACTTACCGCTGACCGGATAAAATTAGAACTGGATAAAGAAGGGAATATCTGGGTAATTGAAAGCCATACTGGGTATGGCAACTATGCCCGATATTATAACGGCGAAGAATGGTCAGAGATAATGGAAATCCCCTTCGTATATCCTTACGATTATTTTGAAACCACCTGCGACAGTTCAGGAAATATTTTCGTTATCGGAACTGAAATAGCTAGACTTTATGCAACTCGTTGGAATGGTGCGGGCTGGAGCGAAGCCGAATGGGTTGGACCGGGAACTGACATCATCTCGTGGGATATTGCTACCAGCAAAGACGGAACCGTCTGGCTGATGTGGTATGGATATGCTGAATCGCCAGAAACCAAAGGAGTGTTCGTCCAGCATCCTGTTGGAAATAGCTGGAGCGATACCAGCCGGGTCTTTTTCAAAGACGCCGGTATAGTTCTTTCTCCCGACACCCTGGGTGGAGTATGGGCAATCCTGCAGCCCTATCTTTCCAAGGACCCGCTCTATTTTTATATGAGTCATTACAACGGAACGCGCTGGTCCATGCTGGATTCGGTCCCCAATCTGGCTTGTGCTACGAGTATCGTTGACCATCGTAACCGGTTGTGGGTCGTCTGGAAAGAACGTGATAGTATTCCCGACCTCTGGTTTGCTTATTATGATGGAAATAATTGGTCACCCCCAGCGCCGATAGATGTTTCTCCTGGTATTTACGATGAGTCTCCGGCATTAGCCGTGGACCGCCGGGGTGTGGTATGGTTAGCGTGGCGTCGTTACGACCCTAATGACGAAAGTGAAACCGGTTTCTATACCTGCCACACCACCAACCTGGATATTCAAGAACCAAAAGCCGCTCCGGTTCTGTCTACCCCCATTCTTCAGAATTATCCTAATCTCTTCGCTTCCTCTACTACAATTCAGTTTTTTCTGCCCAAACCCGGTTATACGACTTTAAAAATCTACAATTCCACCGGAGAGCTCGTACGAACCTTAGTTAATAACCGACTCACAGCCGGTTGGCACTCCATAATCTGGAACGGAAAAGATAACAACGACAGAAAAGTCGCAAGCGGAGTCTACTTTTGCCGGCTCGATGCCAATGGCTTCACTGTGGTCAAGCGATTGGTTCAGTTGAAGTAAGCAGGATAAAATTAAGTTACTACAATTAAAAGGTCTAATGTAATCGCCGCGAAAAAATGGAGCAGCACGCAGGGAAAGATACTCTTCCCCCGATAGGCGATAACCCCTAAAAGTATCCCGGCGATAACCGAGCCAAATGCCTCGAGCGGAGGTTTGCCAAAATGGAGCACGGCATAGGGCAGGGTTTGGATCAAGATTGCCGCCGGCAAACCGACTCGTTCGCCCAGCCCAAAAAGCATAAATCCGCGAAAAAAGAACTCCCAGCTCACCATATCGACAAGCTGGATGACACCATTCAGCAGGAAAAAACCTGCCCCCAGCTTCGCCAGCCTGAAGAGCGGATAAAAAGAACGAAATTCCGGTCGCTGGCTGGCAAAAATCAGTAACGGCAATAACAGTCCGTACAGCACTGCGACATCAACCAGCCACACCCGCCAGTTACCGAGCACCAGTCCGAAGACCTTAGGATGCTTCCTCATAATAGTAACAAAGGCGAGCGGAATGACAAAAAAGAGTAAAAAAACGACGAGCGTTTTATTAAGAATGCCGTAGGGCTCGGCTATGAATCGGAATCGAAAATAACGGAACGAAAGCAACAGCACCGTCGCCGCCAGGAGCACGACCGCCGTCTGTCGGTCAGAAAACGGTGTAATCAGGTCTTTAAAAAATTGTTTCAGCGATTTTACCATTCAAATTTTGACCACAAAGTTCCCCATTAGATGTCCGATTTTTTTAATATAACGGTATCTAATGGGGCAGACAAAGGTTAAAAAAAACGGGCCTTAAATTCATTTTGTATTCACCTGCATAAATTCTTGCTGGCGAAATCTGGATTTATCCGTGGTCATCTGTGGTTTATTGTATTTCCCCCGGTCTTCAGTGATGTAATTCATTATTCTTTGTATCCTTCGTAGTCTTTGTGGTGTAATCTTTTTTTATAATCTGTGTTCATCCGTGTATATCTGTGTCCATCTGTGGTTGAAAATCCTTCTTCCGGACCTTCCGTGGTTGATGTAGTTCACACCGAGCCATGCAGATGGACCGCCGTAACCCCGACCAGCTCGCGCAACTCGTGCAGCAGTTCGGCTTTGGGCGTGACCGTAATCTCTCGCAAGTGGATAACCTGCTTCTGATTATTACTTTTCTTCAGCCGGTCTTCGTGTAAATGAAAAAAAACTTTGCAGGAACCTGGATAGGACAGCAGCCGTTCTTTGAGGGTAAGCAAGACCGTTTCATCCAGACCAACCAGATTCAATACAACCACCATCGAATCGATCAGCCCTGCGGACTCGGTAAATGGGATGATACTAGTGGCACTCAGCTTGGGCTTCTCCCCTTCTTTATGCCGAATCCTGCCTTTAACAATTACCAGAGTCTCAAGTTTCGTATCCTTCTTCGTCCGGTTATACAATTCGGAAAAAACAAATACTTCGACCGCACCGTCAAAGTCTTCGAGAGTTAGAATACTGTACTCCTGGTCCTTACGGTCGCGCTTGACCTTCCGGGCAATGATCACCCCACCCAGGCTCACCTGGGCATCATCCGAAAAGCGCTCCAATTCACTGCTTTGGACCAATGATAATCCGAGGTATTCGTCCTTGTATTTTTCTAACGGGTGCCCCGAGAAATAGAAACCGAACGCTTCTTTTTCATAGGGAAGAAGATCGATCAACTGACTTTTCTTAGGTTTTATTTCTTTTTGGGGTGCTTCAAAAAAAGAAGTCTGCTTTTCCAAAAATTCGAGCCGATCAGAATTTGCCTTCGCCAATTCTGATTCGAGCAGCTCCAGATAATGATGCCGGCGAGGATCGATCGAATCGAATGCTCCGGCTTTGATCAGCGATTCAACGCATTTTTTGTTAACCACCGTTTTGGTTCGCTTGAGAAAATCGAATAGATTGTCATACTCCATATTCCGTTCTTTGACAATCGCTTCCACCGCCCCGTGTCCGACATTCTTCACGCCCCCCAGACCGAACCGGATAGCGCCGTTTTCGATGGTAAACTGGTACTGGCTCCGGTTGACATCCGGCGGCAGGACGGTAATGCCTAACCGTCGTGCCTCATTGACAAATTTGTAGAGCTTGTCGGTATCCCCAATTTCACTCGTCAGGTTGGCACAGATGAACTCTTTGGCATAGTTAGCCTTGAGATAGGCGGTCTGGTAGGAGAGATGGGAATAGCCGGCAGAATGGGATTTATTAAATCCATAGCCGGCAAATGGAGTAATCATATCGAATATTCGCTCCGCGACTTCGCCCCCGATCTTCTTTTTCTTGGCACCCTCGATAAACTGTTCGCGCATTTCCGCCATCAGTTCGGGAACCTTCTTTGCCATCGCCCGGCGCAACTGGTCCGCCTGGGACATGGAGAAACCGCCGATGATCACCGCAATCTGCATCACCTGTTCCTGATAGAGTATGATCCCGTAGGTTTCTTTGAGGACATCTTCCAACAGCGGATGGGGATAGGTAACCTTGGCGTGGCCGTGCCGGCGGTGAATAAATTCATTGATATTGACCGAGCCTAACGGACCCGGTCGATAGAGCGAAATCACGGCAATCAGTTCCTCGATAATATTCGGCTTGAACTTCCTTAAAATATCCCGCATCCCAAAACTCTCCAGCTGAAAGACCCCCACCGTCTCACCGCTCTGCATCAACTTGTAAGCCGCCTCATTAGTTAACGGAATCTCGTCCCAATTTAAATTCTTGTTCTCGGCTTTTAAGATACTGATTGTTTCATTAATAACTGACAGGGTACGTAATCCCAAGATATCCATCTTCAAAAGCCCTACCGCATCAATCGCATTCATATCATATTGCGTAGAAATGTCGCCTTCGGTGCTCTTGTAAAGTGAAACAAATTCGGTTAAGGGTTTGGGAGCAATCACCACCCCGGAGGCATGAATCGAAGCATGGCGGGCCAAACCTTCGAGCTTCTTGGCAATGGCGATCAATTCGCCGTATTCCGGTTTGGACTCGATCAGCGCTTGTAAATCCGGTACCGCCGCGAGGGCGTCATCCAGGCTTGAGTTGAAGGGAATGAGTTTGGCAATACGGTCTACTTCACCATAGGGAATCTCGAGCACCCTTCCCACATCTCGCACCACACCCTTCGCCTGCATCGTTCCAAAGGTAATAATCTGGGCAACATTACTTGAACCGTAACGCTCACGGATGTAGGCAATCACCTCGCCTCTTCTCGTATCTTCAAAATCAATATCAACATCCGGCAGACTGACCCGGTCCGGGTTCAAGAATCGCTCAAAAATGAGTCCGTATTGCAACGGGTCGACATTGATTATACCCAACGCATAAAGCACGAGGCTGCCGACCGTCGAACCCCGCCCCGGCCCGACCCCAATTCCATTGCGCCGGGCGAAGTCGACAATATCCATGGCAATTAAAAAGTAGCCCGAGAAACCCATTTTCCGGATGACCGAGAGCTCGTAATCAAGCCGCTCCTCCAATGCCGGGGTCACCCGGTGGTAGCGGCGGCTCAGGCCGGTTTTCGCCAGCGACGCCAGGTAATCAAAGTCGGTAGCGAACTCCGGCGGCCGCGGATACTCCGGCAAATGAAAGCGCCGGCCCGAGAGGTCCAATAAAAGATTACACCGTTCCGCAACCTGGAGGCTGTTGGTTACCACTGCCGGAATCTCACGAAAGAGTTGCGCCATCTCAAGTGGTGATTTAAAGTAGATCTCCTCGGTTTCGAACTTTAACCGGGTACGCTCCGAGAGCTTCTTGCCGGTCTGGATACAGAGCAGCACATCATGGGGGCGGCTGTCTTCGCGTTTCAGATAGTGGCAGTCATTGGTTGCAATAACCGGAATCCCGAACTCCTTTCCGAGTTCGAGCATTGCCCTAATAACTTTGTTCGATTCCTTCAAGCCCAGGTCTTGAATTTCTAAAAAAAAGTTTTCCGTGCCGAAAATATCGCGATACTGGTTAATCGCTTCTTTCGCTTTCGTTAGATCGTCGTGCAAGATATAATAGGAAACCTCCCCTTTCCAGCAACCGGAGAGTGCAATCAGTCCTTTCGCGTGGTGCGCCAGAAACTCTTTATCGATCCGGGGACGGTAATAGAATCCTTCCAGATAGGCAGCGGATGCAAGTTTTATGAGATTATGATAGCCCTCCTCGTTTTGACAGAGCATGGTAAGATGAAAGCTCGATTCAGCAATTTGAGAATGAATTTTTCGCTCCCGCCGGTCAGACGGCGCAACATAGGTTTCCATGCCGATGATCGGTTTAACGCCCGCCGCCTGCGCGGTTTTGTAAAACTCGATTGCGCCGAACATATTCCCATGATCGGTAATCGCGAGCGCCGGCATCCGATAGCTCGCTGCGGTCTTCACCACCTCGGAAATCCGCAGTGCACCATCCAAGAGGCTATACTCGGTATGGTTGTGAAGATGAACAAACTGGGCTGGACCTTTATCGGTCATGGAGGGAAGGTAAACCAAATCTGGTCGCTGTCAAGGCAGGAGAAAACTCTTAATAATTTATTTACAACCCGTGCCCCGGAATTGAATGATAAAATAAAAAAGACGCCGGTCCCTTTTTCTTCACCTCTGATATATTTCGACAAAATCGGGATAAACAAACGCAAAGGGGACATTGGGGTACTTAAGAGGAGATTAATTGACCGATCCCCCCTATTTTTGAAAATGAACCAGCCTGTCCTCTTTACTTTCTGCAAGAATGGAATGTATCCCTAATTTTAAAGTTACTTTACTTATTTATTTATTGACTTTTGCGTTCTTTGAGTCATAATGAAAAAGAGTTTCGGTTGAAATGCTAAATTGGTAACCGGAACAATGTTTTTCAATGGTTAAATGGTAAGTTATGGCAAAGTTTTTTAATTTAACCTTTAACCTTTTGACTAATTCTTATCTCTAACCTGGAGGAATAATGGAAAAAACATTACTGATTATCAAACCAGACGGTGTAAAAAGAAAGCTGATCGGAGAAATCATTAAAAGGATCGAAGCGGATGGGTTCGAAATTCTCAATCTACGCTGGATGAGCATGAATCGAAATGAAGCCGGTGAGTTCTATGCCGTTCATCAAGGCAAGCCGTTTTATAATGACCTGGTCGATTACCTGACCTCCGGCCCGGTTGTCGCACTCCTGCTCGAACGGCAGAACGGACTTCGGCGACTGCGGGAGATTGTCGGTGCAACCGACCCGAAAAAGGCTGCGCCCGGCACGATCCGAGCCGATTTTGGCTCCTCTATCCAAAATAATACCGTTCACGCATCCGACCCATCGGAGGATCCGGGACGGGAGATGAGACTTATTTTTGGCTAAGTCAAATCGAGGCCGAAATCGGGCCGATTTCGTAAGCGACCCCCGGTCGCCACAACACCGTCCATGCCTAAGACGCCCCTTGGGCGTCAACCCGGCCGAAGACCCGGATCGGGAAATAAAACTTATCTTTGGCTAAATGGAAATCGGTCAAATTTGTGACGGCAGGGCGGACGCCACGCCCATCCTCCGAAGAAACGAACTACTTTTCCCGTAACGGCCGGCGCGCCAGCTTCCGTTCAAGCGCCGAGCGGAGCCGTTTGCGCAGCCGGATGCTTTTGGGCGTCACCTCGACCAGTTCGTCGTCATCGATGAATTCCAGCGCGAACTCGAGAGTCATTTCCCGCGGCGGGGTGAGCTGGATCGCGATATCGGCGGTCGACGACCGCATGTTGGTCAGTTTTTTTTCGCGGCTGGCATTGACAACCTGGTCGGTGCCTTTGTTGTTCACGCCGACGATTTCGCCTTCGTAGAGCGGTTCGCCCGGCCGCAGAAACAACTCCCCCCGCTCCTGCAACATGGACAGGGCGTACGACACCGCCCTGCCCCCACCCTGGGATATGAGCACCCCGCACGCGCGCTTGGGCAGTTCGCCCTTGAACTTCTGATATTCATAAAAGTTCTGGCAGATGATGCCGGTGCCCCGGGTGAGGGTCAAAAATTCGCTCCGGAATCCGAACAGCGCCCGCGAGGTGATGATGAACTCGAGCCGGACGGTACCCACGACACTCCGCTCCACGTTTTTCACTTCCGCGCGCCGGGCGCTCAGCGCCTGCATGACCGCGCCCTGGTGGACCGGGTCGATCTCCAGCACCAGCTCCTCGCACGGTTCGCAGAGCTCGCCGCCGACCTCTTTGAGGATGACGTGCGGCCGCGAGACCTCAAGTTCGTACCCTTCGCGGCGCATCGTTTCGATGAGGATCGCGAGGTGGAGCTCGCCCCGGCCCAGGACATTGAAGCCCTCCTCCCCTTCCACTTCTTCGATTTTTATCCCGACGTTCGTCATCACCTCGTGCTCGAGCCGTTCCCGGATGTGGCGCGACGTCAGAAACCGGCCGCCGTCTTTCCCGGCGAGCGGGCTCGTGTTGTGGGAAAAATTCATCGAGATCGTCGGCTCATCGATGGCGATCGTCGGCAAAAGCACCGGGTGGTCGGGCGCGGCGAGGGTGTCGTCGACCTCGATGCCTTCGACGCCGGCGATCGATATGATGTCCCCGGCTTCCGCGGTCTCGGCCTCGACCCGTTTCAACCCGTGGTATTTCAATATCCTGGTCACCTTGCCGGGCGTGATTGCGCCGTCGTGCTTGACCGCGACCAGGGGCTCGGCGAGCCGGATCCGGCCGTGAAACACCCGGCCGATACCGATGATCCCGACGTAGGAATCGTAGTCGAGCATCGTGACCAGCATCCGAAACGGGCTGTCCGGGTCGGCGACGGGCGGCAGAACCCGGTGCAGAATCGTATCGAGCAGCGGCTTCATGTCTTTCCGCTCGTCGTCCAGGTCGGCGACCACCCAGCCTTCCTTGCCCGAGGAATAGAGGATCGGAAAATCAAGCTGTTCGTCGGTTGCATTCAGTTCGCAGAACAGGTCGAAGGCCTTGTCCGAAACCTCCCGGGGCCGGGCGTTGGCGCGGTCGACCTTGTTGACGACGAGGATCGGTTTGAGGTGGAGCTGGAGCGATTTTTTCAAAACGAATTTGGTCTGGGGCATGGGCCCTTCGAAGGCGTCGACGAGGAGCAGAACCCCGTCGACCATCTTCAGGATCCGTTCGACCTCGCTGCCGAAATCGGCGTGGCCGGGCGTATCGACGATATTGACCCGGGTGTCTTTGTAGCGGAACGACGCATTCTTGGAAAATATCGTTATGCCCCGCTCCCGTTCCAGAGGATTCGAATCCATGATCGTCGATTCGCCGTCCTTGAATTCATGGGCACCGGTCTGCTTGAGCAGGGCGTCGATCAGGGTGGTCTTGCCGTGATCGACATGGGCGATGATCGCGATATTACGGATGCCTTTGCGCCGTTTTTGAGCGGTCATGGGTGTAATCGGTGTGCCGGTTTCCGGAACGAATCCGGATTATGAGGAGTGTGTCGGAGTACTGGATGAAGAAAATTCGAATTTGAATTTTCTCCCATTTTGTTCTTCAAAAGAACGACAGCAACACCTACCCTCCCCACTGAACACTTTAAAAAGGTATTATTTCTGATTTTATCTCCCACCGTTCCTTCTCCATTGAGGTTCTCCGACACACTCCTAACGCCTTTTCCGGAGCGGGCGGTGGAATTTCCGCCGGACGGGCCGGGGCATCGGCTTGTAAAACTCCTGGGGCGGAACCTGGGGATGCTTCGATATTGGCAAAGACATCCTGCTGATTTTTTCGACCTCCCGGATATCGCGGCTCTGGTCCGGGGTCGCAAAAGAAATAGCATGCCCTCTACGCCCGGCGCGGCCAGTGCGGCCAATGCGGTGAATATAATTCTGCGCGTCGTCTGGAATATCATAATTAATGACCAGCTCGATCCCGGTAACATCAATTCCCCGGGCAGCAATATCGGTGGCAACGAGGACTTTATATTTACCGGACTTGAAGCCTTCAAGCGCTTCGCGGCGCTGGTTCAGGGTTCGATTGGAATGTATTTCCGCTACGCTATGTCCCATGCCTTTGATTGCCGCTTTGATCCTCGATGCACTGTGCTTAGTGCGGGCAAACAAAAGAATCGAACCGCGATACTGCACAAGCAGAGCCTTGAGAAGCCCCATTTTATTATCTTTCTTAACGATGAACAGTTCCTGGGTGATGTTATCGGCCGCAGTTCCGGACAGGGCGACCTCGACGCAGACCGGAAGCTTCATGTACCGGGCGGCGATATCCATGATCTCTCGGGGAATGCTCGCCGAAAAAAGCATCGTCTGCCGTTCCCGGGGCAGATGGCGCAGAATCTCGGCGATCTGCGGTGCGAACCCCATGTCGAGCATCCGGTCAGCCTCGTCGAGGACCAGCACGTTCACGTCATTGACCGATGCCGTCCGCCGGTTTAAATGGTCGATCAGCCGGCCGGGCGTGGCGATGATGACGCGGGGGCTTTTGCGCAATGCCTGAATCTGATTCCCGATCGAAGCACCGCCGATAAGACAGGCGGTCCGTATCCCGAACGGATGGACGATTCCCTGAATTGCCTCGTCAATTTGAATAGCCAATTCCCGGGTCGGCGCAAGCACTAACCCAATGCCTTTTTTCTGCACCAGACGCTGCACCATCGGAACAGCATACGCATGGGTCTTGCCGGTTCCGGTCTGGGCAATACCGATGATATCCTTGCCTTCGATCGCAAGCGGAATTGCCTTGAGCTGAATCGGGGTCGGCACCTTGAATTTTATCCGTTCGAGAATATCGAGAATTTTCGACGCAATCCCCAGCCCGTAAAAATCCTGGCCGGATTGATTGCGCACGCCCGTAACCATCGACATCACACCACCGCCCGGAACCCGCAAGCACCGGCGCAGAGATCCCGTAGAAGACATCCGCTCACCGGCAGGCGTGAGTACCTACGTTCAGTGCCGCGCCGCATTAAACTGCGCGGGGAACGACCGGCAGGATTCAGCCCGAACGTCGCTTTGGACTCAATCGGAAATACGACGGCGCGCACTAACAGCAAAAGCGTTTGCTTCATCCATCCCCCTTTCGCTTGCTGTCTAATGATACCCTACCTCCCGGCTTCGTCAATACTCGGGGTATTGATGGTAAATTTGACTCCTGGTTGAATGGTTAAATTGTATCTTTCTTCCTCACCTATTTTATAGTTTCATGAAAACTCTTAAAAACAATATTTTATCACAAAGAAATAATTTGTCGAATTTTCAAGTCTCTTCCTTGTGTGTTCTTTGTGCCCTCTGTGGTTAAAAAGACTTTTTCGATTCCCTTGCTTCTTGCTATTGACAAAAACGAAATAGCCGGTATAAATTATTAATTCCCGCTCTCGGGCGGGGAAAGGAGGCGATATGCGTAAGAATAAAAGTAACCTCGGGCTTTTCGGTCTGATGCTGTTGCTTATTGGAGGGCAAACCCTGGCACAATCATGGATAATTGAAAAAGGACCGATGCCCCCTGGGTTCCTAACCCAAGAAGACTTATGCACCTTCACCATCACAGCGCCCGAACCGATGCAGGTGTATGTGGTTGCCACTGCCACCGGCGCTAAACTTGGAAAAATCGCCGAAGTCACGACCGAGGTTTTCAGCGTGAATGCCGGTGTCAATACCTACTCTACCGCCAACAGTCCACCAATCAGCAAAATCTGGATTGCGCCCCAGGTCGAGGGGATTATAAAACAGACCGGAATGTTTCCAGAAGATTACTACACCATTTTCGTTAAGCTCTTTGCCCACGACAACTCGTTACTGGACGATGACCAGCTCAACCAACAAGTCCGATACCCGCAGATCAGGCTTATCGCCCCCGAAAAAGGTTCTTTGCTTACCGAGCGCAATCCGATTTTCCAGTGGTCAATTATTGGGGAGATCCTTCGGAGACTATGGGAGGAACTTACATACCCCTATGAGCTACGGATCTGCGAGGTAATGCCTGGTCAGATCAGCTCCGATGCCATCAATAACATTCCCCATTTTACCCAGAAAATAAAACCGACCTCGTTTCGCTATCCGGTCGGTGCAAAAGCCTTCGAAGCCGGCAAAAATTATTGCTGGCAGGTCAAACTTCTTGCCCAGAACTTCCCGATTGTCGCAAGTGAAATCTGGCTGTTCGGGTTCGGGCAAGCGGCTGCGGTCGAGTCCTGCAAGTACTATATCGACGAAAAAGGACAGATGTGGCACTCACTCGGCCGGGTCGGTCAGATAGGAATCCGTCCGGATTCCTGCCATTACGTCCTGACCAAAGACACCACCATGTACCACGCGGATGGACAGAAATGGACTCCGGTAACTGCTGATTCCTGTACCTTTATTATAGCAGACAATGGTGTATTCCATTTTAACGGCTGGTACTGGCACCAGATAGCGGTAGGAACGTGCGACTGCATTTTAACCAAAAACGGTATGTTCCATTTTAACGGCTCTGCCTGGGAAGCGGTAAAGCCCGATAGCTGCACCTATGTCCTGGTCAAAGATGAAAAAGGCGAAAAAGAGATGCAGCATGCCGATGGTTCATCCTGGACGGTCGTAACATTTGAAAAATGTAAATACGTTCGCACCAAGTTCGGTATGTACCACTTTAACGGCAAAACCTGGGATCTGATAACCGTAAAGGAATGCACCGGCATCCGTGCCGAAAATGGTATGTTCCATTTTAATGGTAAAGACTGGATTGCCCAAAAACCGGATAGCTGCCGTTATTTCCTCGCTTCCGACCCGGTTAACAAGAAAAACGCGATGTATCACGGCGATGGCCAAAAATGGAATCCGGTAACCTTCGAAAAATGCAAATATATCCGTGCACTGAACGGCATGTTCCATTTCAACGGCAAGACCTGGGACCTGATAACTGTTAAAACATGCACCGCCATTCTTGCCGAGAACGGTATGTTCCATTTTAAGGACACGGCCTGGGTAGCAGTAAAACCGGATAGCTGCACCTACATACTCGTTTCCGACCCGGTCAAAAAAGAGATGAAAATGTATCATGCCGACGGCAAAACCTGGCAGGCAGTGACAGTTCCGGTCTGCCACTATATTAAAGCCTACAACGGCTTGTTCCACTTTGGGCCCAGAGGGTGGGTTCCGGTCTCTTTACCGTTATGCAAATACATCAAAGCGGACAACGGCATGTTCCACTCAAAAGGCGGGGGGCAATGGGAAGTTGTTCCCGGTTATTACTGCAAATGGATTGAAGCGGTAAACGGTTGGTTCCACCACGACGGCAGCACCTGGAACCCGGCTGATAGCTGTAACTACCGGTTCGAAATAACTGGATCCAGCCCGACTGAAATCAAAGGCAAACTATGGCATCACAATGGCAAACGCTGGACTGCGGTAGTGTCGAAAAGTATCCCGATCGACAAGCCGAAGAACTGCCCAACCTGCACCTACTATTTTGTGCCAACGATGACGGCGAATGAATATATTCTCTTTCACTGCGTTAAGGATAACCAGCCGGTGGAGATAACGCGGATTAGATTAGAGTAAACGACATCAATTCTTAAAGTCAATGCAAAATGAAGAATGAAAAGTAGAAAATGCAAAAACAAAAATAGACCACGGAAGACACGGATAACAGTTGAGAAGAGTTAAATGGTTAAATAAAATTTAATTAACAGGTACAGTTAGTCGTGCCGGGCAATGGCGCCCAAAAGTATCGACAGACCGATCAAAATAATGAATATCGGCCAGACCCGACCCCAGTTAAGCCCGAACAGGAAGACGAGCGCGACCGCAGTAATTATCAATCCGCCGCCGATTGAACCCGCCACCGACCGGGTGAAGCGTCTTGTACGCCGGAAGTTTGTAACCGCGGCACCGAACGAACCCGCCGCCGGGATGAATATAAAAAGCGCCCACCAGTTGTGGAGTGATGCTACACCTGCAATCTTGAGAATAAAAAAAAGACCGATCAGAATAAATGTGATACCGACCCAGAGTGATCCGGTGTTCCAGTGGCGCTTATCGTTACGCTCGGATGGTTCTTGAGTTTCATTCATGAATCTCCTCCTTACCTATGAGCTAAAGATGAACTTCTAATTTTAGACGGAGGCATCAGTACCACTTACCGTGCCGATATGTGAACCCCACCAAAGACCGAGGAAACATCAAGCAGCAGATAGGGCTTCGCTTCATCGAGATTGGACGACTTCCAGATATGTTCGCCGAAAGCAAGTCCATGTCCATCCGGCAGCCGAATCCCGGCAAAAGCCGAACTTGCCCGGATCTTCATCGGCATCTTGGCGTCGATCGTAATTATGCAGCCTCCGAAGGCGGTATTGACTTCGACCCGGATCGTCTGATCCTGAAGGATAAATCCCGTTAGATCGATGTCACCGCGCCCAAACAGAATTTCATGACGGTCTTCCGGGCGGACTGACCCAATCCGCCGGTCTTCAAACCTTCCGGCTCGGCGGCGACCGCCCCAGCGGCGCCAGCCGACGAGAATGCGGATGCCAATGTAAAAAAAGAGCACCGCTAAAAAAAACTGAAAGATGTGAATATGAATTCCAAACACGTTACCTAGCAACAGGGCGATACCGAACAGAATTAATACGACCCCCCAGAAAATGCTGTTCAACAGGAAACCATGTCTCATGGTGAATGCTCCTTTGTTTGTCCCTTTAGCTACCCTTCACGGCCAAGCCGGTCGTGAAAAATCCGGCATTCATCGAGAACCCTCGTTACCCTGAGTCCGGTTGCGGCACCGCGTGCCGGGTAATCGGCAGTAGTTCAAGTTTACCGAATACAACCGATGTTTTGATCAGTAGATATGGTTTACGTTCGTCAAAGCTGCCGCTCCGATAGGTCGAAGAACCAAAATTGATGCTCGTGCTGTCCGGCATCAACGCTTCGGCAAACGCCGCACTGATTTCGACCCGAACCGGCATCGTTGAGTCAATCCGGAGTCGACCGGTGCCAAAGACGATGTTGACTTCTGCGCGCACCACCTGGTCTTTCAATTCGAACTGGGTCAAATCAATGTCAGTCTGTCCGAATATGACGTCGTAATCAGTCATCGCCGAGCCCGAGACGGTGATCATCTCCGAACCGCGGGCGATATGACCGTGATGTGACCGGCCGGAAGAACCGATAAGAAACGAAATTCCAAGATAGATGAAAAACAGAGCGAAGAAGATGCGAATGAAAGGAATGCGGGTCCTGAAGATAAAATTCAAGATGAGACCAATACCCAGGAGAATGAGCGCTCCACTCCAGAAAAGACCGCTAAAGATAAAACTCATACTGCACCTCCGATATCGCAGTTATGCACGGCGTGGTTTGCTGGTTCTACCGATAATCCAGGAGAGTTGACAAAACTTAAGGAAGCAATCGAAGGTCGGTAGCTGTTTTATTGCTACACCCCGAATTTTTCTTTCAAGCTCTGCGCCATTTTTTCCGGTGTCCAGGGCGGGTCCCACACCAAATCGACCCGAGCTGCTTTCACTCCCTCCAGCTTTTCGACTTCTTTTTGGGCAGCCTGGGTGAGATGGGAGTGGAGAGGACAACCCGGGGTGGTCATCGTCATCTTGACCATGACCGTTTCGTCGGTTATCTGGACATCATAAATTAAACCCAAATCGACAATATTGATCCCCAATTCCGGGTCAAGCACATTAGCCAGTGCGGTCAGTACCGCCTCTTTTGTTATCATGGTTTACTCCTTTCTTCGATTTTTTTTGCTACCGCTATACCGAACGTCCGGCACTGTTTCGATGCCGCATCACCCGGGCGCCGTTCAATGCGTAATCCCGGTTTTAAAACCTTCGCTCCTAAAGCGGTCAATATTTCATCAATTTTTATTACCGCTTCGCCATTCCAGCCGTAAGAACCGAAAGCAGCACTAACTTTGTCTCTCAGTAACTCCGGGCTCAATGCCTTAAGAAAATCATTAACCGCTACGACCATATCCCGATAATAGGTGGGTGAGCCGACCAGGATTCCATCGATACCGGCTACGTCTTCAGCGCGTGCATAGAACGCTTCTTTGATTATAACCTCAGCACCGACCGATGTAACCCCTTCGGCGATC
This sequence comes from uncultured bacterium, assembly GCA_964356135.1. Lineage (GTDB taxonomy): Bacteria > Hydrothermota > Tepidihabitantia > CAYHGV01 > CAYHGV01 > CAYHGV01. The sequence goes on from CAYHGV010000033.1 coordinate 21,617, forward strand.
GCCGTTGCAATCAGCGCGGTATTGCCGGTGCGGGTAGCATAGACTATCAAAACCTTCGCCATCGGCGTATAGTAGAGAGAGACGACTTTTTGTCAATACTACGGAAAAGAATAAAAGGAATCAATGCAAAATAAAAAAAATCACGGAAGACACCGAAGACACGGAAAAAAGATTGGACCACAAAGGACACAGAGGACCAATGCAAAATGCAAAATTTACAATATAGAAGACGACTTATTTACCCCCCAAAAGAAACGGAGAAATAAATGGTCGTCAATACAAAGGCATGAGCCTAACTGAATATTGGACTTGCAGTATTTTTAAGGAGTAACGGTAAATCCGATAGCAATTCCCGGGTGTTCGGTTTCAGCCAGTTGTAATTCTAAAAGCAGATTCAGCCATTCAGACACAGCCCTGATGCCTCCTAAGGTAAATCCCAGTTCGGTCTCATAATACCCATCAGCATGTTGCCAGTAGGTAAAGCTTATCCCGCAATAGAGCGCCCATTTCTTTTGCTGACCATATTTATCTACTATCAATGAACTCTTAAAGAGATAAGGAAAAGTTTCTTCACCAACGTTTTCGCGAGGAATTTCTGCCTCTATATTTAATGCCAGATTTAATGGCCGTTTAATAAATCGAACCTTAGTATCCATTCCCCAAATCGGAGCTTGAAAGTCAGTCATCGCACCTAATTTTATGCCCAAGTCCCAAAAAGGGGTAAAGCCGTAGCGTATTTGTGCAAATCTTCCAATCATATTTTCTCCAACCGTAAGAATCCAGAGTTGGTCATATTCACCTAAGGATATCTTTCCCTTATCGGTGGTTTGAGCCGGTTGATAGAGACCAGACAGTTGTCCAAAGCAAGGAGTGATTCCTAAAACCCCGATGACTAAACTAATAGTTATGACTATCGTAACCTTCATTGTCTGCATCCAGGTAGAAATTTATTAACTCGCACTACCAAAGAATACGCAAGAAATCCGAACTTAAATTGTTACGACCGACTGCTATTTGCCGGTCAGCGCATAAACATTCGTATCATAAGAACCCACATAGACCGTACCATCCGGACCGATCGCGGGTGAAGATACGATCATATCATCGGTTTTAAACCGCCACTTCTCGGTTCCATCCGGGTTGATGGCGTACAGGTTCGAATCCATCGAGCCCACATAAATCACCCCTTGGTTATCGATTGCCGGTGAAGACGCCAAACCGCCGTGGGTATCGAACTGCCACTTCTTGGAACCATTCGGATTAACGGCATACAGACATGAATCTAACGAACCAAAATAAATCGTCCCGTCGCTGCCGATGGCGGGTGATGAAGAAACCCAACCCTGGGTTTTAAACTCCCAGCGCTTGCCACCGTTGGAATTTAAGGCGTAGAGACTGGAATCCGAGGAACCGATATAAACTACGCCGTTACCGATTGCAGGGGAAGATACGACACCCCGTTTCGTCTCAAATCGCCAGCGCCGGGAACCGGTGGCAGCATTCACCCCGTAGACACGGTAGTCAGAGCACCCCAGATACAGGTTACCATTGTCATCAATCGCCGGCGCACCGACGATCGGTGCCGCGGCGCCGTCAACCTTAAACCGCCACTTTTCGGTTCCATCCGGATTCATCGCAAAAAGGTAGAGATCGGAAGACCCAATATAAATGACTCCATCCGACCCAATGGTTGGTACTGCTTCCCCGATATTGCTCGGCGGATTGAACTGCCATTTTTTACCGCCGTCGGGATTGAGGGCGTAGAAACTGCCGGCACCGAAATAGACGACTCCATCTTTGCTTAACGCCGCAGCCGAGAAAACCATCTTTTCGGCATTGAACTTCCATTTCTGAGAACCATCGGCTTTTATTGCGTAAAAACATGAGTCGAGTGATCCGATATAAACCGTTCCATCGCTGCCCACGACCGCCGAAGAAGAAACCGGGCCATTTGTTTTGAACTTCCATTTTACGGTCGTTTGGGCCGGACCGGCAGCATCGCTGCGGCCGGAATGGGCAGGATCATGCCGGAAAATTGGCCATGGGGATTGCGCTAAAACCGGACCAAAGCTAAAAACCAGTACCGCCAAACCGAAAATAGTTCGCTTCACAAAGCCTCCTTCCGAATTTAGTTGTCATTACTATATTCCATTTGAAACCAGAACGCTGTCTTTCCGTAGCTTTCCCGCTCTCGGCTATAATAATATCTCATGGTCAACCCAATAAGATACATGATCCATTGATCTCACCGGGTCAGCGCTTGAACTCCTGATAATACTCAGCACCGGAAAGAACCCTGAACTCGGTGCGCCGGTTCTTAGCCATGCCGCCTTCGGTTAAACTGGAGGCAACCGGCTCGACCGGACCATAGCCCTTGGCAATTAACCGGTTTGGATCAACCACAAACTTTTCGACCAGATATTTTTTAACTGATTCGGCCCGCGCCTGAGAAAGCTCACGGTTCGATGGGTAATCTTTTGACTCGATCTTACGAACATCGGTATGCCCGGCCAGCTCGACCACCACCTTGGGATTGTCGGTAAGAAGATTGCCGACGAAATCTAAGGTTGGGAAAGAGCCTGGAAGCAGGTCAGCCTTGCCGGTTTCAAAATAGACATCCTTTAAGACAATGACTTCTTTCTCCCGAAGCAGTCCGAAATCCTTAGTCGTCGTCTTACCCGGTTCGACCGCGGCGGTTGCATCCTGCGGGAAGTAGTGAGGTATTATCGCCCGAGCGGTCAAATGGTATTCGCCCGCGGGCAAGAGTCCGGTCTTGTAATCTCCGCTTTCGGGAGCTTCTACCTTACCGGCTCGAATACCAGCGTACTCAATGGTTGCCGCCAAGGACTGTTTGGTCGTCACATCGTAGACATGCCCTTTAATTGTTCCGGGTGGAACCCGATAGAGCTCAACAATCTTAATCGCTGTATCCGGCGCAAATACCCGAACTGAATCCTGAGAAGGCTGATAGCCCGGCTTACTGGCTTTGATTTTTATGAGCCCGGACTTTATTCCAGAAGCGGCGTACCGACCAGTGAAAGAATCAGTAGGAGCAGTCTTCGTAAGCAATCCGGTCAAATCAAGAGTCGCGCCCAAGGGCCGGCGGGTCTCGCCATCAATAACCTGGACAACAACTGCACCCGGAGCCGGCCGCTGACCGAAGGTGATGCCTAAAGCGAGCCGGTGGGTGCTCCCTAGAACGGCGTACGGCGTATAGACATAGTCGAAACGCATATTCCGGTAGCCAACACCCAGACCAGCAGTAATACCAGGAGCGGCTAATTCGGTCAATGACTGAGGACCGGTTTGGTAACCGCCGCGTAAAAACAGTTGCGGCAGCGTTCCTGTCTCAGAACCGGTGGACATGGCAATTATTTTAGCAATTGCCACCTCGCCCCCAAAATGGAAATCGGGTGTCTGCAAGCCATCAATAATGTAAAGATTCGCATCGCCGAGGATATTGACAAAATCGAGGACATTAACGGCAACGCCGGCTCGGGCAGAAGCGGGAAGCATGAAACCGGCCCCTCCGTAAAAGGACTGACCCAAATTTTGCAAACTCAAACCGAGTCCTACAAAACTCAGCGGTCGGAAATGAACGCCCAGGTCTACGGCTCCACCAAATCCACTGCTTAAGAGCAGACTCTCATATAAGCCCTTCAATGTTGCTCCGACCGATAACCGGTTCGGAATAAGTCGATGGGCATAGACGAACGAAAGAATACCGGCCTGGGTTGAAAATTCGCTCGGTTTGTAATCGGCAGGGGTACCGGTTCCTCCCGGCGACAGGTTGTCCTGATCCCAGCGCTCGATCCCACCCGTAAATGAAAGCAACACACCTCCGCCGATCGTCCCTTTATAAGTTAATGGATAGACCATGCCCGCATACTCATCCGATATCCCCTGGAACCAGGCGTGGTGAGCAAACATCGCATCACCGGTGTTGAGCTGATCAATACCGGCAGGATTCCACCAGAGTCCGCCGATATCATTCGCCAACCCAACATAGGCGCCACCCATTGCTGCTGCCCGCGTGCCAAGACCAACTTTGAGTAAAGGCAACACCGTGGTACCGACATTGGGGTCAGCACTCCAGACTTGGGTAACCACCAGGAGAACCGCTGCTACGATTAATGAAACCTTCTTCATATCTCCCCCTTTTTACGGTATTACTACCGCCTTTTTGATTATTGTTTTCCCGGTACTAAATTTATCGATACCCTTGAAATAGAACGGATAGAGATACACACCCGGTGCCACTGCTACCCCGGATTCATTTTTACCTTCCCAGGGATAGGTATGGACACCCATGGTGTAATCCTGCTTGTCGATTAAGAGCTTGATGAATTCACCCGCACGATTAAAAAGCCTTAACGTAACATTACCATCCTCCGGCAGCGAAAAAATGAACGTTGTTTTCCCGGAGAACGGATTGGGGAAATTATGAACATCCAAAGGTGGAATGAGAGTCGTAGTTATCTTCACACTGTCTTGGCTGCCAAATCTGTCCAATATTATTTGCCCTTTCACTCCGGAATAGTCAACATTGGTCGTATCAACCGCGCCAACGATATAGCCCAAACCCTCAGGGGCCGTCACCTTTAATTTGAAATTGGTAACACCAGGTGGAACCGGACCTATGTCGGGGATGGAATTACCATTATGGTCGGTCAGGAGATTACCATTTTCGTCGAGCAGAGTCACAACCCAGGGACCGAACGCGGTCTGAGTCGCAGGCGCGAGATTTAAATCAACCCTTTCCAACGGCAAGTCGAGCCGGGTCGAATCAAATCCAAATACCGAATCGCCGAACATCGAATCGCGGTAACTGGTATTTATCAACCGCAGCGTATAAACGGTAGAATCTGCAGGCCGAAAGATATACCCAAGGGTATCCGGTTCGACATTGAGCTGGACAACGGTATCAATAATGACAATATTACGCAGCGGAATTCTGGTTACGAGCGTCGCACTGTCTCTACCGATTATATTCGGAGCGATGGTCGTATCAAAACCGGAATATGCCCAGACCACCGTCGTATCCTTGCTCAAAGGAGCAACCGTCAGCGGAGGAGTTAATCGTGTTACGAGCCAGAAGGTGTCCTGGCCTATGGGTCGGAAACCGGGCAGGTCGGGAATACCGTTGTTATTGTGGTCGGTCAACGGTTGATAATTTAAGTCTAACAGCTCCACCTGCCAGTTGGGAGTCGTGCCCCGAGGAACAAGATCGATCGTCTCGGTCACGTTGCCAAGATTGGTCACCCATAACTGGTAATCTTTGGGCACACCCGGATCGGTAGAATCGGCTTGGTCCGGTTCGATTTTCACTTCAATAATCGGTTGGATGATCGTAACAACAATTGCAGAATCTTTAACGGTAGTATTATTCGTAGAAACTCCCCAGACGATAACCGAATCGATATCCCCCGACAGAGCCGAACTTGACGGCGTTACGCGCAAATAGAAATACGCCGTATCATTCGGAGCAACCCCGCCCACATCCGCATACTGGTCGCCATCGGTATTGGGAAGCGGATTCTGGTTGAGTGCATCGAAGAGGTCCCAGTTCCAACCCGGTTGGATCCCCTGGGGGGGAAGTATATCAATCGTATCCATGCCGGTTGCTTTATTGATGACCCTCATCTTATAATCAACCGCCACCGCCGGGTCGGTAAATCCAACCGTATCCGGCTCAACGATAATTTCTGGATTATAGGTGATCCGCACTTCGTAGAGCACCGGCAGCTGGGCAGGAGTAGCATAGACGAGCTCGGACCGGTATTGAATATACCGTGAGTTCAGACTATCCGGCACCGGTCCTGGTTTATACGGAATCTTATACCAGTCCGACCACGAACCATCCGGAATCGGGGCGTTCCCGGTCCGCACATACATGTCAATCCGAGACTTGCCCGGCGTGCTGTCGGTCCAGAAAACCATATCCCAGTTGACGACGGTGTCGGCAGCGTAAATCGAAGAAACATAGTCTTCGAGATAGCTTCGATCGTAGCTATTACCTATCTCGCGAAACATCCCGTGGTGGTCCTGGTTACAGGGAAGCTGGGTCACCTGGGTGAAATCCGGTCCCCAGACTACCGCACTTGAATCGACCATCTGAATCCAATTGTGGACAAAAACATCTAACGCACCGTCGTTATTGAAATCGGCGATAAGTCCGCCGCTCATATTGTAATCCTTGGGTCCTAACTGCTGTTTGGTCGCATCGGAAAAACCCGAAGGACCACCCGGGTAGTAGTATAATTTTGATATCGGGATCGCGTTATCGTTGGCATCGCCGATAAAAAAGAT
>CAYHGV010000034.1:0-27782 GCA_964356135.1 uncultured bacterium
GCCAGTTCTTTTTTCTCATCTGTCTTTTTATAGCTCATAGCATCTTAGCATAGGTTAAAAACTGTGTTTGTCAAGAATAAGTTTTTTATTCGTGTCAACTTCAGGTCCACAGTCTTCTGCCCAGCCCCCCTATTCTCTCACGCTGGGGCTATACAGATACCCTCTCCCCTTCATCCTCTCCGTACAGCTCAACCGGTGTAAGAAAATGATCCGTTTGGAGGGGTGGTTCGGAGGACAGGTTAAAATCGGAGAAGGGGAAATGATATAGAGCAACCATATGGGGTGTCTATTAGAAAACGGGCAGTTAATACCATACCGCCTGAATCATAACACGTCTAAACACCGCTTTACTTCGTCCCTCTGAATTCTATTTATATCAGAGTTCCAGTATTTAATAGCCGCTGGGTGATACAACCAAGTTACAGTTTGTGGCAGATGTGTGGATAATTCTCTGCTCCCGTATTCATAGGCTTCTTTCCCCAAAAAAATCTTCCAGGGGGTCAGGTCTTGCTTTTTGGCATTTTAATCAACTTGCTCACCGTTGAATAGTGCATCCCTAGATGATCCGCAATCTCCTTCTGACTGTAACCATAATTCATAACCGCCTCTTTCATCCTTTGGTTTCGTTTTTGTTTGTCCTGTAAGACTCGGGTGGTAAATAATTCATCGATACCAGGCCGGCCAATATATCGTTGACTTTTGGGAATCTCTTTTATATCCTCATACCCCTTCACATAACCGGTTAACCGATCCACAAAATCATCTTTACCCAGGATACTCTGCGCCTTAACTTTATTCCAGAACGGCTCTCCTCCGATACCGGCTTTTACAAATTCTCGGTATTTCGCCTGCGCCTGCCCACGTCTTGTTGCCAATTGTCCTAATATCCAGTCCGAAGTCAGGCAGGCATGGGACTTCCCGGAGCCTGCGGTGCCGTGGTAACTACTCCACCTCCATCCCTCTAGACTTTGAACCGCCCGCGCCCTTACCGGATTCAGCACTACATATCGCGAAACCTCAAGCAGATGGCTTTCCTTCTGGATAAGGATTGCTTTGTATCTACCTTGAAAGATATGTCCAATCCGATGATGCCGTTTATTAAAAGTCTGCGTATATACCCCGTTGAGCTGTCTCATGCCCTGGGAGAGGTTTCCTTCCGGTGTCTCGATTATGAGGTGGTAGTGATTGTCCATCAGGCAGTAGGCATGACAGAACCAGTGGTAGCGTTCATTAACCAGCTTTAAAACGGCAAGAAAATTGTGACGGTCTTGGTCGTCTTTAAAGATCGGCTTTCGCGCATTCCCGCGCGAAGTTATATGATATACCGCCCCGCTATATTCTATTCTGAGTGGCCGCGCCATGAATTTTATTTTAACAAAAGGTTCTCTTTATGTCAAGATTCAAGACCTGACCCCTCTCGATGCTCGTAAGATTTCAACCTTCTGCTCTGGAGTAAATCTCCTCCGTGGACCTGCCATCGGTAAGCTCCTTTCTTCCACCTTATTCCGCTACCCCCGTTTGTCAAGTTCCATCTGAAGTGCTGCAGAAAGATGCCCCCAGATATCATAAAACTTCACCAGTTGGGTTATAAGCGACAATCTCCAATCAGTGCTATATGATACCCCTGTGGGATTTTTTTTATCCTGTTTGTCTTTGCGAACCACTCCGGGTGCCGCAACTATATGTAAATAAGGAAGAAACTTATACTTAGGGTCTTTATGGGGATAAAAATAAACTGGGTTGCTTAAAGGAAGAAGCATTAATGCCTTGAATAAATTTATTGTATTTCCGGTCAAGATACATATCTGGTGATACATCATCGTAAAGGTAGTGAAATAACTTGATTGAATTTTCGCGAGCATATCGAAAATAATAGTATTTATCCCGGTGATATATCATTTTTGAAGGCAGTCCGACTTCAGTTTGAAGTATCTTTTCCAATTCATATATAAAATCCTTTGAACCGCTTATATAATGTGCTCTAAGAAATTTAGGGTTTTTTTTATCAAAAAAGACCGAACCATCGCCATCCCAGCATCCTCTTATGAAATGTCTATGAAATTCCTTCGGCATTTCTGGGAATTTGATCACCAGGCTCTTACGTGGAACCATACCTAATCGCATTAAATCAGCAACCATTTCATCTCTCGCAAATTGGAGTGTATAAAGATTTGGCTGTTTTTTCGAAGCCCTTCTAATTGGATGAGTAGATTTCATAAGGTTTTTAACATTAAGCAATAAAGAATAATCAATAGATGATAATGATACTACATAGTTTCCTGACCCATGAATACTAATATGCCCATCAGTGAATAAAAGGCCGAGAACCCACGCTGAGGCTGGAGACCATTCTTTAAAGAAATTTTTGTTGATGTTATGGAAAGTCTGCCCGGCTATTTTCCCCTTTTTCTCTGCCTCTAATCGGGCGTTTGATTTAGACCTACGGGGGATATTGTAGAGTCTGCAAAGTTTCATAATATACATACGAGAACAGCCAAATTTCTGACCTATATCAGCTAGGGAGAGATTGCAATCATAATAAAGATATTTAAGGATTGCTTCGGGGAGCTTATCACTTATTCTGCCTTGTTTCCTTCTTCTACGTATGGATTTCGTCATAGCTGGACTGACCATTTGGGCTCGTGTATCTTTATAAAAAATCGCCAGTTTGGTTTCGATATTATATTTCTTTTTTAATCTCGTTACTGTTACTATGTTGGTGTTAAAAAGATTTGCTATGTCCTTTATTGTAAGGTTTTTATTGACATACAATTCCCAAAAGGTTTCTTTTGATATTTTATCTTTCAAAAGCGTCCTCATCTTATATCCTTTTTTTACGCATCTCAGGTTGGTAAATGAGAACCGAATATGTTGAATATACTACAATCCGCTACACCTCGCTGGTTGATGGTTTTTTCTTCCAGCGCCGGGTCGATGCCCGAATACCGCCGCCCAATGAAAAGAGCAGTCCAATCAGGTATCCCAGATTGTAATGCCAGCCGGTATTATTAACCTCGTAGATGCCGACGGTTTTGTTGAACAGGCTGATAATAAAGGTAATGACGATTATCAAACCGTGCCAGAGCCCTGCCCAAAATCCAGCTTTGTGACCCGCGGCGAGTTCTTGATTCCAGCGGGCATTGCCCGGTGCGCAGCTTAATAGCACCACAACTACAAGTAATGCCATCACCAGTAGTAGTGATTTGTATTTTTTTATAAACACGCTGCCTCCTTAGTTGTTGACATCAAACAATTATAAGGGAGTCCATAATAGTTTAGACTATTCTTTGAATGTCATTCTGAGGCTGAAAGCCGAAGAATCTTGTTTGTCGAGCCGATAAGAGACGAGATTCTTCACTTCGCTTACGCTTCGTTCAGAATGACAATTCCGGTAGATGTCTATACGTTTATGGCCTTATTAGTAAGAGAGAAAAACACCGCTTGAACCCATTCCGCCATCTCACGTTGGGCTGGTTTTTAAGGTTGCCGACGATGCCAGGATGACCACCTTCTCCGGCGTCACCTCACACAATCCGCCCGAGATTTCATAAAAACTAATTGAACCGTCTTTTTTTATTTTTACTGTCCCTGCTGTTAGCGGTGTGACAAAATAGGTATGCTTGGGCAAAACCCCAAAATATCCCTCGATGCCGGGTGCGATGACCGATTCGACCGCAGCACTCAGGACAACCTTGTCGGGCGTTAAGAATTCGAGTAGGAAAGGCATGCTAATAGTAGCGAGTAGATGGTAGCGAGGAGCGAGGAGGGAAGAAACCAGAAGCGAGCAGATAGTAGCGAGTAGTGAGGAGGAAAGATACGAAAGTAGAGAGTAACGAGTAGTGAGTAACGAGGGGGAAAAAATAGAAATGAGTAGATAGGAGCGAGGAGGGTGGAGGAAAGATACGAAAGTAGAGAGTAACGAGTAGTGAGTAACGAGAAAGGGAGAAACAGAAGCGAGTAGATAGTGGTGAGTAGCGAGGAAACTGAGATGAATAAATAGTAGGGGCGGTAACGGGGCATAGGGGGAAATTACCTACACCTCGATACTCGCTACTCAATCTTCTTCCCTTGTTTATCATCCCTCGCTGCTGTTTCTCGCTATTCATTCCTCACTACTGCCTTTATCAGTCCCGCTAACATTCTTGCTATCTCTTCGATTTCTGCCGTTAGCTGTGAGTAGCGAGTAGGTAGAGGCGAAGGGAAATAATCCAAATCCTTTGAGAGTATCATATAGTAGTAAAGTTCATCCAGCGAGCCTTGAGCAATGTTGTAGAAATTTACTTTATCCCTTTTGCCCCGTTTTCTAAACCCTTCGGCGATGTTTGCCGGAACGGAAACTGCCGCTCTGCGCATCTGGGCAACGAGCCCAAATTTTTCTTCCCGGGGATAATCTTTAGTTATCCTATAAATCCCGAGCACCAGTTGATGTGCCTTTTGCCAGACTTTTAGGTCCTCGAACTTCATTATCTGCATAGTTCCCTCCTTGTTCAAAATAATTGGTTTTCTTTTCCCTTCATTTCATTCCACACTACTCGCTCCTCGCTGCTCTCACCCGTTTCCATTCCTCATCCCTCACTACTCGTTGCTGGCTACTCACTACTGCTTTCCCAACTCCTTCCCTTGCTCCACCGCTTCGTCGATCGTGCCGACCAAAAAGAACGCCTGTTCCGGCAAACTGTCGTATTTGCCTTCGACAATCCCTTTGAAACCCCGGATCGTCTCGGCGAGCGACACATACCGTCCTTTGCGGCCGGTAAACTCTTCGGCAACGAACATCGGCTGGGAGAAAAACCGCTGGATCTTGCGTGCCCGGGCGACGACCTGCTTATCCTCCTCCGACAGGTCCTCCATCCCTAAAATCGCGATGATATCCTGCAGGTCCTTATAGCGCTGGAGCACCTGCTGGACCGAACGCGCGACCGTGTGGTGCTCCTCGCCGATGATGCGCGGGTCCAGAATTCGCGAGGTCGATACCAGCGGGTCGACCGCCGGATAGATTCCCAATTCGACAATCGAGCGGGATAAAGCGATGGTTGCATCGAGATGGGCGAAGGTCGCAACCGGTGCCGGGTCGGTGTAATCGTCCGCCGGCACGAATATCGCCTGGACCGAAGTGATCGAGCCGCGTTTGGTCGAGGTTATCCGTTCTTCCAGTTCTGCCATATCCGAAGCCAGCGTCGGCTGATAGCCGACCGCCGATGGCATCCTGCCTAAGAGGGTGGACACCTCAGAACCGGCCTGGATAAATCTAAAAATATTATCGATAAATAAAAGCACATCCTGTCCGACTTCATCACGGAAATACTCAGCCAGGGTTACGCCGGTTAAACCGACCCGGAAACGCGCACCGGGCGGTTCGTTCATCTGGCCGAAGACCATTGCGGTCTTTTCGAGCACTTTGAGCTTTTTCATCTCAAGCCAGAGATCGTTCCCTTCCCGGGTTCGCTCACCGACACCGGCAAAAACCGACACCCCGCCGTGCTCGATGGCAATATTGCGAATCATCTCTTCAACCAGAATGGTTTTACCGACACCCGCTCCGCCGAACATGCCAATCTTACCCCCTTTGGGAAACGGCGCGACGAGGTCGATTACCTTCAAGCCGGTTTCTAGGAGCTCGGTCTTCGTCTCCTGTTCTTCAAGCGGTGGGGGTTGCCGATGAATCGGACAGCGCTCCTTGGTGGCGATCGGTCCTAACTCATCGATCGGCTCGCCGACAACATTGATTAAACGACCGAGCGTTTCCTTGCCGACCGGCACCGTGATCGGTCCACCCTGGTCATACGCCACCATGCCCCGTTTCAGCCCGTCGGTCGACGCGAGCGAGATACAACGCGCCCGGTTGTCGCCCAAATGCTGAACGACCTCGACCACGAGCGTCGGCCCCTGGTCGGCAAGCACCCGCTCCCGGTCGATGCGGATCGCATTGCGAATCGGCGGTAAACCGACTTGCGAAAACTCGATATCAATTACCGGGCCGATAATCTGAACGATCCGGCCGGCATGCGTCTCTTCCTTCTTCGTCTTCTTCAAACATCCTCCTTAGTCTCTTTCACTATTCATTTTGCACTTTGCATTTTAAATTTTGCAATTACATCCTTGCTCATCTCATACCATCCGGAATCCCTCAGCGGCACCGGTGATCTCGGAGAGCTCCTTGGTGATTGCCGCCTGCCGGGCTTTGTTATAAAACAGGGTAAAATCAGTAATCATATCGAACGCATTCCGGGAAGCCATATCCATCGCATTCATCCGTGCCGCATGTTCCGACGCCACCGATTCCAACAGCGCACGCCAGAGTTCGGTATTGAGATACATCGGCACTACCCGGTCCAAAACCGAAACCGGGTCCGGTTCATACAGATATTCGGGAAACTGCGGCACGACCGTCCCGACCCGAATCGGCAGAATCTCTTCCCGGACGACTCGCTGCTGTCCAACCGACTTGAACTCATTGTAGATAAGAACTGCGCCGTCGAGCAACCCTTCCAAAAACCGCTGCTGGATCATCGTGCTCAAAATTTCCGCATCTTTAAAAGCCATTGTCTTGTAAAACCCGATGTACTCGCGGCTGATGGGATGGCCCTGCCGCTGCAAAAAATCGCGTCCGCGTTTGCCGATCGCCCAGAGCTCGATCGCGGTATTCGAATGCGCGGCGATATACTCAACGGTCGCATTGACGACATTGTGGTTGAAGGCACCGCACAGCCCCTGGTCCGAGGTCAGCACGACGGCGAGCAGCCGTTTCACGTCCGGTCGTTCGGCGAGTAACGGATGAAATCGTTCGGCGGTTCGCGCCGAAAGGTCTGCAATCACCGCACTCAGTTTTTGTGAATAGGGTTTGAGCCGCTGGCACGCAACCTGCGCCCGCATCAGCTTGACCGCGGAAACCGTCTTCATTGCCCTCGTAATCTGGCGAATCTTGTCGATGCTCCGAATTCGCCGCCGGATATCTCGTAAGGTCGTCATGGTGCCAAGGGCACAATGTAAAGTGAAAAATGCAAAATGAAAAATATAAATTTATCCACTTTTATGAAGTTTTCCCTTCGACTCCAATCCCGTTACTGTGAATAAATTGATTCTTGAATTCCAGGGTTGCCCGGTTCAATTGCTCGTGGAGTTCGGAATCCAAATCTCCAGTTTCGGCAATTCGTTTTCCGATATCACGGTGGCGTTCGCGCATGAACTGTAAAAACTCCCGCTCGAACTTCTTGATTGTTTCTACCGGCAGCGTATCCAAAAACCCCAACACCCCGGCATTGATGACCATAACCTGTTCTTCCACCGGCATCGGTGCATACTGGTCCTGTTTTAAAATCTCCACCAGCCGCTTGCCCCGCCGCACCTGGTCCAGGGTCGCCTTATCGAGCTCTGCACCGAACTGGACAAAACTTTCTAAATCCCGGAATTGGGCTAAATCGAGCCGCAGCCGTCCCGCCACGTGGCGCATCGCTCGAATCTGGGCATTGCCGCCGACCCGCGACACCGACAACCCGACATTGATTGCCGGTCGCACCCCGGCAAAGAACAACCCGGGTTCGATATAGATCTGTCCGTCGGTAATCGATATGACATTGGTCGGTATATACGAGGTGATATCACCGGCCTGGGTCTCAATCACCGGTATTGCCGTCAACGAACCGCCGCCGTGCTCATCCGCGAGTTTTGCCGCCCGTTCCAGTAGCCGGGCATGGAGATAGAAAATATCACCGGGATAGGCTTCCCGGCCCGGCGGCCGCCGTAACAACAGTGAGAGCTGGCGATACGCCCAGGCGTGTTTGGTCAGGTCATCATACACCACGAGTGCGTGCTTTCCCTGGTCTCGAAACTCTTCGCCCATCGCGCAGGCAGCGTAGGGTGCGATAAACTGGAGCGATGCCGGGTCCGACGCTCCGGCAACCATCACGATCGTATAGTCCAGTGCCCCCGCTTCCTCCAGGACCTTTATCACCCTGGCGACCGTCGCCTCTTTTTGACCGATCGCGCAGTAGATGCAGTAGAGGTTTTTCCCTTTCTGATTGATGATCGTATCGACGAGAATTGCGGTCTTACCCAGCCCCCGGTCGCTCAGGATGAGCTCGCGCTGACCCCGGCCGATCGGAATCATCGCATCGATCGCCTTGATGCCGGTCTGCACCGGCTCTTTCACCGGCTGACGGAAAACAACTGACGGCGCCCGCTCTTCAATCGGCCGATACCGTTTTATTTCCAGCTTGCCCTTTTCGTCCAGCGGCTCACCCAAAGGGTTAACCACCCGACCCAAAAGCTCGGCTCCAACCGGCACTTCTAAAATTCGGCCGGTCGATTTCGCTTCATCGCCATCCTCAACCAGCCGGTCATCACCCAGCAGGATGCAGCCGACCGTATCTTCCTCGAGATTCAACACCAAACCGTACACGTTATTGGGAAAAAGAATCATTTCCGAAAGCATTGCGCCCCGCAAGCCGTGCACCCGGGCAATACCGTCACCGACCTGAACCACGGTTCCGGTTTCAACGACCTCCAATTTCGCTTCGTATTCTTCAATATCTGCTTTCAGGACGGAGCTAATCTCCTGATGGTGTATGCGCACCGCTGAACCTCCTTTGGTTAAAAAGTAAAACCGAATTCTTCAAATGATAGTAAATACATCGAATAAGACATGGCAGTTGCACTGCGCCCGCTGGGTTGACGATCATAGGGTCGCTTTGCCTCCTCTAACCGGCCAGATGGCGCTCTAATCGTTCGAGCTCACCGGCGATGCTGTAATCGATGACCGTGTCTCCCAGTCGGAACCGCACGCCGCCGATCAGATTTTTCACCACCCGTTCGCGGAACTCAACTTTTTCTTGAGTAAACCGGGCGAGCGCCCGCTTGAGCTTTTGGCGCGAAGTTTTCGTTAACGGAAATCGGCTCTCGACTTCGACCCGGAGTTCGCCCGCGGTCTCTTTCCACAACAGGTAATACTCCTGATTGATTTCCTCGATCAGATGGCAGCGTTCCTGGTCAAGGAGCAGATTATAGAAGTTTTTAACCAACCGCGTCGCCCGAACTGGAAAGAACCGGTAGAGATATGCCCGCCGGCTCTCGACCGGCGCATCAAGGTCGCAGAGCAGGCTGCGCATCTCGGGCAGCGCCTTGAAATGATGCTCCATATGACGTAGATCCTGGGCAACCCGCCGGGTGATCCTATGTTTTTGTGCCAACAAAAACAGCGCTTCGGCATAGCGCTTGGCAATCGTTATTTCTTCCACCGTCTGCTCCCGAGGTCCTGGGCGATCGAGGAGATGAGGTTTTGCTCCGCTTTTTTATTCATCCCCTTCTTTAAGAACTTCTTGACGACCTGGATGGCAATCGCACCAAGGTCGGCTTTTGCTTCCCGCACCGCCAGTCGCCGTTCTTTGTCAATCGCCAGACGCGCCTTCTCCACCACCCGATTCGCCTCTTCCCGAGCCGCCGCAACGATTTCTTCCTTGACTCGATTCCCATCGGTGAGGGCGGTTTCGACAATCTGTTTCCGTTCGCCTTCGATGCCCGCCAGCCGGTTGTCGTATTCGACCCGGGCCCGGTCGGCTTCGGCTTTCTCTGCTTCTGCCTTATTGATGGTCGACTCAATATAGACCCTGCGGTCCTGAATCATCTTTGCCAAAGGCCGGTAGACGAACCGGTACATCAGATAGACAAAAATGATAAAGATGATGCCCTGGTAGAGCAGGAGCGTAGGATGAATCTCGAGCATAGCTTAAATAAAGTATTTTACAAACGGGTTAACGAATATGAGCAGGAAGACGACTAACAGAGCGTAGATCGCTAAGGTCTCCATAAAAACGAGGGCGATAAGCATCTGGGTCATCAGCCGGCCTGCCGATTCCGGCTGCCGGGCTACTCCCTCCAGAGCTTTGACCGCCGCCCGCGATTGGGCAAATGCCACCCCCACCGCAGTTATCGCCATTCCGATGATCGAGAGTGCGACCAGATAGGTGAAAAAAGTCGCTTTACCTTCGGCGCCTGAAGTCGTGCCCTGAGCAAAGAGCCCGCTCGTCAAGACCACCGTCAGCCAGAATATTTTTTTCATGATACCTCCTGTTTTTTCCACGAATGAATCGAATGGCAACGAATAGTACGAATAGTATTCGAGGAATTCGTTATCATTCGTGTTATTCGATTTTTATTCATTCCCGACTGCTAAAGAAAAATAGATGATCGATAGAAAGGCGAAGACATACGCCTGGATGAAAGAGACGAACAAGCCGAATGCCAGGGCGATGAGGCTTAAAACCGGAATGAGTATATTATACGGCATTCCCAGTGCAACGACAATCAGAGTCATGATCAGAATGTCGCCCGATTTGATATTGGTGAACAACCGGATGGTGAGTGATATCGGTCGTGCCAGCTCGCCAATCGTCTCAAAGATAAAAACGAACGGCGACAAGAGCGGTATCGGACCGGCTTTATGTTTTAAATAACCTTTGAGACCGGTAGTGCGGATACCGACATAGGGCGTGGCAATGAAGACCACGATAATCGCTAACGCGAGGTTGGTATTGATATTGCTGGTCGGCGAAACAAAACCCGGGATAAGCCCGATTAAATTAGAAATTAGGATGAAGAGGAAAAGCGAAACAATCAGGGGCAAATACCGTGAGCCGGCTTGCCCGACCGAGCTTTTCATGATACCATCGAGCCAGTTCCACGCCGATTCTAACAGAATCTGGCGTCGGCCGGGTCTCATTTTCAAACGCCGGGTCACCAGCACCGTAAATAGAAAAATGATCGCCATCACAATCAGGGTGTTGGTAAAGATGATAGCACTGTCCCGGGCAAGACCGGGAAAGGGCAGCCAGAACTCTAACGGTGCTTTCAGACCTTCCATTTCCACGACCATTTAAATACTAACAGTGATGAAATGGCGATGAGCGGGACGGTTACTCCTAAAAATATTCCCACGACATTCAAAAGTCGCCAGCGAATCAAAAAGAAAATTCCCACTGCCACCAGCGCAAAGCGGACGAGCGAAAGAACGATGGGCAGAACAACCTTGGTTGGACGTGAACCGGAAGACGGAAGACCCAAGAGGAACGAAAAAGGGAGCTTGAGGAGGGAAAAATTAACCAGGGCGAGGACGGTTCCGGCGAAGAGTCCTAAGAGCAGCCGGAACTCCTGCAAAACGAGGAGCGGAACCGCAGCCAGGCCGAAGATAATGGCTGAACGGCAGAGCACAATCCGGGAGAGAACGGTCGGGTCTTCAATCATTGGAGCTGCAGTAAAGATTTCACCAGATTGTAAATGCCGGCACCGATTCCTAAGATGAGCATCACGATGAAGAGCCAAGGCCAGGTTTTGAATATTCTGTCCAGGAGATACCCCAGACCGGCTCCAACCAGAATCGATGCCGCAACCACCCAGCTTGCCGACATCGCAATCCCGATTTTTCGCCATTCTTTGACCTTTTCATCTTTCATTGATTAGTCATTCTAAACCTGAAAATTTCTCTGTCAACCCTCTCCGGTTCAGGGAAAACATTGAACCACAAAGCTTTTAACAGGACTTTCAAGAATAATACTCGATGAAGTATGAAATTTAAAAAGTTATCACATTATCCAGTGTTCTCTATTCGCTTTTCTTGACAAGCACATTAGTTTCACTAAACTTTCCCATCGGGGCGTAGCGCAGTTGGATAGCGCACCAGCTTGGGGTGCTGGGGGTCGCTGGTTCAAATCCAGTCGCCCCGATTCTTCTTTAATTCCTAAATCCTAAACACTAAATTCTAAACAATATTTAAATCTAAAATTTAAAAACCCGAATAAAAAAGGTCGGATAAATCCGACCGCTCTGACGGTAACCTCGGCGTTACTCCGCGTCAATCCGTGTCGATATCAGTGCATTTCCGCGTTTCTAAAACTGTTCCAAAAACCGCAAATCGTTTTCGTAGAATAACCGGATATCGTCAATCCGGTATTTGATCATCGCAACCCGCTCCACCCCCATTCCGAAGGCGTAACCGGTATATTTTCCCGAATCATACTTCACATTCTCTAAGACTTTCGGATGGACCATGCCGCAGCCCAGAATTTCCACCCAGCCGGAATTTTTGCAGACCGGACAGCCAGTGCCTTCACAGATGCCGCACGATATCGCTACCTCAGCCGACGGCTCGGTAAACGGGAAGTAGGACGGCGAGAATCGAACCTTCACCCCCTCACCGAACATCTTCTGACAGAAGACCTCAAGGGTTCCTTTCAGGTCGGCGAACGAAACACCTTCATCGACATACAGCCCCTCAACCTGATAGAATACCGGCGAATGCGAGGCGTCGAACGGGTCATAGCGGAAAACGCGACCGGGCGCAACGATTCTCACCGGCGGCTGCTGTCGTTCCATCACCCGAATCTGGACCGGCGACGTATGAGAACGCAACAGGGTCGTCTCATCAAAAAAGAAACTCTGGAACATATCCCGAGCCGGATGGTCCGGGGGAATATTCAATGCCTCGAAATTATACCAGTCGGTCTCAATCTCCGGACCCAGCTCCTCCTTGAAACCCATTCCAAAGAAAATGGCTAAAATTTCATCCATCGTCTGGGTGATGGGGTGTTTTCTGCCCAGCCAGAGCCGTCGCCCGGGCATCGTAACATCGGTTTTTGCGGTCGGCGTTGCCTCCTGCTCGGTGAGAGCTCGTTTTTTCTCAGCCAGGAGCAGGGTAAGGTGGTTTTTGACCTCGTTGGCAATTTTACCAATTTCTGGCCGTTCTTCCTTGGAAAGACTTCCCAGCTGGCTCATGAGCATTGCCAGTTCTCCGTTCCGACCTAAATATTTAATCCGGGCAGTCTCCAACGCCTGAGTCGTTTCCGCCTTTTTTATAAACGCCAGAGCCTCAGCCTCTAAACGCTTTATCCGATCGTGCATCCGTGCGCTCCTGGTGGTCGGTCTAGTGTAATTGTTCTTTCGCTAACGCAACGAGCAGACTAAAATCATCCGGATTTTTAACCGCCAGCTCAGAGAGCAACTTCCGGTCTAAATCAACCTTGGCGAGTTTTAATCCATGGATAAAACGGTTATACGCCAGGTCATGAGGCCGGAGGGCGGCATTAATCCGAATAATCCACAGCGCCCGATAGGTCCGCTTTTTTCGCTTCCGTTCCCGATAGGCGGAGACCAGTCCTTTCATGACCGCATGGCGTGCGCTCTTGTAAAGACGGTGCCGGCCGCCCCAATAGCCTTTCGCCTGCTTTAACCATTTCTTACGCCTTCGGCGCGTATAGGGTCCGGTTTTTACTCGCGGCATATCACCTCCCGTTTACTTGTAGGGTATCAATTGCTTAATGTGTTCGCGGGCAGCACTCGTGACCAGCGTCGACTGCCTCAATCTCCGTTTTCGCTTTCGATTCTTCGTAACGAGGATGTGGCTCTTACCCGCTCGACTGCGAAGCACTTTTCCTTTTGCGGTAATCTTGAACCGTTTGGCAACTGCTCGTTTTGTTTTCAATTTCGGCAATGTCCCTCCCTAATTTATTTAGGTAGAAAGAGCACCTGAATCGTCAGCCGCGACTCACCTTCGATCTTGGGTGGTCCTTCCAAACTCGCCTCCGCTTCCAAATCCGAGGCAAGTCGGTCAATCATCGCCAACGCCCGATGCTTATGGAGAATCTCTCGGCCGCGCAGAGTCATCAGAACCTTAACCCGGTCCCGGTCCGCCAACAGCTCCCGCATCTTCCGGAGTTTGGTTTGGTAATCGTGCTCGTCAATCTTCATCGAAAATCGCATCTGGCGGACACTGACCGCATGCTGTTTTTTCTTCGATTCCTTTTCCTTCACACGCTGAGCATAAACATACCGGCCGTAGTCCATAATTCGGCAGACCGGCGGGTCGGACTGGGATGAAACCTCAACCAGATCCAGGTTCTGGCGGCGCGCCAAATTAAGCGCATCGCGCATCGGCATAATTCCAATTTGCTTTTTCTCCGAGCTAATAACCCGCACATATGGCACCTTAATATCCTCGTTTACTCTTGTCCGATCTTTTATAGTTATCTCCTGTTTAGAGTTTCGGTCCGAATCTCACTGAGCACCTCATTGATAGTCTTCTCGCCCATATCCCCGATTCCCCGTTTCCGCAAAGATACGGACCCGCGTTCCAGTTCCTTCTTGCCGATGATGACCATATAGGGAATCTTTTCCCGTTCTGCCTCTGAGATTTTATAACCGACCTTCTCATTGCGGAAATCGGTAATCGCCCGCACTCCGCCATCAATCATTTTTTGTGCCACCGCCGCGGCATATTCGGTCTCGGCTTCGGTAATCGAAATAACAACCGCCTGGTACGGCGAAAGCCAGACCGGCAGCGCGCCGCCGTAGTGCTCCAAGAGCGCACCGATAAAACGCTCAACCGACCCTAATATCGCACGATGGACAATGTAGACCGGGTGGTGCTGGCCGTCCTTACCCATATAGGAAAGGTCGAAGCGCTTGGGAAGATTGAAATCGAACTGAACGGTCGAAGCCTGCCACGGTCGGTCTAAAGCATCTAAAAGTTTGATGTCGATTTTCGGGCCGTAAAAAACCGCTTCTCCTTCCACCGGCCGATAAGGTATCGAAAGACCTTCCAGGACCGTTCGTAAAATACCTTCAACCATTGACCAGTCTTCGTCGCTGCCCATATAGCGGCTTTTCTCGTGGGGGTCACGGAGCGAAAGCTCAACCCGATAGTTTTTAAATCCGAAATCGGCAAGAACCTTGACGGCAAATTCAACGACACCCCGCACCTCGTCTTTGATCTGCTCCGGCATGCAAAAGATATGGGCATCATCAATCGTAAAACCCCGCACCCGCAAAAGACCGTGCAGCACACCCGAGCGCTCATTCCGGTAGACGGTTCCCAACTCCGCAATCCGTAACGGCAAATCGCGATAGCTCCGAATCGCCGACTTATAGATGAGCATATGGCCCGGACAGTTCATCGGCTTTAAGACATACTCATCGTCCTCCACCAGTAGGGTATACATATTTTCGAGATAAAAATCATAGTGGCCGGAAATTCGAAAGAGCTTCGAATGGGCAATATGGGGAGTAGAAACAATCTGGTAGCCCCGTTTGCGATGCTCGGCATCCCAGTACTCTTCCACCACCTTCTTGAGAATCGCGCCTTTCGGCTGATAAAATGCCAGGCCGGCTCCGGCTTCATCAAAAATCGAAAAAATCCCAAGAGTCGCCCCTAATTTTCGGTGGTCGCGGCGCTTCGCTTCTTCCAGGCGGACAAGATACAGTTCGAGCATCTCCGGGGTGGGGAAGGCGATGCCGTAGATCCGCCCGAGCATCCGGTTATGCTCATCGCCCCGCCAGTAGGCTCCGGCGACCGAAAGGAGTTTGAACGCCCGGATCAGCCCGGTCCGGGGAAGGTGGGGACCACGGCACAGGTCGATAAAATCGCCCTGCTGGTAGACCGAGACCTCTTCATCGGGAATGTCGGCTAAGAGTTCAACCTTGTAATCTTCACCCTGCTTCTTAAAATAGCCGGTAATGTCCGACTTCAAGGTAAGAAGGTGGCTGATGGGCAGGTCGAGCGCAACAAGCTGCTGCATCTTCCCTTCAATTTTTTTTAAATCATCTTCGCTAAAAGGTTTTTCAACGTCAAAGTCATAGTAAAAACCGTTTTCAATCGCCGGCCCGATCGCAAGCTTTGCCTGGGGAAACAGCTCTTTCACCGCCTGAGCCAGGACGTGTGCCGCCGAATGCCAGAAAACCTGCTTCCCCTCTTCGCTCTCAAAGCCGAGCGGAACGAGTTCTCCATCCTCGTGCAGGACGGCGCTCAAATCCACCGACCGTCCGTTGAACCGGGCAGCAAATGCCGAACCATCCTTGACAATCTCCGATACCCGGATGCCGGATTCAAACTCAAAGGTATTGCTTCCAATCTTTATCTTAATCATGTGACGAATATACCCAAAACCGGCAGCGGTGTCAAGCTATTGAAACGAGAGCCACGAAAAAATAAATTTTACCACAAAGCACACAAAGAGCACAAAGAAAGAATTCTTATAATTCATTAATTTTTCAAGTCTTTTCCTTTGTGTGCGTGCCCCATTAGATTACCTGATTTAATTTACTTCATACCGTATATCTAATGGGGAATGTCCTTTGTGGTTAAAAATGACTTTTTCAGAAGTCTCGAAAATAGGCTCAGTTCTGAAACCCGTATTTTAAAAAATAATAACCCAAATCCGGCGATAAGGAACCACGAAACTCAAAGAGTAGGTGGAGCGAAGGGACACCAAACTCCATGAGTAGGTGGAGTGAAACGAGACCAACCTATTCTTTGTTTTCCACCTCATTGGTGAAAATTGAATTTTGGGTAATACCAATATTTCGCCTCGTTCCGAGGCGAATTCGTGGTTGTGTCGGGATTCAAGTAATAATGTTACTCTCGGTTCTCACCCGCCTCTCACCCGGTTGCCCGTTATCGAACGGAAGTGGCTTTGGCAGAACGAATGTTCGTGCCATAAAAAAGGCTTGCAATCATCGAAAAATGTTTTATAATCTGGCTCGAGGAGGTGGCATGAAAAAACTGATTTTTTTCTGCCTGGTTGTATTATTTTGCCAGCGAGGCGGGCAGGAAGTGGAGGTCCGCTTCAGCCCCAACGGCGGTGCGTTGGGTGCGCTCGTAACCCAACTCGACCAAGCCAAAAAGGAAATCAAGGTCGCAATGTACGCATTTACCAGCCGCGAGCTTGCCCAGGCTCTGGTTCGAGCCCGGGAACGGCGGGTTCCGGTGGCAGTCGTGCTGGACGGTGAATTCGCCAACGACCCATTTTCCAAGGACGAATTTCTAAAAAATAACGGCATTGACGTCCGCATCGACCAATCCCATCTGCGCGGCTCAGGCGAACCCCAGGGGAAGATGCACAATAAATTCGCAATCATTGACAATACCGTCCTTGCCACCGGTTCTTATAACTGGACCGCCTCGGCCGAACAATTCAACGATGAAAATCTGCTGGTAATTAAAAATGCACCGGCTCTGATCAAAAGCTATAACCGGCGCTTCCGCCAACTCTACGACCGGTCTACGCCGATGACCGAGGTTGTGCCCGGAGCACTGCCCCAACCGAAACTCCTGATTACGGCAAATGATTTGGTAAACCTCCGACGGCATGCCGGCGAACAGGCAGCAGTCAAAGGCCAGGTCTATCGGGCTTCGAAATCAAAACGAAGCGATACCTACTTCCTGGATTTTGGACGGGAGCGGGAGGCATTCACCGGGGTAATCTTCAGCTCGGCGATCGACGGTTTCTTGAACGCCGGCATTGACCCTCTCAAACTCGAAGGCAAGACGGTGATCCTAATCGGCGAGATAAAAGACCACCCCCAGTACGGACTGGAGGTCATCTTAGATTCCCCCCAACAGATTAAGATTGTCGGGGAATGATTGATAAGCCCCGCTCCTTCATAAGCCGTACCTTTAGAACCGAGATAAATGATTTATGGAGGAGGTAAATCAACCGGTTAACAATGACAAGTCTTCAACAAAGGTGCGGGGTAAACCGCTCAATCCGCGGCACGCCCTGCTCGAGCACCCCGTAGCTAAAGTTGACAATCCAGTCGCCGGTATTGAGATAATACCCTGACCCGAGCCGCTTCAACACCGGGTTGTGGATGTGACCGAGCACCACCAGTTCCTGCCCTTGATCGATTTTTATTTGGGCGTAATCCTCCAGCACCTGTTCCCGTTGTACCGAGCGTCTTCGGTTGAGCCGGGCAAGCGATTCGGCGAATTTGATGCCCAGGTCAGGATGGAGCAGAGAAAAACAGAAAATATTAAACCGATTTTTGAAGATTTTTTGTGATAATCGCTGACCGAAACTGGTGTCGGCCTCATCACCATGGCTCATAAATACCAGCTTGCCATCGAGGCGGAGGATGACCGGCGACTCAAGAACAGAAATTCCCAGCTCGGTCAAAAAACCGCCCAGCCAGAGGTCATGGTTACCTTTAAGATAGTAGACCGGGACCTTCGCCCTCACCAAATCCGAGAGCCCGCTCAAAACCCGAAACAGGCTTTTTGGAATCACTCGCCGATATTCGAACCCGAACTCAAAAAGGTCACCGAGCACGAAGAGACCGCGAGCCTGGTGTTTAATGGTGCCAAAGAATTCGAGTAACACTGAAATACGGTGGTTGTCTTCGGTTGAGGTTCGGAAATGGCAGTCGGAAATAAAAAAATACTTCGGATATTTCATTATCAGTCGAACCGTTTGGTTGTTGCTAACAGTAAATGAGTTACCGGTCGACGAGCACGACCACCTGACAGCGCTCCAAAAGCCGCAGGTTCCACTGGGAGCTGTGAAGCTTCTGCGCATCAGGATTAGAAATCACGAAGTCAGTCCGGTTTCTGCCCTTCGCCCGGAGAGCAGTAATCCGCAACGGATTCATGCCCAAGCGGTCTGACTGGTACGCCTCCTGGGTTGAAGACACATAACTCAAAAGTCCGCGTTCGACTGCATACGGCCGTAAAACGAAACTTAAACCGTATGCCTCTGCTCCATCTTCATTAATAATTTTAGGAAAGAACGCCGGGTTGGAACCCAATCCCCGGGCATCGATCAAAACTCCGGTATACGGAATCGGATGCTTATCTTCCTGGGGAACCAGGCTGATGCCGGGCGGGACCGGCTCACCTTCGGACCAGGGTCGTTTACAAATTGGGCAGCACATCGGGGTTAATGGTTTTCCCTCACCGACCTGGGGTATCAACCCTTCCAAAAGAGGACCGGTCAGAGAAATTTCGTACTCCTGTTCGGCTGAGCCGTCGGAAAGATAGCGGGTCTGCACTTTTTTAGGGAAGATCGAAAACTGTCCAACCTTTGACCTGACCATTGGATTCCTGGACCAGAACTCCTCCACCGTCATCTCTTCGTCAAAACAGACCGGCTTTAATGCATCAAAGATACTCGCCGCTAAAATCTCTTTTACCGGTTCTGCCTCTACCGGCTGATTCGGCACCGTCACCCGGACGGCCAGCGTCGACCAATCAATGGAACTTTCCGCAACGACACTACCGACCAATCCTAAAACACAAAGTAATTTCGTCATCAATTGCCCTCCTTAATATAACCTTAAGCAATTAAGCGGGCGACGGGGCTCGTTTCGATACTTCGTCGAGACCCGGCGCTTCCAAGCGGGCGACGGGGCTCGAACCCGCGACCCCGAGCTTGGGAAGCTCGTGCTCTACCAGGTGAGCTACGCCCGCGACTCAGCCCAGTCATCTTAAAGGAACCTGCCAGCCTGTCAAGAGAAATCTTTTAAGAACATAAAAAACCGGCAGTGCAGGCCGATTAAAAACCACGAATGTCCTTCTCGGGATAATTCGTGCGCTCTGCAGGTAATCACTTTGTCTCAACGTTTTTCCCACGCGGCAATGAACTTAAATTCCACCCGCCGGTTCTCCGCTTTACCCTCCTCGGTTTCGTTACCGGCAATGGGCTCGGTCTCGCCAAAACCGTGAGTGATAAATCGCTCGCCCGGAAGTTTGAATTTCCGAATCAAATACTGTTCGACCTCTTCGGTTCGAGCAACCGAAAGTGCCAGGTTTGAAGGGAACGCCTCGGTAATGATTCGGGAATTATCGGTATGACCGTTAATCTGGAGAACCAACTTTGGATTTTGGGAAAGATAGAGACCGATGCTGTCGAGGGCACTCCGATAAGAAGAATCAATATCTTTTTTCCCTTGCGGAAAATGGATTCTGCCGGCTGCAAGTAACGGAAATTCCAATTGAAGGGTATCGGTCGAATAAAGGATAATCTCCTTTTCAAAACCGGTATAGTCGCGATTGGGTGAGGCGCAGCTGAACCGATAATTTCCCACCGGAAATCCTATCAAGGCAAATACCCCGCTCGAATCGACGAAGATATCTCCAGAATCATCCCCGCTGAAGAAAATGAACGCGGACAGGGCTGCAAGGCTCCGGGCATCGTAAACCTCGCCGAGCACCGTCCCGGTCAGAGACGGGAAAATGATTTTAAACTCCATTTCAGTCTTTTCAACACCTGCACCAATCATCACCAGCGACAGCAATACTGCCAGAATGCACCTCCTATTCGATTACCACTATTTTTTCCTGCATCGTGTGGCTTGTGCTTTCAAGGAAGCAAAAATAGACCTCGGCGGTCGTGAGCTTTCTTTCCCACAAAAACCTATGACCTCCTGCGGCAAGCCAGCCTTCACCGAGAACGGTATTGACTCTTCCCGTTTGATCGTAGATAACCAGCCGGCAATATTCCCGTCTGGGTAAGGTGAATCGGATTATCGTCTTATCACGAACAGGATTGGGGGTTATGCTCAAGCTTGCCTCTTTGCACGCAGGCAATGACTCGGTAATTGAAACCGGCAGATCGGCATAGGAAACGTAGATTCGTCGAGCAGTACCACTATCGCCATTCCACACCATCCAGAGCTTATCGCGGGTTGCCAGCAAAACCGGGTTGTATTCCGACCAGTTCGGCATGGGGTTATATTCAACAATAGCCGACCACTTTCCCATCGTCGGGTCATAGGAACGGAAAACGATATGGCAAAGACTGCCGGTATCCTGCGCGCTCGAGACCCAGATTGTACCGTTACTATCATTGCAGCAGCTCAAATGATACCACCGGGAAGATGGAAAGACGGTATCGGTAATCCGTTGCGGGCCTTGGGAATGGATTACGATGGTTAAGCTATCGAACTCCAATTGAAAGAAGAACCAAACCTGGTCATCGAGGTCGCCCATCCCACGTACCGGCTGGCAGGTATGTGCATACGGAATGAGAACCTCTTTGTAGTATGGAAACTTGAACCACACCAGCTCCAATCCTCCCCAGACCAACAACGGCGGATAATCCGGATTGCCGACGAGCCAGAAATCACCACCACCCATACACCACTCGGTCTGCGCCCAAAGCTCCGGAAAAGACCATCCGGCACTGTCGCGGTGGGTTATGTGGAAATAAGACGAATCGGTCCACCGGTTCAGTACCGCCCAGAGTTTTCCTTTTGTATCATCAATCAGCCTCGGGGGTAATCCCTGAGCATCCCATATCCATTCTGGCTCGGACCATGTGTCCCCGTCCGAGCATAGCGCATACACGGAAGTGTCAACCATCCCGATTGTCCAGAGATTTCCAATCTTATCTAATCCCAGAGGAAATGGGGAATTGAATGAAAGTGGAAGAGTCAGCCTATTTCCAACCAGAGGAGACCACTGCTGCCCATCATAAACACGGAGAAATACCTTCGTCGAATCTGTTTGATAATCATTAGGATAGGATAGTGCCCATGCCGCTAATATTTTTCCATCCGGCGTTTCAATAATATTGTGATTCTGGACATGAATGGTGTCGGACCAGAGAGAGGTGGGTTCTGACCACTCCAATTGCCCAAACCCAATCGCCGAGGAAAGCAAAACCGCCAGCACCAGCTCCTTCATACCACTCTTATACCCGGGACTTCTAGCGCTGTCAAGACAGCCCAGCGATGGTTCGATTTTCTTTTCTGTGCCATCCGTGATTATTCTTGTTTATCTGCGTTCATCCCTATCTATCCGTGTATATCTGTGGTTACTTTTTCTCCCCTCTGCTCACACCTTCCGTGTCATCCGTGTCTTCAGTGGTAAAACTATCATTTGTGTTTATCCGTGGTTAAATGTGGTTAAAAAAAACCGCCAGGACAAGCCTGGCGGTTTTTTATCGGGAAAAGTTTCTTAGAAACCGATAAATGCCAGTTCCACCCGTCGGTTCATAATCTTTCCGGAATGGGTCCGATTGTCATACATCGAGGGGTATTCACCAAAGCCTTTTACCACCAACCGCTCTGGATCAACGCCACGTTGAATCAGGTAACATTTTACCGCTTCCGCTCGTTGTTGAGAGAGAAACTGATTGGTGAATTGATCACCGACACTGTCAGTAAAACCACGAATCTCAACCAACGCCGGCGCTGTCGTCCTGATGACCATCGCCGCATGATCTAATACCGGTAAGAATTCGCCTTTAATATAACTGCTGCCCGGGTCAAAGTATATTACATCCCCGCATTGGTCCGTTTGACCCCAGCAACCGTCTTTTTCTTGCTCCCAACACCGGGGTCGGAGCAGAAACTCCTGGGTCTGACTCTTGCCTTCGGCTAAAATAACCGGGAAGGTTTCGGTAAAATAATCCGGGGCATCGATCTTCACGAGATAGGTGCCGGGCGGAACGGTCGCGACGAAAACCCCGTATCGGTCACACTCGATCGATTGGAGTACAGTTCCGGGGAAAGAAACCCGCGCCGGAACCGGTGCGTCGTTTTCAACCGACAGCACCCTACCGGAAATGACCGAATAGGGCATCTGTTTAAAGTGATACTTATACCCACCGGTCGCCGTATACTGAGTCGAGCACGAGAGAAAAACCGCAACGCCGAAAAGCAGAATCAGGCTAATGAGTGGTCTCATGATTCCTCCCGGTGTTAGCGACGCTCCCGTTCGCATTCCGTATTACGCATCATCATCATTTTCATTTCTTTCATGACCTTCATTTCCTTCGGCGGCTCTTTATGGTAGAGAACGAATTCGAGCGTCCGGCCTTCACCTTCGCCTAAAACCACCGGCAAGGTCTGGGATTCAAACCCCTCGGCCTCTGCCTTAACGAGATAGGTTCCGGAAGGAATGGTAGTCGTGAACACGCCGTCATCATTCGTCTCAATTGCTGCAAGAGTCGTGCCCGGGAAGGTTACCATCGTCCGTAATGTCATATGGGTTTGGGCACCGATAACCCGACCACTCAATACTGACTGGGGTATTTTCTTTGCTTCGTATTCATATTGGTAGCCATACTTGTATTGATAATCACCCTTTTTGGCACACCCTGCAAGCAAAAGAATTACGAAGCCAAGTTTCAGATATCTCATTTCTCCTCCTTCAAAAGAGATTAGTACAGTACCGTCGAAACCACTAATGAGACCGGAGTTCCTTTCGGAACCTCAGTCCCGGCCGCAGGCCTTTGGCCAATCACATTACCTTCGTAGTACTCGGTAGAAACCTGGTAGGATATGTTGCCTACTTCCAGTCCCAGATTTTTCAAGATCGCCTTGGCGCGTCCCACTTTTACACCAATAAGTCTGGGAACTGCAACCCTGGGTGCTGGAACCGGTGTTTTACCGCCGCTCACGAACAGGTCAACCGAAGAACCAATGGCAACTTCAGTGCCGCGCGGTGGGTCGCTCTCAACCACATTACCAGCAACGACCTGGTCTGAGAAGATGCTGTCGACATCACCCAGTTTCAAACCGAGTTTCTCCAGCGTCGCTACGCCATCCTGGAAGGTCATCCCTTTTAGAACCGGGATAATCCGCACCACCGGTCCTGGACCTTTGCTCAGGACGACATTGAGATTCGATCCTTTTTTTAGAACCGAGCCAGCCATCGGTGTTTGCTTTACGATTAAGCCTTCCGGTGCCTTATCCGATTCCTCTTCTCCGATCACCACTAACAGCAGTTGGGAATTCTCGGCAATCAACCGGGCGCCATCAATAGTGGTGCTCAGGAGATTCGGCGCAATCACCTTCTCCTCTTCCTTCTTTGGGCAGCCAATAATCAGCACTGCCAGAATGAGGATTGGTAATACTGAGACTAACAGTCGCTTCATCTTTCCGCCTCCTTAGTTTAAGTAGCTTAAATTATCCATATCCATCCACTCCTGTCAAGCTTTTTTTTATTTTTTCAGCTTTGTTATAAATACTATATCTTGAGTGGCTAACCCCAATAACCACAATATGTTGGGCTTTACCACCATTTAAAACACCGCGGCACCTTACGTTTGAATTCGCTCGCCACGGTCAGATCGATGCTACTTCCTTTTTTTACTTTTTCACCGACTTTCGGATTTTGCCCCATCACCGTGCCTGCATAATATTCACCCGTTATTCGATAGCTGATTTTACCGACCGTCAGTCCGGCATCTTTGATTGCAAGTTGAGCTTTGGCCAGGCTTATCCCCGTCAACTTCGGAACCGTAATCTCAAACTCCGATTCGGGCGTAGATTCTGCTCCTGATTTGACCTCGGGTTTTGACTCGAGTTCGATCGGCGATTCTGGTTCCGGGCCGATACTCAAGATGACGTCAACGACCGTTCCTTTCTCCACTTTTGAATTTGCCAATGGATGGGATACGATTACCCGGCCTGCATCCACATCATCCGAATAAAGACTGTCGATGTCGCCTAATTTTAATCGGAGTCGAAAAAATTCCACCTCGGCATCGGGTAATGAAAACCCTTTCAGATCCGGAACGACCACCTTCGAACTCCCTTTGCTTACCGCGACCGTGAGCGCCGCCCCTTTATTCAAAACCGACCCAGGAAGCGGAGCCTGTTTGCAAATCAGCCCCTTCTCGACATCATCCGATTCCAATTCTTCGCTGATAATCAATAGAAATCCGTGTTTCTCCGCAATTGAACGCGCAACATCGATCGTGGCATTCATCACGTTCGGGACGATGCTCGTCCGCGCCATCTTGCAGCCGGTTACGAGCATCATTCCCACAACCACAAAACAGAGGGTTTTAATTTTGTTCATCATTCCTCCTCATGTTTATTTTTTAATTTAACGCACATGGCGTCGACTGGGCCGGGTTTTGGTTACCGGCTCAAAGCGTAACGAAACCGAGAGCCGCTCCGAGCTTCCCAGATAGCCGTACGAAAGATAGAGTGCATCAATCGCAAAGTACAATCCTGCTCCCAGTGCATACTCATAACCCAGACCAACCGAAAATCCGCTCCAACTCCCCAAATAGTGGTAACCGGATTTGTATCCTGCGCGCACGGTCAGGGCGGAATAGGACTGGGACAGTGTTTTCTGTATCCCTTGACCCAACCAGAGATAGAGCTCGCCTCCGATTGACAGGGTCGGCTCAGCGTCCGGATAAAGCGAAAGGTCAGATGCCAGCAGCAGATGGTTTTTGGTGACTGGAATTTTTATTGCTACGCCCGCCCGGAGATTGGTCGGTAACGGTTCCCAGCGGTCGATGAACCGGCGCGGCGGCCCTAAATTGAGCAGGGTTGAACCGAGATAGATATTACGGGACGGTGAATAAACCACCCCTGCATCGACCGCAGCGGTTCCACTCGAATATGTGTCAATTTTGCTCGCAATGATTTTAGCGGCACCGCCGAGCGATAAATTCTCAAACGGTTTATACGCCATTCCGAAGCTGCCTGAAAAATCCCAGAGTGAAAAACTTCCCAGTTCTTTACCGGTTTCGTCCCGTCTCGTATCCGAAGCCGAAAACAACGAACCGCCCACGCCGAAGCTGAACGACTCGCCGAGAATAGTAACCGGAATCACCATCCCTCCGCCTGAATAGTTCGTGAACTGGAGCAGGTCCATGACCATAAAACTCACCTGAAAATTCTTCGTCATTCCCATGCCGCCCGGATTCCAGAACAGACCGTTGCCGTCATCGGCAATCGCCGTATAGGCACCCCCCATCGCGATCGGTCTCACCCCCATACCTAATTTCAGGAAGCTTGAACCGGTAGCACCGGGCTGCCAGATGAAACCAAATACGGTTACGGGGGTCAATAAAAGTATCAATCTTTTCATCGGGGCGGAATCGGTTTATAGCTGCGATCGATGTTCGCAAATAAGAGAGCGGATGTGAATCGGTTAATACATATAACCTTCACGGAATCCGCCTGGACGATAGGCATACAGAGCGACAACCGCATCAACCAATGATAATCCTCAATAGGTTTATGTCAAGCCTGTCGATATCGGGGGTAGCGTATACTATTTGAGGTGACTTTTACCGGTCGTCTCTCCGATTATGTTAATACCTGCACTATTTAACCATTGCGACTCGTGCGGGTTGCGGCAAGCCGACCGAGCCGAACCGTTTAACCATTTTTCTTTCTGCTCTTGCCCCATTAGATGTCATTCATAATTTTATACGAGATAATCTAATAGGGAATACACTTTGTGGTTCAAAAATCCTACTGCCTACTTCCTCCTCCCTACTCCTTACTCCCTACGCTTTACGCTCTACTCCCTACGCTTTACTCCCTACTCCTTACGCCCTTCGCCCTACCCCCTTTTCCGTGTCCTCATGGTTAATGTAATATGTATTTATTTGTTTTAATCCGCAATCATCTGCGTTCATCTGGGGTGAAATATTTCCTCTGTGCTCTCTGTGGTTTTTTTATCCTTGACCCCCTGCTCTTACTTTCTTATGATGAGGCAAAATAAGGGGGCACAATGGTCTGGAATGAAAACGATTTAAAGACGGTTTTTAACAAAATCGAGAGTTTGCGGGAAGAGATGGTTAAAACCCAGATTGCAGTCACTGCCATTCCTGCCCTCGGCCCGAAAAATGGCGGCGATGGCGAAAAGGCGCGTGCCGACTATCTCATAAAATTTTTAAAAGACCTGGGATTTTCAGAGGTGAATGAATACCGGGCACCGGATAAGACCGTCAATTGCGGCTATCGCCCAAATATTGTTGTTAAAATCCCGGGCCAGAGTCAGGCAAAGACGGTCTGGATTATGACCCATCTGGACATCGTCCCGGCCGGACCGAAAGACCTCTGGCAGACCGACCCGTTCGAGGCGGTTGTCAAAGATGGAAAAATCTATGGCCGGGGCGTTGAAGATAATCAGCAGGAAATGATTGCTACGATCTATGCACTCAAAGCGGCGATGGAATCAAAGCTCGCCCCCCATTACGATTGCGGCCTCGTCCTGGTGGCAGACGAAGAGACCGGCAGCGAACTCGGAATCGGCTATTTACTCAAAGAGCATCAAAACATCTTCCAAAAAGGCGATATCATCGTCGTGCCTGATGCCGGTAACGAAGAGGGGACAATGATCGAAGTCGCCGAAAAGTCCCTCGTCTGGCTGAAAATTACTATTCGCGGTAAGCAGACCCACGGCTCCACTCCTAATAAAGGGCTAAACGCCCATCGGATTGGCGCAAAATTCCTTTTGCATCTCGACGAAATTCTCCATAACCGGTTTCGCGCCCAGAACGACCTCTTCGACCCTCCCCTCTCCACCTTTGAACCCACCAAAAAAGAAGCAAATGTCCCGAATATCAATACCATTCCGGGCGAGGATATTTTTTACTTCGACTGCCGGGTAATGCCTGACTATCCGATTAACGATATTATGAACTGCGTTAAAGGAGAAGCAATAAAATTTGAAAATCTACACAATGTCCAGGTCAGCATCGAAACCGCCCAGTTCGAGCAGGCGGCACCACCGACTCCGGTCACTGCTCCGGTCGTAGGGTTATTAACCGAAGCGATTAATTTTGTCTATGGGGTAAAACCCAGCCCCAAGGGCATCGGCGGGGGCACGGTCGCGGCGCTGTTCCGTCGTGCCGGTTTTGACGCTGCGGTCTGGTCAAAACTCGACGGGAGCGCGCACCAGCCGAACGAATACTGTTTAATTGACAATATGGTCGGCAACGCCAAGGTTTATGCGTATTTGATCGGGGAGTGATAGTATTTTCGAGAATGCATAAGTTAGTTTTTACATCTCACCTTGAATCGAATGTATAAACAGGTCTTTAACTTATTATCTTAACCTTACTATCTTTTTGGTTGATTTATACTCTTTCGTCTCTAACCGATAAAAATAGATACCCGAAGCAAGCCTCCGGTTCTGGTCATCTTTGCCGTCCCAGGAGACGGTATAATAACCGGGCTTCTGCTTGTCATCCACCAACCTTCTCACCAGCCGTCCGTTGACATCATAGACCTTCAGACCAACATGGCTCTCTATGGGTAGCTGG
>CAYHGV010000035.1:0-27764 GCA_964356135.1 uncultured bacterium
ACCTTCGTTTGAATCCTCTGTTTGGGACAAACCATCATCACCGATACTTTTTCTGTAATTCAGATAGATCCTTGCCTTCGACAAATTAACCTATAAAGCTATTAAGTCAAGCAAAAAATAATTGGTTAGTGAACCCCGAAATTTCCCCAGCTCGATCCATTCAGCTATACGATAGAGAGGTGGGGTATAGCAGGCGGGTAAGGGGGTATTGACAAGTCGGCACGTAACGACAATTAACACCTGAAACCTACACCTTAGGGGCAATATTTGATACGGGGGATACCAATTTAAAAACATTTTTTCTCCTAACGGGCACTTTTTACCCTGTCAAGTGTGTAGTTTAGATATTTTGTTAAGGGTAGGATAGCCGTCGAAAATACCCTCCCCCTCCTAAATCTTTATAGCTTTAAGAATGCCATAGACTTATAAAGCAAGTATGGTTTTATTGTAGGATTGATTAAAAAATCAGGGCTGAGGGGCGCAAGCTTTTATGAGCTATCTTTGATAAGTGCGCACTTATACCTTGTGCCATTAGTGTGCCATGTTTGTGTCAAAATGGTCAAAATCCCGAAAAGGGTGAAAATAGACAAAACGCTCCCAAGCCATTGTTTTTCAAAGGCTTGGGAGAAGTTATTGATTTTAGTTGATGTGTGAGAATCTACCCTTATCGGTTTATCTTAGCAATACTACCTTCTGAATCGCTGTTTGTTTTCCAATCTGAAGTTTACAAAAGTATATGCCCGCTGGTAATTCCTTTTCCATCCAGTTAACGGTATAGACTCCAGCTCTTAGCTCTTTATCCACCAGCTTCTTCACCGTTCTACCTATCGGATCGTAAACCACCAGTTCTACCTTGCCCTGCGCAGGAACAGTGTATTTGATTATTGCCGAATTTCTAATAATGTTTGGAACCACCGAGAGCGAAACAGGTTTAAGAGACGGAAGTTTAGCCTCAGCAATAGAGGTTTTATCAATTTCAAAAACTGCGGTCTGGTCATTACCAGATATGACAAGCTCTTCATAGCCGTTTTTGTTAAAGTCGTGGCAAGCGACAACCGCCTGATAGCCACTGTATGGTGGGCTGCCGAAATCGTTCGTCCATTCCCAGACCCGTTCATATTTATTGTCTCCTGTTGCTTTGTAGATAATAACTTTGGTGCCTACGGAGGCTATAACCTCGTCAACACTGTCTCCATCCACATCCCCACAGGTACTTCTTCCCTCTAAAGGGTCTATATAACCGGTTATCGTGTCAATCTCTGTTAACTCATAAGAATTATCCCCGGTCGCCTCCCACATTGTCAGCGCTGCAGCCGGGTTTGGTCCATACCAGTAGTTTTTCATAAATATCTCCGGCTTGCCGTCATGGTCGGTATCATTGCCCAACCAGGCATCGAACATACCATAAAGCTCGTGATGGCCCGACCATGTTAATTTATATCCATCGTTACCTACCCACTCATTAATAAAGACTGAATCCATAGGAGAGCCCCCAGAAGCGAAATACTCCTGTTTACCATCACCATCAAAATCACCAAAAACATACGGGGGACCCCCAGCAACCGGACAGTGAGAACCGGTAGTGCATACCCAGGCTGGCAAAAAGTAATTATCTCCCTGGTTTTCGTATATGACATTTCCACCGGGTTCCAAAGTGATACGATCACCTATCCAATCACCAAATAACTCCATTTTATTATC
This sequence comes from uncultured bacterium, assembly GCA_964356135.1. Classification (GTDB taxonomy): domain Bacteria; phylum Hydrothermota; class Tepidihabitantia; order CAYHGV01; family CAYHGV01; genus CAYHGV01. The sequence goes on from CAYHGV010000035.1 coordinate 1,702, forward strand.
GCTATCCATATCGGTAATTTTCTTCAACCATATTATCCCATTTGTATCAATCGCTACCCAAGTAAGAGAATCCGGGTATGAATGGCCATTTTTATTTTCTAAAATAGCCGAGCCTGGCCATTGAGTCGAAGATACATTGATATGCAGATAACCCAAAATATCTGTAAGTCCGTCTTTATCGCTATCTCCCACATCTACGGGAGTAAACATGGTATCTTCACCCCAGGGATGGAACACTTCATTATATGAATTTATCGGCTGGTATTCAAATATAAACCAGTCATGGGATGAATGGCCAAAGATAATCTCGTACCAGCCATTATGGTTAGTATCTCCTATCAATATTGGAACCGATTCGGTAGTAATACCCTCCGGGAATTTAGTCAAACAATTAAAATTATAATTAGAAATAACTATCAACAAACCAAACAAGCAGTTCATAGAACCTCCTCGGGGGAGGGAAAACTTCCCTCCCCCGATTTTCATTTTATCTTAAAATCATAAGTTTTTCCGTAGCGGTATAGATTTTCGTTTTGAGTCGAATAAAGTAGATGCCGGCTGGGAGTTCAGCTTTATTCCAGGTCAGAGAGTAATTACCGGATTGCACCGCACCATCCACCAACCTTACCACCGTCTTGCCCGCAATATCGTAAATCGTAAGTTCAACCTTGCTGTCCTGAGGAATGGAGTATTGAATAGTTGTGGAGTTTTTGAGGGGGTTAGGAATAACTGTGAGGTTTGTTGGACCTGCGGTAAAATCGGAAACGATTATTCCTGATGGTTCAACTGGTTTATTGAGGGGCGCAACCTGATAGACCCGGAGGTTCTCTAAGTAGGCACCCTCGGTTCCGGTTATCTTTAGGTCAATATTGCCGTTGCGGGATTGCTGAGGTGTGAGGACAAAGAATAGGGTCTCAGGCTTCGCCGGGGTGAGAGAAACCGAAATATCGTTGCCATTGAAACTGAAGGTCTGGATGGTAGGCGTGGGGGCAGAGGCGATAGCCCGAATCACATAATTGAAAGGTGAATAGATAAACGGAAGGTAGTAAATGAGTTCATTATGACCAATATCAACCTTGTGGTTAGTCTCCTGTGAGTAACCGTCCCTTTTCACGCAATAATAGGATTTTTCCGCGTCACCGCATAAAACCTGTAGATAGATTGGCACCGGCGGGATGATGCTAATGGAGTCTTGACCCTTGAAGGCTAAAACATTCCTGGGTCTGTCATCGACTAAACCTTGCCAGGCGATTCTATAAGGAAGGTCAGGTGGAGCTGCTCTGGTCTCTCTGGTCCAGGATACACAATAAGCGGTGTGGATAGTATTTTCATGTTCAGCTACCCATGAAATTTCATGGGGGTATAAGTCATCGTAGGTGAGATGCTGGTAATCGTCGTCAACTTCCGTGAAGAAATTGTAAGTGGGGTCGTCAGGGTCAACATCCCGGAGATAGACATCAGTATTCGCCAACTGCTCCACCCAAACTACCGATGTTGCAGAACCCTGAGAATAATCGGAATGGTAAGGCGAAGAATGACCATCCCAATAACTGATGGGTTCGGCGTTCTGCGGCGGATTTTGTCTCACTTCAGGTTCCCAATATGTTGAAAGAAAATCACGCCAAACCCAGTGTTTATGCCTCCGCACAATCTCGCCCGGGCCACCTCCGCCGGATCGCCAGGTCCAGGTAACGAATATTCTATCGCCATAAGCGGATATATGAGGATTATAGTTCGTCCATCCTGGATTACTAATGCCGACCGGCCCCATAAATTCCCAGGGTGTTCCCCAACCGTTGCGGCGCATCACGCAGTACTGTAGATTTCCGGGGTCTTCATATATAGTAAACAGGTAAGTGGTATCCGGACAGAGATCCGATATGTCCATAGTGCCACTGAACTGAATTGCCGTAGACGGATTATGCATATCCGGCCCACCCCCTATTTCTACCGGGTTTATGGGGGTATAGTCGATTGATGGTTGCCCTGGGTATTGAGGCACATCCACTATTACTTCTCCGATATTTAGGTCAGTCTCAAGTTCGGGCCACTCTCCCCTTGGTGTGTATCCCACATAGGTAAGAATGAAGTGATAGGTGTGAATGTCGCTTCTGTAACCCCTGATAATAGCAGGAACGCCCGCCCAAGGATAGGGGTTGCCATCTTGTAAAATGGTAAACCAGGCGGTTCGGGTTTGACCCGTCGAATAATAAACCGTTACTCTGATGCGCAGTTTGCTCGCCCAGGGAATAGAGTAAGGATACGGAATCAGGGAGTTCTCCACAGTTCCGGAGAGATAGGCTATGGCGGTCAACTCATAGGGAAGCTCTCCGTCATGCCAACTATGAGCAGCTACTGCAGGATAGGCGGCGACCTCACCATTTTCGCCAATCAGTTGAGTTGGCAGTAGAGGATTAGGCGGGTAAAGAACGGAATAGAATCCATAATAGAGATCATTGTATTGAGACTGGTAGACAATATGGTTCATGTGGCTAAATCCGGGCTGTGCAATGTCTAAGTGGTGACCGCAGTTGAAGGCTTGAGCATTACTTGAGTAGGAATATCCTACTGTAGAACCTAACACTATCCCCGGGATAAACCCCAACAAAATCCCGCAGAGTAGAGTAGAGTAATCCCTCTTTTAGTCATTTTTTCCCCCTTTCTTAAGTTAATAGTTCTTACCACCCTTCTTTTATATTCCCGTAGCACCTCCTTTTTATAATTTTATTATGAATTTTTTTAAGCGTATGTCAAGTGGAAAATTTTGGTTGATGGCTAACATGAAAAAAACTTGTGCCATTAGTGTGCCATGCTTGTGTCAAAATGGTCAAAATCCCGAAAAGGGTGAAAATAGGCAAAACGCTCCCAAGCCCTTGTTTTTCAAGGATTCGGGAGAAATTATTGATTTTGTTGATATGTGAGAATCTACCCTTACCGATAAGGCAGTGCAGAGTGATAAGGGCTCAGTGCCCAAAAACACTCTGCACCTTCGCTGTTGACTGTTCTTACTTGTTTATTTAACTACGACCAGCTTCGTTACGGTAGTTTTTTCTTTCGTACCCAAAGACACAAAATACACGCCCGGGGTAAGATTGTCACCATTAATTGTCTGCTGGTTATACCCCGCTTTGCCGACACCATTTGCAACCTTTGCTACAACCGTGCCCGTCACATCGTAGATGTTCATTTCGACCTGCTGCGTACTCGTTAGGTAGTATCGAACGGTGGTGAGTTTCGTAAAAGGATTCGGGCTTACCTCTATCCGGTTGACAAAGAGTGGCTTTGACTCTTCTTCGACAACCAGCGGTTTCAACTCCGTACTCCGTTCTTTTGCCGCCTGATAGATCATCGCCGGCACCGTGGTGGATTGTTTTTGAACGAACACGATAATGTCGCAGTTTTCTTCTTTCCAACCTGAAGCAATGGTGAAATCTCTCGATAGATCAACCGAGCTGTCCGGCAAAAGTGAAATCGCTTCACCATTCGCGTCCGGAAGCATATCCCGGACCACATCCCAGAGACTGTCCAGGGTTTTCCATTGAAATGGAATATTGGTTTCGTTAATTACAAAGTGAACGGTTCCATCTTTCGTAGTACCGGAAGTATTGGTAATACGGGCAGTGACCGTTCCCTGATTGGTAGTAGAATCATAATCTCCGCTCAGCCCGATTGATAATGAAGGAGAGATTTTCTTTCGCAGATTGAAGTTACCCCGAAACCACGTATACATATCCTTGTCCCATGGGTCAGGATTACCGCCCAAGCTGGTTGTAAGACCGTCCCACCAGCATGTGGGGTATCCGGTAACACCATAAAAATTCACCCGTGCCTCGGTTTCGGGGGTAGTAAACGAATCACCGTGATGATAGCCCAATACTGCGAGTGAATCTCCCGATTCCTTGATTAATGTGTGCAGCGCCCCGGCTACACCAGGACAGAATGGTCACCACGTTCCGGTAAATTCTTCGACGACGACCACTCGTTGCGATCCGAAGGCATTGAGAGCAACCACCAATGTCATCAATACAATCACCTTATGCAGCCACATAACACCTCCTTGGATGTTGTAGTAAAAAATGTAACGACCTTCCTGGCACTATTGCTTACTTTGTGTAACCTTTTTACGAGACTCCCGGTTTTCCAAAGAACAGAAGCAAAGCCTCCCGACTGATAGTGCATTCCCAAATCCTCGCTTCAGCTAACTATAATAACCTCACGGTTTTCGTCAAGCCCTTCTGCCGCCGCCAAAAAAGCAGTTTAAAACGACAAGTGCTGAGTGAGTTTTTCAAACACTCTGGACTCAGCACTATTCACTGCCCTGTAACAGCGGGAGATGAGATTTGAACTCACGACCCCCACCTTGGCAAGGTGGTGCTCTACCAACTGAGCTACTCCCGCAATCTCGACTCGGCTATCGGTTTTTAGTTCCCGCTAACCTAAAAACCGATCAGACTATTCGCCGAGAATGAGGAATTCTATCCGCCGGTTGAGCTGGCGTCCAGCTCGGGTCCGATTGTCACCGACCGGCATCGATTCGCCATAGCCTCGGGCACTCAGACGTCCGGGTTCGATTCCTTGCATCACCAGATAGTTGCGGACCGCTTCGGCTCGACGCTGGGATAATCTCATATTAAAAACCTCATTGCTGACCGAATCGGTATGACCCTGAATCTCCACCCGCAGAGTCGGACGGCTCTTCAATACTCTGACCGCATCCTCCAATGCCGGATACGATGCCGGTAGCAGCACTGCGCTGCCCGGGCTGAAGTAAACCCGTTCTAACCGGATTCGCTCCCGCAGGAGTGCAAAATTAAGCTCGCTCCGCACACCGGGTTGAACCATTGCCGACAGGGTTTGGGAAGCATAGCCCGAAGCCTCGGCTTTCACCGAATAGCTACCCGTTGAAATGAGCGCCTCAAACCTGCCCGAATTATCGGTGGAGAACGGTTTCAGCACGCTGCCCGGGAAGGATATGGTCGCAGTCACCGGTGACTTCGTGTTATAATCGACGACGCTGCCCGCAAGATTGGGGCCGGTGTACTTTTTCCCAAGCTCAAAATTGAGAATCGCGTTATCGCCCGAGTTGAGCGCAACTCCTTTTTCCTTCCAGCGGTAGTCGACTGCCTCAACATGGACGCGGTAGATGCCGGGCGGCACGCTGATCGTATAATTGCCGGTCACCGGGTCGTTGGGTATCGCCGCGACCTCTGATTCGGGGAAGCTGATGGTCGCCGATACCGGCTCACCGGTTTCAGCGGCGGTAATTTTACCCGCGAGCTGGGCAACTTTAGCAACCCGAGGCTGGATAACGTCAAATGCCACCGACATTCCGAAAATACCGTTCCAGTCCGGCACGCTGTCGCCTAAACCAACCGCAACTCCCAGATCGAAGGTCACACCTGCGGTCCGGCTCGTGCTCACCCGTAACCCCGGGGTTAAAGTCATATAGTTCATATTTGCGATATCGGTGCTGGGCGGGTCATCGTGGAATTCGACCAGGAGGACGGTGAACGGAATCGGCGCATACTCGAGGGCGGCGCCGATCAGAATTCTATCCGGCACGGTCGCAATCGATGACATCCGATAGCCGCCGTTGAGATGGAGTCCAACCGGTCCCATACCGAAGCTGAGCAATCCGTGACCGCCTACTTCCGGGCTATTCCGGGCAGCGACGGTTGTACCATTTCCCAGAATCGGACCGCCCAACGCAAAGCTCACAAATCCTTCGATACCGGGCGCGATGTAGAAGTTCTTATCCGCGTCTAAATAGAATGGATATCCCAATTTCAGACTCGGGCCGTAATTATTGTTATAGAAATACATCGAATCGAAACCAGTGTTGGTGCGACCACTCAGATCGAAGAATCCGGAGAGCTCGAGAAAACTGAACGGGGCGAACGAGAGCGAAGCCATGGCGCGATTGATATCGATAAACGGCTCCTGGTATTTGAAGTAGGCATGGAAGAGGTTGAAGGTCAGCATCCCCTGGTCTTCACATTTTCCTGAGTAGACCTCAAATGTTCCCCGGCCGCCCCAGAACGTGTTCCGGGCAATCAGCGGGGTCGTCACTACCAGCACAGCCAGCAGGACTAAAGCCTTTTTCATCTGTGCCTCCTAAGATTGGTTTTTGGCCCCAACGGGATTCGAACCCGTATCTTCACCTTGAAAGAGTGATGTCCTAACCACTAGACGATGGGGCCGTCTTATGGATTACACTATACAGTTGTCGGAACTGCTCGTTATCGACAATCGCCCGATTGATCAGAAAATAGGTCTCGACATTGGCATTGGTTACGAGAATCCGGTTGGCTAAACTCTCGGCTAATGCCAACAGGAACTTGGTCGCAATCTCCGCCTCTTTCTGGAAGAAATACTGAAAATCCGATTTGTGGAGGACGTGGACGATGGTATCATCCAAGGTCTTCACCGTTGCCGAACGGTGGTGCTCGGTCAAGAGCGCCATCTCCCCGAAGAATCCATACTCTCCCAGTTCCGCCAGCACGATGACCATATCACCGCGCACCAAACTCACCTCCACCCTCCCCTTTTCAATAATATACAGTTCCCCTCCGGGACTGCCTTCATTAAAAATGATATCACCGGCATTGAATTCTTTCCGTTCCAATTTACGAGTTATCGTTGTCAGTTCTTCGAGGGTGAGATACTTGAAGAGATCGACCGCCGTCCAATCAACCAGGTCTCTCATCGAACTAAATTTACTCTACCGGACGGCGGTTGTCAATACGAAAAGGCATCTCGGTAGTCGTCAACCTTCGGATCGGGAAAGAGGCCATTCGAAATCTCGCTTATAATACCCTCCTGGTAGGTCTTTTCGAAGGCTTGAACATCGCCTTCGTACCCCGTCTCTTTACGCTCATCACACCGGATAATGACCGAGCCAAATAAGGTTACCACTACTCCGGAGGTCTCTTTCTGCCGTAAGGCATACAGCGCCCCCGCAAATTCAGGTCCCTTCAGATTTCGACAATCGCTAAACGATGGACAGGTGACACTATCGAGAATGATATTACTATCCTCTTGAGCAATCGCTTCTAACGACAGACCGCTCGCAGCCTTTTTATATGCCTCGAGGGCGTAGTTTTTTAAAAATTCGTTCTGCTTCTCTTTCATCAAACGCTTGGTCAGTCCTTCCTTGACCTGGTCAAATGTTGGTATCCGTTTAGGTTCATCCTTCGCCACATAGAAAACGAGATAGGTATTCGGCCCCTTAACCGGCTGACTCAAACTACCGACTTTTCCATAGCGGGCAAAGGTTTCAACCGGTTTCGTGTCGGGGACTCCGTACAAAACGACCTCCCCGCCTTTTTTGATCGGTTGCATATCCCGGGGAGTAAGCCCAAAATCCTTACAGGTCGTGTCAAACCGTGCGCCTTTAGCTTTGGAACGAAAATCCTCAACCCGTTCTTTAATCGCTTCGATCGTCTCCGCGCTCGGTTGAATGCGAACGCCGATCCGAACGATTCTCAGGCTATCTCCTTTCTTTTCCAGAAGTTTCACTACATGCCAACCGATCCCATCGAGAAACGGCTCACTCACTCCTCCGGGCTTAAGTCCTTTTAAAACATCGTGTGCCGGATTACGAAGCTGGCTCAGAACGGCGGTGGCGGGAATAGCCGGGTCGTCCGAATAGTCCTTTGCCACTTCGGTAAAGTCCTCGCCTTCTTGTACCGTCCGAAAGGCATCATCAATCCGTTCCTTCGCTGAAACCGAATCTTGACTCGATGGCCGTTTGGGAAAGACGACGAATTTCAAATATCGCTGCTCGGGTATTGCCAATGTCTCCTTATTAGTTTCGTAGTTCGCCTTGAGCTCCGCCGCCGTCGGTGGTGATATCTCGGGCACGAACTTGGAGCCGAACAGGAGATAGGTTGCCTTCATCGCCACCCCTTCTCGCGACAAGAGTTCGTGGAGTTCGGGCGACGTTATCCGGTAGCTACTCAGGACATCCCAGCGAACCTTCTCCTTCGGCAGGACCTGCTTCAATTGGAGCGCATACGACTCAAAGTAGGCTTGCAGCCTCGGTTCCTGCAATAACCCGACATACTTTGCCGGGTCGAACTTGCCATCGGTTTTGAGCTCCTCCCGGTCACGGAGCTCGGGCGGTGGATTCGATTTGAGAATTTCAAAAACCTCCTGATCCGTCACTACCGTTCCTTCGCGTTTCAGAACACCATCCCAGACCTTCTGGGTCACCAGCTCCTGCCAGACCGCCTGGCGCAGACTGTCAATCTGAGTTTCGCTCAATTGAGTTGTCCGATTTGCCTGTTCCTGGTTGAGGAGCGCCTGACGGAGTAAGTTCTGATATTCGGTATCCTTAATCTCCGCCTTATTGACCCGACCGAGGACGCCCTTCGGCGCCCGCCCGCCGCCCCACACCCGGGAGCTGATATCCGCACCCCACTGGAAAAAGATGAGTCCGACAAAAGCGGCAAGCACAATAAACATAACCAGCTTACCAATTCTTCGCATTCCTGTTATAGCCATGGATTTAATTTACAAAATTAAGCCGAGAAAGTCAATAGCTGGTTTTGCTGGGAGTTCCCCACAATAAAAAGCTAACCTTTAATAACCGTTGGGATTCCGGACCGTGAAAATGACTCCGGTTTAGTGTGGCTATTGAACGGAACCGTGGTCGGACGTCGAATCGAGTCGAATTTCAATATCGCGGATGGTCTGAGCCGGCTCGCCCTAGCGGGTAAATTGTGGGACCGCTCGGCAATGACCTGAAAAACGGTCCCGTTCGACGGGCGAGAACACCGGTGTGCCGAACTGGGCTCGGTGATGTTATTTTCTTTCCAGATACGATTTGGTAAAAATCTTGTCCGGGATCGGACTGTCGAGCTTGACATTGGTCAGAACGAGCTCGGTGTAGGTGTTTTTTCGAAGTTTGTCGATCATCGTAATCCTGGTTGGATAGTTACGGCCGCCAATTTGTTTGAAATCGGTAATGGTGATTTCTTTCATTAATTTACCGCTCTTCGCATAGAGTTCGACCTTGACCGGGAGGTATGAGGTTTTATCCACCCAGAGGGTCCGCCGGTAATAGGACACCTGGTCGACCTTCGCGGTCAGTTCCAGAACGAAGCATTCCCGGCCGTTGAGCGTATCGCTGCCCCGAAGCTCGATCTCGTAGAGCTCTTTCAGCTTCTCATTTTCCAAAAGGTCGTTGTAAGAAAAGTCACTGCCCATCAAATTCTGCCGCAGCATATGCCCGGCGATTTTCGTTGACCGTTCAACCGACGGCAGGTATATCCACATTTCATCACCGATCTTTAAAAACCGAGTTCCCCGATCCCGAACCGGTGCCGTGAATTCAAGATAGGCACGATTCTTTCCCTCGACAAAGCCGACAAACTCTTTTTCGACGATCTTACCGCCGAGACTAATGCGCATCGCCGCACTGTAACTCGCCGTGCTCACGACCGTATTCCGATCCGCCCGCTCAATAATTTCAAGCCCGGTTTGGGCAGAGACGACGGCAGCCAGGCTCGCGAGCGATAGCATTACTGTAGTCTTTTTGAGCGTCATACCGTCTTCAACGCCTTTGCCGGCTCTAACCGGATCGCCCGGCCGATCGGCACGAGAGCTACGACGACGGTTGCGGCAAGACCGAATAAGAATCCTGCCAGAATAATGAGCGGCGTGGGTGAGAAATGGATAACCGGTCCAAACGGAATATCGGCGTTCGTTGACGACGAAATCAGGGTCAAATCGATTCCCCGGTATTTGAACCAGTAGCTGCCGACCGCGCCGAGCACGGTGCCCAAAAAACTGCCCACCAAACCGATGATACCGGCTTCAATCGCAAGCAATCCCACCACCGATGGGTTCGATAACCCCATCGCCTTCATCATACCGATTTCTCTGGTTCTTTCAAAAATCACCATCATCATCGTGTTGGCAATGGTTGAGCAGGCAACCAAGAGAATAATCGCATAGATGAACCAGAGGATGATCCCGAATGAATTCAGGTACCGGAGCAGCGGATTGTATTGAAACGGCACAACCGAATAATCGGTCTGGGCAGCGATGGCCCGGGCGACCGTTACCGCCCGGGCCGGATTCTTAAGGATCAGAACAAATTCGGTAGCCCGCCCTTCGAGATTGAGTAATCGCTGGCCGACCGCCAGAGGGATATAAAACAGGCTCCGGTCCATGCCGCCGATGCCGGTTGCAAAGATACCCTTCACCACGAGGTTGATACCGGTCGGCGAGTCGTATGCAGTGCGGGTAAAGATGGTGAGAGTGTCACCAACCTTCATGTTCAATCGCTGTGCCAGACCCTGACCGAGGATCGTTGCCGGAGTTACGGAATCGAGATAGGAACCCTTGACGATTCGCCGGTCGAGACCGGAGATCCGGGCTTCCTTACGGGCATCGACCGCATACCCCAGTGCCGGCGTCGTCAACTCTTCAGCGCCGAGCAGCACACCGAATTTAATCCTGGGCGCGGACACTACAATTTCTTTGTTTGCCAATGTCGAATAGAACTCCGGGCTGAGGTCTAAAGCCTCGGACAGGGGGATCATCCGTTCCCGCCGTTCATACTCGCGGGTGGTAATGCGAATGTGGCCGGAAATTAGTTTAACGATATTATCGCTGATATCTTCGGTTGCACCCTTAATGTAACTGTGGGCAAAGAGTATCGTGGTGATTGCGATCGCGATACTAACACCTGAGATAATACTGCGCCGGGTATTGCGGAAAAAATTGCGATAGGCGAGTTTCAATAAATACATTATACGTGCCTCAGTGCTTCTGCCGGTTGGAGTTTGGTCGCTTTTCTCACCGGACCGAGGGTGACGAGCACCGAAATGACGACCCCAAAGAGAAAGACCGCGAGCACGGTCAGGTAATTGATGTCGCCTTTAATAACAAATTTCATCGGAAAGGTAATATCGAGATTTTTAAATTTACTGGACAGGTCTAACCCGAAATACGCAAGTTGTAATGACACGAGCAGACCAACCACCGAGCCCAAAAGACTACCGAATAAACCGATGATGCCGCCTTCATAGATAAACATCCGGACGATGCTCGGATTGCTAAACCCCAGAGCCTTCATCGTTCCAATTTCCGGAATCCGTTCCATCACCGCCATCAGCATCGTATTAATAATTCCTATCGCCGCAATGATCACCACCACGATCGCCAACAGGAACTGCACCGATCGCTTCATCCCGGAGATCTCAAAAATATTTGCGTTCAACTCTTTCCAGGTATAAACCTCGAACCCCCGACCGATTTTTTCCGAAATTTCCCTTTTCAACTCCATGAGTTTATTATCGTCCTTCGTTTTTAAACACAGCTCGGTGACTCCGGCGTCGATCGCCACCAGACTCTGGGCTAACTCGAGATTCAAAAGGACGGCATTGCGGTCAACCAGCGGATGGCCGGTCGTCACCAGACCGGCAACGATACAGTCATAGGCATTATAGGTGCCGTGTCGGTCTTTGGTTATGACCGTGAGCAGAGAATCGACCCCGACCCCGAGGTCCCCTGCCAGATCGGTTCCGATCAGGATATCGTCTTTCGCTTTCAGATAGTGCCCGGCGGTTATCGCTTTTTCAATGGCAAAAACCTGGCGGTCGCGCGCCGGGTCAATGCCGATACCCAGAACCGGCAGTTCATCAATGCCGTTGTTGATCCGGCACTGAAATTTAAGGCGGGGTGCAATTCCCTTTACCTCGGGTATTGTTTTTAATGCTCCGATACTAACCTCTGGCCGTTCAATAATCGTATCGAGCGGGAACATCCCTTCTTCCCGGTAATATCCTTTGGCGAATATCTCGATCGTGCCGGTTTCAACATCGATGATGTTCTTTGCCGCCATCTTATCGACCCCGTTCATCATCGTATCCATAAAAATCATCGCCGCCAACCCGACCGATATCGCCGCGCTGGTAATTACGGTTCTGCGCCGGTGCCGAAAGACGTTACGCCAGGCAAGGTGGAGGATTTTCATTTTTTCGCGTCGGCAGCAATCCTGCCGTCCCGGAGGTTGATAATGCGCTCGGCAAAACTGATGACCAGTTGGTCGTGGGTCGAAAACAGGAACGTCGTTTTTCTTTTTTTGTTCAAATCCCGCATCAGCATTAAAATTTCGGTCGCGGTGGTCGAATCGAGGTTTGCCGTCGGTTCATCGGCAAGCACGAGCGTCGGGTTTTTCACCAGCGCCCGGGCGATCGCCACCCGCTGCTGCTGTCCGCCGCTCATCTCGTTCGGCCGACGATGGAGATAGTCACCGAGCCCCACTTCTTCAAGGATTGCGACAACCCGATTTTTTCTCTCCGGTGGCGGCACGGTCAACAATAAGAGCGGAATTTCGACGTTCTCAAAGGCGGTCAAAACCGGAATCAGATTGAAGGTCTGAAAGATGAAACTCAGCTCCTTTTTTCGTAATTCGGCTTTCGCTTTCGGCGAGAGTTGATCGATGCTCGTCTTGTTTATTAAGACCTCGCCCCGGGTCGGCGTATCGAGGCAGCCGATTATGTTTAAGAGCGTTGTTTTGCCTGAACCCGAAGGCCCGGCGATCGCGGTAAACTCGCCGTCATCGATCGTCACCGTGATACCCCGCAGCGCCGGGAACGAAACTTTGCCGAGCTTGTAATCTTTATATAAATCTCTTATCTCGACCAAGATACCCCCTTAGATATAGACCCGAAACCAAATATATGCCTGGCCGGTATACGGCAGGAGCTGCTTGAATTCGCTCTGCGCTGGGCCAAGGAAAAAGTTGAGCCCGACATTGAGTTCACCATTATCGAACGGAGAATAACTCAGATTGGGAATTACAATCGCTCCCCGGTCGTTCAAATTTATTATCGAACTCAGGCTCGGTCGCAAAAACGGATTCTGGACAAGCCCGACAGTACAATAGAGATACTCCTGTCCAAGGGTCGTCCGTTCACCGGAAACGATCTTCGTAAAATCGTAATCTGCCGGATCGGCTTCGCCGCTGCCGTCATAAAAAAACTCTACCATACTATAAATCATCAAAGGAAAGGTATAGTCGATGCCGACCGCGGTTTTTAAAAATCGGCTCGTATCCTCCCAGGTGTAGCTGAGCTCGCACCAGTAGCCGACCGCCAGTTCGCCGGCAATTTCACCGCCGACGATCGTTTTTTTATCCAAAGGTTTGTGCATGACGGTTAAACCGATATCGTTTTTAATGATGTTACTGCCGACTCTGAGACCGTAGAGCGACCGCTGCCAGTTATCCGCCGGTAGATAGACCCCGCGTATACTGGTAAGACTCCCCAAAGAAAGATAACCGAGCAGTGCGTTGGATCCGGGCCGTTCATAACCGGGCTCAAAAAAGTTTATCCGGTTGAAGACATCGAGCGGTCTGAATATCCTGGCAACACCCCAGTACAGGCGTTGTTTTCCCGCGGTCAGTCTTAGATTTTCCGGACCGAACCAGAGGCAGAGCCGGGAGATAGTTTTCTTTTCTATCGCCTGGCTCAAAGAGGTGGAATCATAGGGGATGGTGCAGTCGAACGCGAGCTGGGCACCATAGTTGTCCCCGTCGGTTTTAAATTCCAACCAGCCGCGGTTGTAGCCGTAAACATGGACCGAATCGTTCCAGGAAAGGTAGGGTCGGCTTTCGACATAACCGGAAACATTCAACTGCCCGACCAGGCTTATAATAACTACCCACAATTGCATAGGCGACTATAGCCGGCTTTCTTTATTAGTCAAGTTCCTCTGAATTATCGAACCGCAGAGAAGGCAGGTAATGTAACCACGAAACTCGGAGAGTAGGTGGCGCAAAGCGACACCAAACTCGAAGAGTAGGTGGAGCGTTATGCGGAGCATCGGTTGAGTGGAACGAGACCAAGCGACACCAACTGACACGAATTCGCCTCGTTTCGAGGCGCACACGGATGAAACATGATAACCGGGGATGGCAGAGTACTGTAGCGGTGCGCTCGGACTGAGACAGTCCGTGCTCGGACTGGAACAGTCCGCTATCGCACGATATGCCGAGTTACAAGTGTCGGATAAAGCCGGCTGCTTTGTATCAGTCAGGCAGTCGGTAAATCCGACCGCTACAGCCGTAGCGCGGGGGTTTGTCCTCGGCTCGAACGAAGAAAACCTGTGGGAGCGACTTCCAGTCGCGAAAAACGACATGTTTTTATAAGAATGATTTTCTTGGTTTTGGTGCGATTGAGCTCCTTTGACATCGCAAAGCTCGTCTATGCTTACGCATTTCAGTCGCTCGATGCTTCGCATTGTATCGCACAATCTACCGTGCTCTATGTCCCTGTAATGTCGGATAAATCCGACCGCTACAGCCGTAATATAACCACGAATTGAAACGAATTCGCCTCCGAGACGAGGCGCACACGAATAAAAATATAATTGTCAGGGTTGACAGTCTTAAAATCGGGGTATATAATTTCATTGGATATGAATATGAATAGGGGACATACCGCAAGCTGGTGGCATCCTTTCCAATGCCCGGAATGTAAGATTAAGATATTCCCGTTAAGAATATTCGCTCTCACCAGGTGGACATTTATTCGCTGTAAGCATTGCGGCGCAAGCATCCAGAGGAAAACCGATTTTCAATTTTCCTTGATAACAATTATTTATTTAATTCCGTCCTTATTTATCCTTAACCATATTACACCGCTCTTCCTCAAAATTCTTTTAACTGTCGTCTGGTTGACTATTGTAGCTTTTATAGACGTTCATACGTTAAATTTTGCCGTATTAAAAAAAGGCGACCCGAGAAAGATTGATAATGCACCGTTATAACTGGTTAAAATGGAGATTATGGGGTATGAACAGAATTATCAGCATCTGGATCGCTACTTCAATTGCCGCGGCCGTAACCCTCGGCTGCACAAAAATGGCAAAAAAAGGACCGGACACCACTTTCCTGTTCGAATACAAATATCCGGCAGCATCCATAAGGGGCACTTTGTACGTTGGACGGATTCTTACTGTGGTCAAACCCGAATATCCAGAGTGGGCTCTGAAGCGCGGAATGACTGATGTCTGGATTTCCATCCGAATCGAAGTGATGCCCGACGGTTCGGTTAGCAAAACCACTGTCGACCAGAGCTCGGGTTTCCCCGAATGGGACACGGTGGTCATGGAAGCTTTATCAAAATGTCGCTTTGCACCACTCCCGGCCGACGTCAAACAGGAAGTGCAGTGGGGTATCATACCCGTTCACTTTTTTATTCAACAAAAATAGTCGCTGTCCCTATTTCCTTAAATAGAGTTTTTCATTGACAAAAGACAGTTAGGAGGTTATCCTTATTTCAAGGAGGAATAATGGATAAACAAGATGAAGTGCTGGAAAAAACACCGGTTGAGATTGAGAACCTCGCTGCAATGCTTAAAAAGTTGAGTGCAATGGTTCGTTCGTTAAGCACCGAAGAGAGAGAAACCCTCGAGGTGTTGCTCGACGACGAATTGATGGAAGTCCTGGAGGCTCGGGAAAACAAAAAAGAACACATCTCCCACAAAGAAATTTTCGGACATGACCTCGCTGGTCTATAATCGGCGTGGTCTGAAGACCATCGAAAAGCTGGATGCCCCAACCAAAACAAAACTTGAAGAAATTATCAGAAAGATTATTAACAATCCTTATGTATGAAGGAAAGAGACTATTAGGAAAACTTACTGAGAAATATTCCTGGAGATTTGGCGATCACCGTGTTGTTTATACGGTGGATAAAGCGAATGGCGAAACTGTCATAACGATCTATGGTGTTGGACACAGAAAAAATATTTATCAGATTATAGAACGGTTGCTGCAGTTACTTTCCAATCTCTAAAAACCGTTACCCGAACCCAAGCACCAAAAAATTGACCCCATGAATCTTTTTGATTAAAATCAGCTATGGCAAGCCGATACCTGAAACTGATTCGCTCGGGGGAGATTGACGAGCGCATTCGGCAGGCGTGGCAGCTCGCAGAGAACTGCCACTTATGCCCGAGAAGCTGCGAAGCAAAACGGCTTGAAGGCGAAACCGGCACCTGCGGAGCAAATGATACGCTGCGTATTTCGACATTCATCCGGCACCGCGGCGAAGAACCGGTACTTTCCGGCACCCGGGGTTCGGGCACGGTGTTTTTTTCGCACTGCGGCCTCAGATGCAGGCTCTGTCAGAACTGGCAGATTTCGTTCGAAGGCGAAGGCAAAGATATGTCGGTCGAAGAGTTGGCGCAGGGTATGCTGGCGCTCCAGGCCGCTCGTGTCCACAACATAAACTGGGTGACGCCTTCACATTATCTGCCCTGGCTGCTTACGGGTCTTAAACTCGCAGCACATCAGGGACTTAAAATTCCGCTCGTCTATAACTGCTCCGGCTACGAGAACCTGGATGCACTTACGCTTCTGGACGGGGTGGTTGACATCTACCTGCCGGACGCAAAGTATGCAGATTCAGAACTTGCAAAAACCATCTCCGGTGCCCCCGATTACCCCAGGGTCAACCGCGAGGCTTTATGCGCGATGTATCGCCAGGTGAAAGACCTGGAAACCGACGCCCAGGAGATTGCACGCAAAGGACTGATAGTGCGTCACTTGATAATCCCGGGGGAATTGGAAAACACAAAAGGCGTGCTGCGGATGCTTGCCGAGACCGTCGGCACAACCGTAACTGTCGCATTGATGGGTCAGTACTTCCCGACCCAGAGGATGCGGGGTACGCCGTATGACCGGACCTTAACCCGTGAAGAGTACGAGGAAACCGCACATTACATGCAGAGCCTCGGATTTGTAAACGGCTGGGTGCAGGCCGGACTCGGTGTCGAACTTCACGACCAACCCGATTTCAGAAAGGGAAAAAAGGATATGTGGTAGCGACCATCAAAAAAATCTTATCTTTTTAAAAGTGTTTTATGGTGGACTTCCTCTTGTTTGTTTTATTTAATTAAAATAATTTTTTTAGTAATAACAACTTCACCTTCAATTTCTAAGGTGCAGAAATAGATACCAGACGGCACCTTTCTCCCTATTCCATCTATTCCATCTATTCCATCTCGACCATCCCAGATTACCTTCTGCTCTCCTTTTTTTACCCTCTGATTATTTATTAGTATCTTTATTACTCGACCGGTTCCATCATAGATTTTAAGGTTTACTAACGTCTCGCCGGTTAATGCCCAACGAATAGTCACCGATTGACTTACCGGGTTCGGTTCAATTTCCAATCTACCACACCTCATTTCATCCTTATTTTCGATCTCCGATATTCCGGTATTGATTCCTTCACAGAAATAAATATCCGAATTGGGCGGGTCTACCGGAGGATTATTATTACGTAGGTCTACCCAGACACAATACACATTTCCTTTTGAATCCAATGCTATAGCAGGGCTTCCGGGCACTGCCTCATTATCCGTAATTGGAATTTCTGAGCTCCACTTACCTCCAAATGGTTTGTATGAAAAAACCGATACCGGCTTTCCGGCTTCTCGGTCGCTCCATCCTGCATAGAGATTATTTTTCGCATCTACTTCCACATCAGGTACAGAGAACATTTGTTCTACGCATTCATTAGCCCCCCAATTCCCTCCTGCTGGTCTATAAGCACAGTAAATTTTTTCCTCGCCTTCCCGTTCATCCACCCAGAAGCAGTGGGCATTGCCTTCTGGGTCCACTGCTAACTCTGGATAGCTTTGGTCTGAGGTATCCAAATCATCATTTACCCTCACGTTTGGCCCCCAACTTCCACCCTTGGGTCTAAAGGCAAAGTAGATGTCATCCCCATACTCCCATTCATTCCGCAAGTCTTCCCAGACCGCATAACAATTACCCGCCGAATCTACTGCCAAGCAAGGCCTCAAAACTCCTCCCAGTATATCATTCACTTTCTCATTTGGCGCCCAATTTCCACCCCTCGGCTTCATAGAAAAGTAGAGGTCACTACCGAAAGGTCCGGTATTACGACTGTCTTTCCAAATAGCATAAATGTTCCCTTTGGGGTCAATTGCTAGATCAGGCCCTCCCTGTAAGTCATCTTCAGTATCATCATTTATTTTTGCACTGGGCTGCCAGATTCCACCAAAGGGGCGGTTAGAAACATAAACATCTAAATTATCGCCCTCCTGTCTCGAAGCCCAGCCACAAAATACATTTCCTTCTTCGTCATCCACCACAATGCTTGTCCCGCTCCCTCCTTTAGTATCATTCACCTTTTCATTTTTACTCCAGCTTTTCCCTTTCAATTTGTAAGAAAAATAGACATTTACATAGCCGGTTTCTTCATAGTCTCTCCAATCCTCCCAGGCACAGTAAACATTCCCTTCGCCAGAAACTGCGATAGAAGGATAATTTTGATAAGCATTATCCGTATCATCGTTAACCTTTTCGTTTGGCCCAAAGTTCCACTCAGCCCATAGAGCAGAAGAAAGTAGAGAAAACGCCAGAATGTAAATGGATTTAACTCTAAGAGACATCTTCTTCGCTTGTTTACGAAGAAAGATACATTTTGAAACTCATATTTTCAAGCTCCTCCGCTCCTCTTCTCCCATGCTCCTCTGCTCCCTCACTCCCCCTTCTCCGCCCTCGGATGGGCTTTGTCGTAAATTTTCTTCAACCGCTCGGCGGTGAGATGGGTGTAGACCTGGGTGGTCGCCAACGACGAATGACCCAGGAGTTCCTGGACCGCTCGGATGTCCGCTCCCCGCTCCAGCAAATGGGTGGCGAAGCTGTGGCGCAAAATATGAGGATGGGCACCGCTCGCATCGCCGATCTGCAAAAGCCGCCGTTTGACGATCCGCTGCAGTTCGCGGGTTGAAAGCCGCTTGCCCCGTCTCGATAAAAACACCGCCGGTTCAACCGCTGAATCTCTTAAGGGTAAATATAGCTCAAGCGATTTTTTTGCCTGTTCGCCCAACGGCATAATCCGTTCTTTTTTCCCTTTTCCCCGCACTTTCAGCGTTTCACCGTGAAAATCAATGTCATCAAGATTTAAACCGACGAGCTCGGCTGCCCGCAATCCTGCACCGTAGAGCACCTCGAGTATCGCCCGGTCCCGTAATGAAATCAAATCGTCGCCGGGAATGTCGAGCGCCGCTTCGACCTGGGACTGGGTTAAAAAACCGGGAAGCCGCCGCTCCGATTTCGGTGTCTTCACTCCCCGGGCAGGATTGTAATCCAACACCCCGTCCCAGCAGAGAAATTTAAAAAACGACTTGACCGAAGAGAGCTTGCGTGCTGCCGCCCGCCGGCTGTAGCCGTGGCGGAGCACAAAACCTAAAAAATTTTTGACATCGTCGGGGATGATCTCTTCCCAGCGTTTCTTCGCCTGGTAATCGAGCAGAAAGTCGACAAAATGGGAGAGGTCGGTTCGATAAGCCGCAACCGTGTAGTCGGAATAGCGTTTCTCGTCGCTCAGATAGACGAGAAACCTATTCAGGTGGCTGTTCATCGCTCTTATACGGCTCGGTATGACAACACTCCGGATAGCCGGAACAACCCAAAAACCTCCTTCCCCGCCCGAAACGGATCAACAGCGGCTTACCGCACTCCGGGCAGTTCTTTTCGAGCGTGGTCAAAGGCTTGGTGAACTTGCACTCGGGAAAACCGGAGCAGGCGAGAAACTTCCCATAGCGGCCCGAACGCAACAGGAGAATCTTTTCACATTTCGGACACTTTTCTTCGGTCGGCTGCGGTTCTGAACCGTCCAGCGGTTTCGAATAACGGCAGTCGGGGAAACCCGAGCAGGCGATAAACCGGCCGAACCTTCCCCACCGATCCATCAACGGCTTGTCGCACTTCGGACACTTTTCGTCGAGCTCTTTCGAATGTTGATTTTTAATCGTCTCAACCTCGCCCTCGGCTTTATCGATCTCTTTTTTGAACGGCTTATAGAATTTTTTGACCACGGTTTGCCATACCTCCTTTCCCGCTTCAATCTGATCGAGCCGCGCCTCCATATCTTTCGTAAACCCGGTCTCAAAAATTTTCGAGAAACGGGGGATGATAATATCGTTGACCAAAAGCCCCAACTCGGTCGGGACGAGTCGGCCTTTATCTTTGTTGACATACCCCCGTTCGGACAGAGTCGAGATGATCGGCGCATAGGTCGACGGCCGGCCGATGCCGTTTACCTCCAACTTCTTCACGATCGAAGCCTCGGAATAACGAGCCGGCGGCTGGGTTTGGTGTTCTTCCGGCTTTAGCTCTTTTAAAAAAACCTCATCGCCTTGCGTCAGCAGCGGCAGCGGTGTCTTCTCTTCGCGCTCGGTCTTGATTACCTTCTCAAAACCGGGGAATTTCTGTTTTAAGGTCGATGTCCGGAAGACATAGTCTTTGCCGGTAATTTCAACATCGACTGCGGCGTAGACGCTGTCCGCCATCTGCGACGCCAAAAACCGGTTGTAGACCAGGGTATAGAGCTTCTGCTGGTCAAGGGTAAGATACTCTTTAATCGATTCCGGCGTGCGGCTGACGTTCGTCGGTCGGATCGCTTCGTGCGCGGCCTGGGCACCTTTCCGGTCTTTGTAGTGCCGGGCGGTTTCGGGCAGATAGCGCTCATCCCAGTTCTGTTTGATAAAATCCCGGGTGCCGGCGACGAAATCATCGGCAACCCGAACCGAATCCGAACGCGGATAGGTGATAAGACCGGTGGCTTCGGCGCCGAGTTCGATTCCTTCGAAGAGCTGCTGGGCAATGAACATCGCTTTTTTGGCAGTGAAGTGGAGCTGTTTCACCGCCTCCTGCTGCATCGTCGAGGTCGTGAACGGCGCAGCCGGGGTATAGTGCTTATCATAGATTTTGACCTGGCTTAAATGAAATTTAGTCGTGGGCAGTTCTTTCTTTATCTTCTCGACCAGCGGGGCTTCTTCAATCTTGCCTTCTTCGGCACCGATTTTACTGAGCAGCGCTTCGAATTCGGCGCCGTCTTTATTGGCGAACACCGCGCTCATCGTCCAGTACGGCTTCGGCTGAAACGCCTGGATTTCGCGCTCCCGCTCGCATAACAGACGGAGGGCAACGCTCTGCACCCTGCCCGCGGAAAGACCGCGGTGGAGAATTCGCCAGAGCAACGGGCTCGTCATATAACCGACGAGCCGGTCTAACACCCGGCGCGCTTTGTGGGCATCGACCCGCTTCTGGTCGATCTCGGTCGGATTGTCCAGGCCTTTTTGCACTCCTTCTTTGGTAATTTCGAAGAACAGCACCCGCTTCACCCGTTTCTTCTTTTTGTCCAGCTCTTCGGCGATGTGGTAGGCGATCGCTTCGCCTTCCCGGTCCGGGTCGCAGCCGAGATAGATCGTTTTTGCGCCGCGGGCTTGCGACTTCAGTTCTTTAATGATATTGCCTTTACCCCGAATCCGGATGTATTCGGGGGTAAAGTTGTGCTCGACATCGACCGCTAATCGACTCTTGGGCAGGTCTTTAATGTGTCCTTTCGAAGAAAGCACCAAAAGCTTATCCTCTAACAGCTTCGTTATCGTCTTCGCCTTGGTCGGCGACTCAACAATCAGCACATCTTTTGCCATTCTTTTCTCCAGTTAGACGGTTTGGGTTCGGGCTGTCTCCGGCCGCCCGTGCCCGTTTTTTTAAATAACTATTCCTTAAAAATTCTAACAGTCGATCCATATCCTGAGGTAAAGGCGAGATGAATTCGAGATACTGTTTGGTCTTAGGATGAACAAACCCTAATTTTGCCGCATGCAGCGCCTGGCGATCGATACTATTTAAAACCTCTTTATAAATCGGCAGCTCCGCCCGTTCGCTGACCAGACCTTTTGACCGGCCGCCGTACTCCGGGTCGCCCACCACCGGGTGATTGTAATGCGCCAGATGAACCCGAATCTGATGGGTACGGCCGGTATGGAGTTTCAACCGCAGATAGGTGATGATCTGAAACCGCTCCAGAACCTCAAAGGTCGTTTTCGCCTGTTTTGAGGCAAACGGAGTCACTGCCATTCTCTTGCGGTCAAGCGTCGACCGGCCGATCGGTGCAGAAATCTCGCCCCGTTTTAACGCGAGATTACCCCAGACCAATGCCAGATACTCCCGGTTGATGCGCCGCGCTTCAATCTGGTGACCGAGGTCGGTGAGACTCGTATCGGTCTTGGCAAAAACCAAGAGCCCGGTCGTATCCTTATCCAGCCGGTGAATAACGCCTGGCCGGATTTTCGCATTCGGCGACCGGGGCAGATTTTTACAATGGTAGAGTAAGCCGTTGACGAGCGTACCGGTACTATGGCCCCGTGCCGGATGCACGACCACACCCCGCGGTTTATCAATCACAATCAGCTCTTCATCTTCATAGACAATCTGCAAATCCATCGGCTCCGGGGTAATCTTCCATTCCTCACCTTCAGTGAGAAATTGTGCTCTGACCTCATCCCCCGCTTTTACCCGATAGCTCGGCTTCGTCTTTTTTTCGTTGACCAGAACCGCACCTTCGCCGATCAGATTCACGACCTGGTTGCGCGAAATTCCGATTCCCGAGAGCACCAGGTAGTGGTCGAGCCGGGTGCCGCGCATCTTGGTCGAGACGCTGCGCTTAAATTCGCGCTCCACTTAAAATCTCCCGCTCCATTTGGATCGTCGCTTGAATCGCTGCTGCCGCCTGCCGGTACATCGCCTGAAAATCCTCGAAACTGAACGGCACCCGCTCGGCGGTGCTCTGGAGCTCAATGATCTTGCCCGATTCGGTCATCACCACATTCATATCGACATCCGCTCTCGAATCCTCTTCATAGTTCAGGTCGACCAGCACCCGGCCGTCAACCATACCCGCACTCGCCGCCGCCACGTAATCGGTGAGCACGATTCGGCTGACCTCGCCCCGCCGCCGCAGAAAGTCTAATGCCTGAGCCAAAGCCAAAAACCCGCCGATCACCGACAGTACCCGGGTCGAGCCGTCCGCTTTGAGCACATCGCAGTCGACGATAATATTTTTTTCGCCCAAAGCGAACAAATCGACTGCTGCCCGTAACGATCGACCGATGAATCGCCGGATTTCCTGGGTTCGGCCGTTAAGCCGCCCGACCGTCGATTCGCGAACCGTCCGCTGCCTGGTCGACCGGGGGAGCAGACTGTATTCGGCCGTTACCCACCCCTGACCGGTGCCGACCAGAAACGGCGGTACTCTCCGCTCGAGCGACGCCGCACACAACACCTGGGTCGAAGCGGTGGTAACGAGGCACGAACCTTCGGCATGCGCAAGATACCCCATTTCGACTTTCAATTTTCTCGGCTCGTCAAATTTCCGTCCATCCGTTCTCACAAACATTGCTACTCCTTTATTGTCACCCGGATAACTTCGGGCATCGGTTCACCTAAAAATCGTTCGCCAATTTTAGAGAAGTTGGGAGTAAGGTCGGAGAGATAATACCGACAGCTGCCGTTGGTTTCCGCGGTTATGAGATTTCGCTCTTCGAGAACCTGTTTCGCTGCCTGTGCGGTCTCTTCGCCCGAATCGACGAGGAATATTCCAGAGCCCAGCACCCGACCGATAACCGGTTTGAGCAAAGGATAATGGGTGCAACCCAAAAGCAGCGTATCGATACCCTCGTTTTGTAACGGCGCCAGGTACTGACGGGCGACCAGCTCGGCGACCTGGTCGTCGAGCCAGCCTTCTTCGACCAGCGGCACAAACAGCGGAGTCGGTTTGGCAAAAATCTCTATCCCGTTTTTACAATTTTTAACCGCTCGTTCATAAGCACCGGCGGCAATCGTTGCCCGGGTACCGATCACGCCAATTCGATTGTTTTTGGTCGTTGCCACTGCCCGGCGCGCACCCGGATCGATCACCCCGACAATCGGCACGGCAAATGATTTCTGCAAACTGGCGAGGGCGACCGAAGAAGCGGAGTGGCAGGCAACGATCACCAGCTTGACGTCGCGCGCGATCAAAAACTCGGCATCTTGATGGGCAAACCGGATAATCGTCTCCTCCGATTTGGTTCCATAGGGAAGCCGGGCGGTATCCCCGAAATAGACAATATCCTCAGCCGGCATAATTTGTTTCAACGCCCGGACTACCGTCAGGCCGCCGATGCCGGAATCGAATACGCCGATCGGCTTACTGGGCGGTGATAGTCTGTTCATATTCATAAACAAATTTCTTGACACCCCGGCAGATTCCCTCTGCCATCCGTTCGCGAAATTCCGGGCTGCGCAGCAACCGCTCTTCGTTGTAATTGGAGACAAAGGCTCCTTCGACCAGAATCGCGGGCATAAATGCGCCGCGCAGGACAAAAAACCCGGCCTGGTTGAGCCCCCGGTTCGGTATGCCCGCAAACGGTGCCGCCGTTTCCTGCACCAGCTCCGCCATCCGGCTTGACTCTCGTAAAAATTCGTTCTGCGCCATATCGGTCAAAATCAGGCTTGCCGCATTCAAATGGGCAAGGTTGGTATCCGGCAGTTCGAACCGAATCGACGCATTCTCCCGCTGCTCAACCGCCCGCGCCCAGGTCGTCCTCGCTTCCGAGAGGAAATAGGTCTCGAATCCCCGGGTCTGGGCAAAACTCGGCGCCGCATTATTATGAATGCTGATAAAAAGCTGGGCATTACGGGTATTGGCGAATTCGGTCCGGCCGTTGAGCGGGATAAAAACATCGCGGTCCCGGGTCAAGAGCACGGTCACTCCCAGCTCCTTTTCCAGTTTCGTTTTCAGCCGCCGGGCAATATCTAAATTGCAATCCTTCTCCTTCAAGCCGTTCTTGCCGACCGCCCCCGAATCCTTGCCGCCGTGGCCCGGATCAACCACGATCCGTTTTACCCACCGTTTTGGTCGACCGAAAATTTTAACCACCAACCCGGTCTCCGAGGTCGTAACTCTCATATCACCTTCTTCTTTCAGATAAAAGGTAATGGTCGTGGTTGTGCCGGTCTTGAATTCAATTTTGGTAACGATTCCACGAGGAATCGATTTTGGCTTGCCGTCTTTGGTCCGTCCATTCACAACCAGCTGACACTTCTTCGGGGAAAGGGTCCTGGTTTCAAAATGAACCCGGGGATTCACTTTCACCGTCGTGACAAAGGTATCGGCTTTGACCGTGCAGGTCACCGATTCAATCTGACCGGCTACCGGTTTGCTGGCGGGACTGGCGGTCGGAAATATGTCATCGATAAAATAGATCGGGATGTAGAGTCCATCATCCCGCCATCGGCTGGGCAGAGGGAAATGCTTCGGCGCATCATCAACGATGACGGTGTTATTTTCCGGCGTAAAAACAATCGTGTGATCGCTGACACCGACCGTTACTTTCTGGGTCGTCTCATCGCATTGCATACTCCCGGCATAGACACTAACCAGCTCTTTCAGCGAAACGTATTCGTCGCCGTCGAATTTCAGAGTTTCAACCACGCTCTCACCAATCTTAATTTCACCCGCTCCGACCAGGAGGCAAGGAACGCAGAAAAGCATCCACACGCCATACCCAATCCGCCTTACGCCATACGCTCTACGCCCTACACCTTTCGCCCTACACCTTACGCCCCACGCCCTACGCCCTACGCTCTTCGCCTTACGCTTTACGCTCCCCACCCTCATCTGCCGCTCATCTTCCGCAATGTCGCTTTTTCCCGTGACATTTCGCGCCGCTTGATATCTTCCCGTTTATCATAGAGCTTCTTGCCCTTTGCCAACCCGAGCTCAACTTTAACCAGCCCCCGCGGATTGAAGTAGAGTTTCAACGGGATCAACGTAAAACCCCGCTGTTGGGTTTTACCGTAGATGCGTTTTATCTCTTCTTTTTTTAAAAGCAGTTTCCGCGGCCGTTTTGGATCTTTATTAAAAATACCGCCTTTGTCGTAGGGGTGAATATGGACATTGTATAAAAACACTTCGCCCTGGTCGACCGCGGCATAACCATCGGCGAGCGCTGCATTGCCCTGACGCAGGGATTTCACCTCGGTCCCGGCAAGCTTGATGCCGGCTTCGTAATGTTCTTCAATATAATAGTCATGGTGTGCTTTCCGGTTCAGTGCAATAATCTTCATTAATAATATAAATATAAAAAAATCACCGAATGAAGTCAAGAGCATGCCGGGCTAGGAGTCTGTCGGAGAACATCTATGGAAGAAAAACGGTGGGAGATAAGAGCCG
>CAYHGV010000036.1:0-26990 GCA_964356135.1 uncultured bacterium
CAAGAAAGGAAGACGCCGCTTGAAACGAATTTACACACCTCTTGACATGATCTCTTCACTTTTCTCAATCCCCATAAATGCTACAACCCATTAGTTAAGCATTGAGTTAAACTGGGTAATGCCATACACTTATTCTCAATCTTCATCAGTTTGAATCAATGCTGCTACTTCATTTTTTATCAGTCTACATCAATGCAATATACCCGTTATTTAAGCATTGAGGTGAACTGAGGGATACTGAGGTAAACAGAGGGTTTTCAGCCTCAATCAATGTTTCAATTTTCTCGGTCTGCATCAATGTCATTTATTCAGTGCTGAATAAGTATCTTTTCAGTCTTCATCAATGCTTACATGGTTTTGATAATAACCCTTGACTTTTAATCGTTTATTTCATACAATATGCCGTAGTTGTATTTGGTAAACAAGGAGGTAACAAAGTCCAACCCGGGAAACAACGATAAGTGTCCCTCTCCCATCCCAAGAGGTGTTTTCCAAACTTCATAACTACTGGGTTAACAATGAGTTCCAGTAGCGGTGTTTAAAGTCTTAAGGAGGTAGTAAATGAATATCTACGTAGGCAATCTGTCCCGCGATGTCAGTGAAGAAGAACTGCGCCAGGCTTTTGAAGCCTTTGGTCAAGTCTCAACTGCAAGTATCGTCAAGGATAAATTCAGTGGTGCATCGCGAGGATTTGGCTTCGTCGAGATGCCGGATAAAGTAGCGGCCGAGTCTGCGATTACCGGTATGAACGGCAAAGAACTTAAGGGCCGGATGCTGAACGTTAATGAAGCACGCCCGCGTTCTGATGACCGCCGTGGTGGTGGTGGTGGTGGCGGCAAACGACAAGGCGGCGGACGGCGATTCTGGTAATAAACATAAGCAATATCCGAATTAAAGAATTCTCGATTTATTAAACGACCGGCGACCGGTCAGACTTCCAAAACTGAAGTCTGACCGGTCTTTTTTATTTTAAGCATATTATTATAACGTAGTAAAATTGAATCTGGAAGACTGAGTTGGTAAGAATGGAAGGCTACTACCGGCTTCGGGTAGGCGGGTTTAAGAAATATCCGTGTTTACCCCGTTAGATAATTTTGTTTGTAGGGTCTCGTTCCCGAGGCTAACTATCTATCTAACGGGGTAAATCTGTGGTAAAAATTTTAGGGAAAATAAACTATTACGGCTCCAATATTCATCACTCTAAATCAATGCTAATTTTCGCTTTGGGGAGAGGGTTTAACTTATTTCGAGCTCTTCGCCCAGCTTGAATTGGGGGATTCTACTCCGTTTGATTTTCGCCTGGGCAAGGGCGGTTACGACGATCGGTAAGGCGATCGTTGCATCGACATGAACCGTAACCATCTTTGCCTCTTTAGCGATCTTGCCCCAGGACTGGGCTTCTTCAAAGGTGCAGCCGGATAACCCGCCCCACTGGGGGGAATCCTGGGTAAACTGGACCGCGTACTTATGCCCGGAAACCGAAAGTCCGATATACGGTGCCGTCACTTCGGTCTGCTGAATGAAATTTTTCGGTACTCCGCCACCGGCGTAGACGACTCCGGAACTGGAGCGGGCAGAAGCGATGGTTGCGGTTTCTTCGATATCTTTGATGATGTCAAAGCTGATCCGTTTTCCCCGTTTTCTGACCAGTTCGGTTAAGCAGATGCCGATCGAAGAGTCGCCGAGGGCAGGGCAGTAGATTGGCACATTGCAGGCAGCGGCGGTGTTTAAAATTCCGGCCTCCGGGCAGTTAGCCATGTGCTTGCCCAGGAGGTAGAGGAATTCGCGGGTCGAATAGTTCTTCGGTTCGAGGGTATAGGCAAAATCTCCAACATAATTGTCGGTTTGGATGAACTCGTCCTCGCTCGCAAAGGTGTCGTAGATACGGTCGACTTTCTCTTCCCGTAACGAGAGGTCATCGATTTTGCAGCTGCCGATGTAGTGGTAGAGCCCGCGGGTTTCGTGGGCATCATGGAAAAGATTAGCACCGGTCGAAACCAGACAGTCGATATAACGATTTTTGATGAGATAGACGATGATTTTGCGCATTCCGGCAGGAACCATTGCGCCGGCGAAGCCGAGAAAAATCATTATATCGTCCGAGAGCATTCGTTCCCAGATTTTCAAGGCGATAGCTAAATTCCTGCCCTGGAACGAAACGTCCGCCATTCGGGTGAGCACCTGATAGAGAGAATCATCCGGTTTTATTTCGAACGGATTGGTTGGGTCGCAGAGAAATTTACTCATGGTACGAGCACGGCTGCGGCGATGACTGAAGTCCACCAGCCGCGCTTGTCGCCGATCGCGGTCTGGGTGACATTAAAGGTCCGGACGATCTTGGTCGAAATTTTCCAGATTTCCTTTCGTTCGTCGTAACTCGTGTCCGGGTCAAATTCGACGCCGAGGGTGGTGGCAAGCATCATTGCCGCCAAATCTTCGGCATAATCGCCGCTTTTCGATTCGGTTTCACCGAATGAATGGTATTCGGACAGGTAGCCGTAGTGATTCCGTTCTTTCGGGATTGCAACTCCGATCGAAGAGGATACGAGCCGATGCGGTTCATTGGTTGCATTCTCACTCATCACGCAGAAAACGACTTCACCCGGTGAAAGATAGGCTAACCCTTTATTGCGGGAGAGAATCTTGCAGCTGGGAGGAAAAATGCTCGAGACCCGGACGATATTGAACTGGGCAATTCCTGCATCGCGCAAAGCCGCCTCAAAGCTCGAGAGTTTATCTCGATGCCGGCCGACTCCTTTGGTCAGAAACATTCGTTTCGGAACAAACATCTTATTTTTCCCCGCCGAAGCAAAGGTGGAGCAGACCAGAGTCGAACTGGCGACCTCCTCGTTGCGAACGAGGCGCTCTCCCAACTGAGCTACTGCCCCTCGTTGATATCATTGTGATCATCTTGTTGAATAGTATCTTTTTTTTGGAATCTTGTCAAGATTTTTTTTCAATGGTAGTTGAGAACCACCGAGGACCGGAGTCAGAGGAGACGGAGAAACACTTTAGACTATGATTGTGAATTAACCACGGAGGTCACAGAGGATATTGAGAAAGAGAATGAGATGTAATTTTACGGTATTTATAAATTATTTTCTCTGTGTGTCCCATTAGATACCATTCTATTAAAAAATTGAAATCTAATGGGGAGCTTTGTGGTTCAGCCTAATCTGTGTTTATCCGTGCGCCTCGTTCCGAGCACGCTTCGTTTCGAAGCGCCATCTGTGGTTGATTTCATCCGCCAAGGTGCATGGCGGATTCAATCTATGCTGCGCATCAAGATTTAAAGTTATTTTCTGTGTCCTCTGTGGTCATATTTTTTTGTGCCTTTTGTGGTTCAAACTTCGGTTGGTCTTGACGGAATGCTTAAAGATAGTATGATTACGGGTATGAAAGGTGTTGTCTTAGCCGGTGGTTTGGGAACCAGGCTCCATCCTTTGACCAAAGTGACCAACAAACATCTGCTGCCGGTTTATGACCGACCGATGGTTTTCTTTGCCATCGAAAAGCTGGCTGAAGCCGGAATTGCGGATATTATGGTCGTTACCGGCGGAAACAACGCGGGCGATTTCCTCCGGCTATTGGGAAACGGCCAGGAATTCGGACTGAAGCGCCTCCACTATACCTACCAGGAAGGTGAAGGAGGGATCGCCGCTGCTCTCGCTTTAGCCGAGGATTTTGCCGAGGGAGACGGGATTGTGGCGATACTGGGCGATAACATCTTTGAAGACAACCTGACTCCGTTTATCGATTCTTTTACCGGACAGGCGCACGGAGCGAAAATCCTTATCAAACAAATGGAATCGCCCGAGCGGTTCGGAGTGGTTGAAATAAAAGGTACTACCATCATCAGTATCGAAGAAAAGCCGAAACGGCCGAAATCGAACTACATCCAGACCGGTATCTATCTTTACGATCGCGAGGTTTTTACAATTATTAAAAATTTAAAGCCGTCTGCCCGTGGTGAAATGGAGATTACCGATGTTAATAATGTTTACCTTAAAGAGAAAACCCTGACCTTCGATATTTTAAAGGGTTTCTGGGCAGATGCCGGCACTTCGTTTGAATCGTATTTTCGGGCTACAACCTTGGTGCGGAAACTGCGCCTGAAAAGTCGGTGAACACCATCTCAAAAAAACCCGTAATAATCAAGAAATTCGCCACATCCATATTGAGTGGTGGATTTCTTGCTCTCTTTATTTTTCGTGGTAAATTTTTTAATTTCTAAAAATCGGTGAAACAAGTTTTTCTCGTCGACGGCCATTCGATAATTTACCGGTCGTTTTTTGCTTTTATCCGCAATCCATTGCGCGATTCGAAAGGCAGAAACACCTCGGCGGTCTACGGGTTCGTCAACACCTTAAAAAAACTCTTTCAAAAGTTCGATCCCGAGTATATAGCAGTTGCGTTCGATACCGGCAGGCCGACCTTTCGCCACAAAGAATATAAAGAATACAAGAGTGAGCGGCCCGAGATGCCGGATGAGCTGCGCCGGCAGGTGCCGATTATCAAAGAAATCGTAGAGGCATACGGTCTTATGGGTCTGGAGATTGAGGGTTATGAAGCGGACGATGTGCTGGGCAGCCTGGCAGAACGGTTGAAACACGAGGATTTTCGGGTGTTTCTCGTATCGTCGGATAAAGATCTGATGCAACTGGTCGGCGAGAACGTGGTTGTCTACGACGCCTACAAAGACCTGGTCTACGATGAGGCTAAGGTCAGGGAGCGGTTCGGGGTCGAGCCGAAAAAAGTGGCGGATATCCTGGCTCTTTCCGGTGATGCAATCGACAATGTTCCCGGGGTGCCGGGAATCGGCGATAAGCGTGCCCAGGCTATCATTCTTAAATATGGCTCGGTTGAGGAGGCGCTCGAAAAAGAGCCGAAGCTTTGGGATTACAAAGACCTGGCATTGATGTCGAAAAGCCTTACTCAGATCAGAATCGATATCGAGCTTGGTGTCAGCCCGGAGCAGTTGAAGGTCAAAACCCAGGACCAGGAGCGGCTGGTTACGATCTTCCGCGATTTGGAATTCACTTCGTTCCTCTCGGAAGTCAAAACGACCGAAAAGAAGAAGATCGATATTAAGGAGCTTGCTTCGGTTTCGGATGTGAAGCCGATGGAGCAGATGGCTTATGCGGTTGACGGCGATACGTTTTTTTACAGCACCGACGGCAGCGTGGTTTACAAGCTGGGGTTGGATAAGGGGCTGCCGCTCTTGGCTCAGAGAGACATTTTAAAAATCGGTACCGGACTCAAAGAGAATCTGTTGAAAGGACTGCCGATCGTTCCGCCGTTTTTTGATTTGAAGGTCGGTTCCTGGCTTTTGGACCCTAATTTGAAAAAATACGATTTTGCCGATTTGCTTCTCCGCCATCTCCTGTCGGTGCCGGAGTCGGTATCCCAAGCGGAGATTGCCGGCTACGGGTATGAACTCTTCGACCATATCTATCCCGAACTCGAGGCAAAAGGTTTGCTGCCGCTCTTGACTGAAATCGAGATGCCGCTGATTACGGTTTTAGCCGACATGGAACGACGGGGGACGAAGATCGATGTCCCGTTTTTCAAAAATCTCTCCGTCGAGTTGAACCGCGAACTCGAAACGATTGAAAAGAGTATCTATCGCCAGGTCGGGTTTGAGTTCAATCTCGGTTCACCCAAGCAATTATCGAAGGTTTTGTTTGAAACCTTGCAACTGAAACCGCGAAAACGGACCAAAACCGGCTATTCGACCGACGTCCTGGTCCTGACCGATCTCGCCCATGAGCACGAGGTGCCGCGTTCGATGCTGCGCGTTCGTGAACTGTCGAAGCTGATTTCCACCTATTTAGACCCGCTGGTCGAAATCTGCGATTCGGACACGCATCGTGTCCGGACTTCATTCGAGCAGACCGGAACCTCGACCGGCCGGCTTTCGTCAACCAATCCCAATCTGCAGAACATACCGATTCGGACCGACCTGGGAAAGAGAATCCGGCAGGGTTTCATCGCGGACGACGGTTTTGTGCTCATTTCCGCCGACTACTCGCAGATTGAACTCCGAATCCTCGCCCATCTTGCCGATGAAAACCAGTTGAAAGAGGCGTTCAACCAAGGCGAGGATATCCACACCCGGACCGCCTGTGCGGTTTTAGGTATCACCGAAAAAGAGATGACGCCCGAGGCGCGCCGCCTTGCCAAGGTCGTCAACTATGGATTGATCTACGGGATGAGTGACTGGGGATTGGCTTCGGGCTTGGGAATTTCTCAGGAAAAGGCGCAGGAGTTTATCAGCGAATATATGGCGCACTACTCCAACGTGGCGGCGTGGAGAGAAAAAATTGTCGAACAGGCAGAGGAGCAGGGGTATGCGAAAACGCTCTTCGGCCGTATCCGGCCGCTGCCGGAACTGAGGTCGTCGAACCGGGTGGTTTTTGAGCAGGGCCGGCGCTATGCGTTGAATACGCCGATTCAGGGAACGGCGGCTGACATTATCAAAAAAGCGATGATTGCGCTCTTTAAGCGGCTCGCGGAGAGAAGTTTCAAGGGCGGGCTCTGCCTCCAGATTCACGATGAGCTCGTTCTGGAGATCGAAGAAGAACGAGTCGAAGAAGCGAAAGAGATCGTTAAAAACGAAATGGAGAACGCGGTCCAATTGAGCGTGCCGTTAGAGGTCGAGCTGGGTGTGGGCAAAAATTGGGCAGCGGCACACTAATCCTGCGTCTGAGACGCTTTTTTTCTTGACATTTTCTTTGATTCTTCTAAAATTCTCCCATCGTGACTTGTATTCAAATATCTAAGCAACCTGCCTGCTTCGGCTAACGAACCCATTGTGCATTGAACCGCAAAGGTAGCTCAATAACGATGCCTAAAATCCTAAAAACCCGAAAGAAAGGAGTACCCCTGTGAGAAGGCTATCCATTCTTGTTGCGTATGCCGCTGTTGTGTTTTGCGGCGTCATTTTTTTCTCCTGTAATAAGCAAACGCTTGAGACGGACCCGGTTGGTCCTGACCGGGGTCTCCCGTATCAATTGCCCGACTGGATGGCGATGATTGATGATGACAAATACCTGTCCGAAATCACGATTCCCGGAACCCATGACTGCGGCGCCGATCTTCATACCTCAGAGCAGGGCACGGAATCAAAGTACACAATCACCCAGAACTTCCGCCTCTCGAACCAGCTGCTGCTGGGCGTCCGGTGGTTCGACATTCGTCTGAGCTATGACGGTGACGACGTGCTGAGTGTTCATCACGCAAATTACTATCTTCACAAGAATTTCACCGACCTGCTCGACGCCGCTGAGGACTTCCTGAGCAACCATCCCACCGAGGTGGTGATCTTCATGGTCAAGCAGGAAACTTGGACAGGTCACAAGACGGCTAGCGACCACGATTTCCAGCAAGCGGTAATGAACTACATCTGGGGAAGGACCAATTGGCAGTCACGCTACTATCTGGTCCCGGGGCGCGTACCCAAGATGAGTGAAGCGAGAGGAAAAATCGTTCTTGTCCGGCAATACGATAACGCCTTGAATGTGGGAAACCCCGGCATTAAGTTCAAATGGGACGAAAATACAACCGGCGGGTATTTCACGAACGAAGGCGTCACCATCTACGTTCAGGATCACTATAAGCTGGCCACAGTATCGTATGGCACAAAGTGCGACCAAATTAAGGACTGCGTCCGGAAGGCGCATGCGGAAACCGACCCGCAGAAGGTCTACCTGAACTTCACCAGCGGAGAACAGGATCTGAACCATTACCTGGAAACGATCGCTTCGAATATTAACCCCGTTATTGATGACTGGTTGATGACGCCGCAGATATACCGAAAATGCGGAATCATCATGGTCAACTTCGCAGGCGGGTCGGACGACGGCGAAATCGGCGATTGGTTCGTGTATAACATTATCCAATGCAACGACTTGCAGGTCAAACTTGGAAATCAGTCGTTTCAGCAGACGTGGCAGGCTCGGAATCTTGATGTAGACCATTATCGCAATGGCGACCCGATACCTTGCGTCACCGACCCCTCGGTCTGGCAAACCCTCACCACCGGGGCATACTGCTACTACGGGAACGACCCGGGCCATGCCGGTGACGGCAACGGGGCGGTCTACGGCAAGTTGTACAACTGGTATGCGGTGCATGACCCGAGAGGCCTTGCCCCGGTCGGATGGCACGTGGCAACCGTCGGAGACTGGACTATCCTTGTGGATTTCCATGGAGGTTGGAGCGCCGCCGGCGGCAAGCTGAAGTCAACCGAGTACTGGTGGAGTCCCAATACCGGCGCCACCGATGAATTTGGTTTCTCCGCCCGGCCGGCCGGCGAACGTACCGGAAACGGAGGATCTCCAGAAAACCCTGATGTGGGCAAGGGTGAGTACGGTAAGTGGTGGACTTCTGACGAAGCGAGTGGAACGACGGCCAAGTACTTATGGATGGGGAACTTCACCGCCGCGGTTACTCAAAGCGTAAGCGATAAGTCGTTTGGTTACTCGGTGCGCTGCGTAAAGGACTAAAGCCTAAGAATCCCGGTCGCTGCCCGAATTGAGTTCGGGTAACCGGGTGGTTTACGAACCGGTCCGGCACTATGCGCTGAACACGCCGATTTAGGGAACGGCGGCCGACATTATCGAAATGGGCCGAAGCTCATTGAATTTTTTCTGATCGCGCGCGTCCCGCAGCTTGACTTCACAAACGCTCAAAGGCTGGATTCGACTGCGTTCGTTGTTATTGGGTAGATTTCTCAATGGGTAGCTCTTGACACGGGGTAAACCTAATTTTATAGTTTTACAATTATGGGGATGAGCAATGGTGACACATAACGTCACCCAACCGAGAGTACCTGCCAAATCGATTCGAATATGAACAAACTCGATATCGGCCATATTTTATTTCTGGTGGAAGCAATTTTATCGGTTTTAACGATTATTGTTATCATTTTTAGCGTCCTTGAACTACGAACACGGCGGAGGAAACATAAAGTTTTCTATTCTGTTATCTGGGAAAAATCATCAACCCTCAAGCCCGAGCAGATTCTGGGCGCACGTCCCTATCACGAATACTATTATCGGCGACCGGAAGATGAATCGATTGTCCGGAGCCTGGAGGATAGAAAAAATTGCCTCGTCGTCGGTTCTCCATTGAGTGGCAAATCGAGGGCGGTCTTTGAAGGACTGACTCATTCGCTGGTTCGCTTCGACGTCATCATTCCCAAGTGCGTCAATATCGATCCGAAGGATTTCGTAGTTCCGAAGCACCTCCGTTTTTGGAGACCGAAACTTATATTGATTGACGATTTACAGCGGTATATCGAGCTGCAAAATTTCGATTATATCTTTATGCTCGCTCGGGAAAAAAATGTTACGATTATTGCCACCTGTCGTGCCGGTATCGACTATACCCGGGTCAAAAATAAGATGCTCGAAAAAAATCTTGGTTTGGAGATTGTTTTCGGCAGGAATATTTTTGAGCTTAAGAAAGTCGCCCGGGAAGTAGGAGAAAAGATCGCCGAGCGGGTCGGTGTCGATTGGAATCGGGTTAAATTCGATGGTAACATCGGTTCAATCCTCATGCCGTTAGGAGAAATGGAGAAGCGATTTGACGAATCTGACAACCAGCTAAAAACTATTCTGCGGACGATCAAAATTCTTCACCGCTGCGGCGCGTATCAGGAGAATCAGATTTTCCCGGTGGAGTGGATCAAGACTCTTGCCCAAAAATATGGCTTGACCGGTAAAGCGTTTGAATGGATTGCCTGGTTTGAGAATTTGAGAGACAAAGAATTCATAACCTTAGCCCGGGATGCAATTTGGGTCGAAGAAAGCTACTTAGAAAGCAGTGTAAAATTCGAAATCGAAATATCGGATTTCGATATGTTCGACGAGGTGCTTCATTTATTTTCCGCTGAACCAGTTGTTTTATCCAAAGTCGGTCATCGAGCGTACGAAGTTGGCGGTGTCAGTTTGGAAAAAGCACAGTATATGAAAGTTGCGATCAAAGCTTTTGAAGGAGCTTTGGATATCTGTACGGTTGAGCGGTTTCCTCAGCAATATGGTACTATCCAAATCAGTCTGGGCAATGCCTATCGAAAACTGGCAGAGGTCGAAGCGAAGGTTGATAACTGCAAGCGGGCGATTGAGGCCAGTCAGGAAGCCCTGAAGGTCTATGCCCTCGAAAGTTTTCCCTTAGATTATGCAGTTGCTCAGAACAATCTGGGGAATGCCTATGGAACGCTGGCCGAGGTCGAGGCGCCAGCGGATAACTGCACGCGTGCGATCGTGGCATTTGAGCAAGCCCTGAAAGTCCGGACATTCGAACGGTTACCACTGGACTATGCCATGACTCAGAACAATCTTGGGAACGCCTACATCGGGCTGGCGGAAGTCGAGGGGAAAGCGGATAACTGTAAACGGGCGATTGCCGCCTATGGGGAATCGATGAAAGTTTATACCTTCGAACGATTTCCACTGCAGTATGCCGCTACTCAGCACAATCTCGGGTCCGCCTATTCTATTCTGGCAGAGGTCGAAGCGAAAGCCGATAATTGCCGGCGGGCAATCGACGCCTATCGGGAAGCTCTGAAGGCCTATACGCTTGAGAGGTTTCCTTTGCAATATGCCATGACCCAGTACGATCTTGGGAATGCCCATAGCGCGCTGGCAGAAGTCGAGGCGACAGCGGATAACTGCCAGCGGGCGATAGCCGCCTATGAGGAAGCCCTCAAAGTCTATACTGAGGAAAAATTTCCAGAGCAGTATCGTTCAGTAGTAGATAATCACAGAAAAACCCTCAATCTTCGTGGGACACCCACCCCGGGGTCAGGCGTGACTTCCTGACATTGGTTAGAGCGTCCGGGTGACCCAGACGGTTATTGTCGAGCACTTTCTGCGACGGAGAATAAGGTTGTTTTCGGGTTAATATAAATTATATCGGGAGAAAGGAGAACGCCATGAAGAATATTACCATCACCGCGGTCTTTGACACATCGAGCGAATTTTTGTATGAACTATTTCTCGACTCTAAACTTCATAGCGCAATTACCGGCAGTACTGCAAAAATTGATAACAAAGTTGGCGGTTTTTTTACTGCCTGGGATGGATACATAAAAGGGAAAATAATTGATCTGGAAAAAAATAAAAGAATTATACAAAAATGGAAGACCACCGATTTTAATAAAAATGATAAGGATTCGATGGTAGAAATAGAACTGGTTAAAATTAATGATAAACGGACGAGATTAATATTGAAGCATTCGGATTTACCAAAAGGAACGGAAGACGAATATGGAAAAGGGTGAAAAGAATATTATATCCAGCCGATAAAAAATTACTTGCGAAAAAGCGATAGTCAATAAATAATAGCCCAATTGCTGGCCATGACGCGAATGAACTTCAAGCGAGCTCTCGGGGGCTAAAATGGGGCTGGTCGAATACGGATTATTATATACAATGGTGGTCGAGCTGAAATCATCTTTCGCTGTCGGTCGACCCGGCGGTCACGGTAGATTCAGGACCACGAAGGTCTGAAAGGAGGTCGTTAATGGCAGACACAGTATCTTCATATATCGCAAGTTTTATAACTCTGGACAATCTGATTTTACACAAAATCTCCGAGGAGGAAACTTCAAGAGAGGATGCTCCGCCGAGTATCGGGTACGAAGTGGGCAAGTTTCTCGGACTCCTCATTCGACTGATGAGGGCGCAGAGAGTACTCGAGCTGGGCACGAGCCTGGGGTATTCAACCGTCTGGCTTGCCCAGGCGGTTCGGTCGACCGGCGGTAAGCTGATTTCGGTTGAATGCAACGAGAAATTACTCAAGGAGACTCAGCAGAACGTTTCGGCTGCAGGTTTGGCTGATATCGTTGAACTGATTCATGGCGATGCTCGTTTGGTCATCGAACAGGTAGCTGGTCCATTCGATATGATCCTGCAGGACAGCGATAAGACCCTGTATCCGGTTCTGCTCGACCGGTGCATAGATTTAACACGCAATTACGGGATACTCGTTGCCGACGATGCGCTTTTCAAACCGCGGGGCGTTCGGGCTCAGCTGAGCAAGCCGATCGATGAATATAACCGGCGGGTGTTTTCAGATGGACGCCTCTACAGCACAATCCTTCCAATTGGGGATGGCATCACTTTAAGCGTAAAGTTAAAGGATTAACCCTCCTGGGGACTGGCTACTGTTCAAAAAGGAAAAATTTTTGTTCTTGACAGACATCGCCTTTGGATTAGTATGGCGCAGAGGTATCAAGGAAGATGGTTTTTCTGCCACATCTAACTAATAGCTTACGGCAAGTGCCTCCCGAACGGTGTCTTAAGCAACATTTGCTAAGTCATAAAATGGTGTTATACAGATGAGTATAAACTATGTTAGGCCGCTTGACACATACTGACATGCAAGAAGGAGGATGACAGATGTCGTACGAAACTTATGTCTCGCGTAAATCACGACTATTGAGGGACTTTGAAAGATCGATTTCTCGCGTCAGGCAAATACTGATTGCCCGCTATGGGGAAGAAGAGACCAATACCTTGACGCGGGAGGCACGTCAGCAGTATGAACACCTCATACCCCAGATTCCCTATATTGGTGAGAGGAATCCTATGGCTAATTTATTTCTGCTTCCAGCAAGTCGGTACTTGGCAATATACCGAACGTTTCAAGAACACGGAAAGACCGTCGAGGAGGCTGGGCACCTGTTATACGAGATGGCTGAAGCTGAAATTCAGGCGATTCCGGGCTGGATACGGCGCCTAATTGGGGTTCTATGGTTTTCTCGATGGTTCACAAAACGGTTGCGGAAGCGAGCGGAATCTTCTCAGGAGCGTAAATATTCTGTTGATTATGTTATAGCTTACATAGAAGGGAATGGTCAGGATTTTGACTATGGGATTGACTACATCGAGTGTGCGACCTGCAAGTTTTACAACGAACATGATGCGGCAGAATTGAGCCCATATTTATGTGCCGTTGACAAGGTCGCCAGTGAGATGCTTGGTTGGGGATTGCGCCGAACGATGACTCTTGCCGAAGGTGGCGAAGGGTGTGATTTTCGGTTCAAAAAAGGCGGGAAGACATGCGTGACGATACCGCAATCATTGCGGTAGGTTGACAGACAAAATCAAATGCGGCCTAACTTGCAGCTGGAACCGACCGGGCTATCGTGGTCGGTTGGAAGTAGTAAAAAGGCTCCAGGCTGGTTTTTTAGAGCTCTTGATTTCATTGGGAAATATGCTCCCGAGCCTAAATTTTTAATATTAACTAAAACATTTAATTCCCATTGATATAAACTAACTCCGGGTTATGGTGAAGGCAAGAGAAGGTACGAATCGGGACTTGAAAGGTTTAAAGCACCATAACCAGCGGTTTAAGGGCAACGAGTCGTTGGTAATGCCAAAAGGAGGTTGTATGGTAAAAAACGGTTTTGTGCTCCTCTTCTCCACGATACTATTATGTATTGTGCCTGCTAACGCTTTGGCGATAACTACAGCCCAACCCGCCGGTGATAGCGAGCTTGTGTATGACGATGGCGACCCGGAAGGTGGGGTGTTGCTTGCACTTGGCCAAATAGCCGCGGTGCGGATGACCCCGCCCGCCGGCAGCTGGATGCTTAAGACCGTGCGCTATTACCTGTATCAGGGAGAAGGTAAGGTCCGGATATTTGCCGACGCGGGCGGCACTCCCGGGAGCGACCTCATTTCAGGATTCAATATCATTCCCACCGGAGCGGGCTGGTTCGATGCCGATCTCGGGGTCTATAACATTACCGTTGCAGGAGAGTTCTATGTCGGCATCGAAGGGGTGGATGGGTATACTCCGTGCTCGGTCGGACACGATTTTCTGGCGGGCGGAAACGGCCGCGCCTGGGATTATTATCCGGGGAGAGGATGGATGTTGTTTCCTGATCTTACCTACTTCATCCGGGCGGTGGTGACCGATAGAACAGCTACCGACGAAGAACCGGTTCCCCGACCGTCAGAGGTCCGGTGCGAGCCCAATCCTTTCTCGTATTCAACGAGAATCTCCTGTATCCTGCCGGAGCCGGGTCGGGTGAGGGTGAGTGTCTGGGATGGCAGCGGACGGCTTATGACCGGTCTGCTTGATGCCGAAGCGGCTGCAGGTGTTCACAGTTTTGAATGGACGGGTACGAATAATTGCGGGAACAAACTTCCTGAAGGCGTGTACTTTTTGAAAATCGATACCGAGCGGTCTACTCAGATCGAGAAGGTAGTGCTCGTTCACTAATGGTTAAGTGAGCGAAGGAACAGCAATGAAGTGACTCATTCTGGTTTCACAATTTTAATATTGACAGGAGCTAAATATGGATTATTGTGAAATAGAAGTGAAAATGCAGAACAAACATAAATCTCAGGCAATGAAAGTTAATAGACCCTACGCATGAATCAGAGTGACATCTTGAAAAATCTACCTGATCGAACCGCCCAAGCTGTCGCTCGCTACTGGCAGACGCGTGCCGCACAGAGAAAACGGCAAGAGAAGAGTGGAAAAGCCGACCAGGGTTTGCGGAGTGCTGTGACAGGTGGGGCACAGATGGATGGTTTCATTGATCTGTTTAGCGAGCTTATCACCCAAGCCGGAATCCCGGACCGATACATCTTCAGAAAGAAGACTGTTGAGCTGCCGAGTTTCTTCAGGCCGACAAAGGAATGGGATCTTTTGGTTGTCCGGGACCAGACGTTGATCGCGGTCATCGAAGCTAAATCCCAGGTCGGGCCTTCATTCGGCAATAACTTCAATAACCGGACCGAAGAAGCGATGGGAAGCGCCCTTGACCTCTGGACCGCTTTCCGAGAAAGGGCATACCTTGCAAGTCCCCAGCCGTTCCTCGGCTATTTCTTCATTCTCGAAGATTGCGAAGCGTCAAGCCGGCCGGTCGCTGTTCAAGAGCCCCATTTTAAAGTTTTTCCTGAGTTTGTCGGCGCA
Organism: uncultured bacterium; assembly: GCA_964356135.1. Taxonomy (GTDB): domain Bacteria; phylum Hydrothermota; class Tepidihabitantia; order CAYHGV01; family CAYHGV01; genus CAYHGV01. The sequence continues at coordinate 14,938 of CAYHGV010000036.1, forward strand.
TCATACATCAGGCGTTACGAGCTATTTTGCCGAAAATTGGTGCTTGAACGGCACTATACGGCATCGGCATTCATTACCTCTTCACCGGAGCAGGGCATCAAAGGTTCATTTAAGACGCCGGCTGATGACCTGTCCCTCGAGCGGTTTGCAAAAATCCTCATTGCCCATGTGGCGAGCACCATAGGCTAATATGCTTCCGACGATTCATCGGTTGATCAACGGCGATGCCCGCGACCTTTCTTTTCTAAAGGATGAATCGGTACATCTGGTGGTAACTTCACCACCCTATTGGAATCTCAAACAGTATAACGAAAATCCGGACCAGCTCGGGCACATTCAGGATTACGAAGTGTTTCTTGCCGAACTGGAGAAGGTCTGGAGACATGTTTTCCGGATACTGGTTCCCGGCGGTCGGCTGGTCTGCGTCGTTGGCGATGTCTGCGTTGCACGTCGGGACTTCGGGCGTCATCTGGTGTTCCCGCTTCATGCGGACATCTGCGTCATCTGCCGTCGAATCGGGTTCGATAATCTGAACCCGATCGTCTGGCATAAAATCGCTAATGCTTCATACGAAGTTTCGAATGGCTCGAAATTTTTCGGCAAACCGTATGAACCAAATGCCATTATCAAAAACGACATGGAATTCATACTGATGCAGAGGAAACCGGGAGGCTATCGAAAACCGACGACCGCACAGCGTGAGGCGAGCAGAATCAGCAAAGATGAGTTCGACCAGTGGTTTCAGCAAATCTGGAACATTACCGGCGCCTCAACCAAGAACCATCCCGCGCCGTTTCCTTTAGAACTGGCGACACGATTAGTAAGGATGTTTTCGTTTGCCGAAGACACCGTGCTTGACCCGTTTTGCGGTTCGGGAACGACGATGATTGCGGCGCTGCGCACGGGTCGAAACAGCATCGGTGTCGAGATCGATTTCGAATACTGCCGGATGGCGGCGAGGAACCTGAAAGTCGAAAATACTGAGTTTTTTTCAACCGCCAAACTTATCTTTGAAAAGGTGATGAGTGAAGAACCGTGTATGGTCAAAGAAGACCGCGGACTCTACGAAATTCGCCCGGCACGCAAGAAAGTAAAATGATTGTGATTATTGCCGATAGTCAGAGAATAGATTCCGCAAAGGTAAAACTTTGACTAAAAGCGTTGTTTGCTATTATGCTGCCAAGATGACGCCTACGGACTTTTGTGGAGCGGAGGGGAAGCAGAAATTCCTCATATATGCTTCAGATCGAGAATTGGGAAGTCTCTCTTTTATTCCCCTAATTTATTCCTGTCCCACATTATGAGGAAAAAAGCATGAGGAGACGTTTCTTGCCAGCTCTTACTGATCACAGGTTCCGAGACGGAGCGTTCGCGACAGAGTGGGAAGGATGGGTCAACCCTCGCGATCGCAACTTACCAATTGCAGGTCGGATCAATGTTAAGCACCCATCGTATGCAGAGGATGTTGAAGACCGGATCGGATGTTATGCCATTCTTTACAGAACGAGTGGTAGCGAGAGCCTGTACGTAGCCTACATCGGGTACTCCGCGACGGTAGGGAGAGAACTTTCCAAGCGAATCAAAGAATGGGATATTAAGTTCGCACAGTTCCCGTTCACGTGTATTTTTTTGTCAAACAGCAACCTTGCAAAGGAATACGAAGAAGATCTCATTCGTTACTATTGTCCACCATGGAATATCCGATTTTCCAAATAATTCATTTCCCACTAAATGTCCATAAAAAGGAGTCAGAATGAATTTCTCGCTGTGTCATTTTGTCCTTGACAGAAACCGACCAGGGGTTATTATGAAAAAGTCGAAACAGGAGGTGTTGTGCCGAAAGACTATACGACTCCGATACCGTGGGGTCGTGGAATGCAACTCGTTATTGAACGAGTGCTTGGACCGGAAATCGTGAGAGGATTTTATACCGCCGTGACATAAGAGAGGTTTCTTATATGGAAACCGAATAAACAAGATGTAACATGGAGGGAGAGCAATGATATTTGGTGTGAAGCAACTGAAAGTGCTCGAGGATTGGCGTGATGTTGTGTCGAAGAAGAACTGGGTCCCATCCCGGTCGGCATACGAGCTCGCCGTCAGATGGCAAAAGGCACCACAGTTTCCTAAAAAAGTCACGGAATTGCTGAACACAACATCCGAACGTGCGTTTCAGGGGCTACGCCGTAACTATGTTGTTGTAGAGATGCCGACTTTTCTCGATACTCTTAAGGCTCCGTCGTGGACTGATCTCATGGTCTATGCTCACAACGAAGATGGAGAACCCATTGTGATTGGAGTTGAGGGGAAAACTGATGAGCCGTTTGCTGAACGTGTTCAGTTCTGGGTGCGGGATTCGAGCGATCTCGAGCGCCAGCCCAAAGAAACTCGCTTGAGGCGGCTCAAGTTCCTTTCGCGCATTCTACGCGTCACCCTTGAACCGAATTGCAGATTGAGGTACCAACTGTTGCATCGTACAGCCGCACTCCTTCTTGAGGCAGAGAAGGTCGGAGCCAAGGCTGCGCTGGTGCTGATCCACTCATTCGATGATGCCAAGCCCGACAACTGGAATGACTACGTGTCATTCCTAAATCAGCTCGGCATTCAGAATCCAGAAAAAATGAAAATTGCTGGCCCCGTTTCACTGGGGCATGACTTCGACATCAATATGTTCTTCGGCTGGGTTCATGATGAGAGGACTTGAATGTGCCAACCAGCGGCTGCTTTAAGCAGAAAGGGGACAGACTACTTTTCAGTAGAGTAAAAATTTGGTTCTTCATAGAAATTGACCTTGGAATACTAAGGAGCAGAGGCGACAATGGATCATGCACGTGCTGGCGTCCGACCTCGGGTTGTGAACCCAAGGAATTTGCTCCAAGCACGCTTCCCACCATACCTTGTTTTGAATCACGGTGGGAAGGGCGTCCGAAATATAGTGGACGCTTTAGAGAGAAGTTGAAAGAGGAAGAGGTATGCGTGTATTAATGCTGATGTGTGTTTTGGTTGGTTTTTGTTATGGTGTTTCGGCGGATGTGAAGTCTTATTATCTCCATTTTGGAAGTTGTATGAGAGCGGTTAGCGTTGTTATAGATTCTATGGTAGGTGGAGATGGTCCTGTTAATAGGAATGTTTTTAGTAAACGATGCAGTCTGTCTGTGGGTCGGCAATTTGATGTAGCTAGCGATAATCTTCTGTATTTGACAGAAAAGGGAAAATGGCGGGGTGTGCCTGAAGAGTGGCCGGTGCTCGCTGCGGCTTGGGTAAGTGCGATAGAGGCTTCTGTGGCGCTTTATGCCTATGTTGCCTTTCGGGAGCAAGTAAATTTTTTAGTGAACAAGTTACATTCGGATTCTGCTACTTATCAGGTGACGGGGGATACCTTTCGGTTTGTGTTGAGGGTTGCGAATGAACAGTTTAAGAAGGATCCTGTTGAGTTTCAGAATTATTTTTGGAGTGAACATGGGTATGGGCCGCAGGCGGTGACCTTGGAGTGGCTTTGTTTGGATATGCTGAATAAAATGAAGATTACTCGAGCATATTTTTACCAATAATTTGGTGCGTAATTGTGGTAGAAGTGGATTTTGTTGAATCTTGTTGATTTTTATAGACGCAGACTGGGTCAAAATTTTTATGTTAGTAAATAAATCTTGACCAATCCTTTGACAAAAATTAAATTAGCTCCCGAACTAAGGGAAAATCCTCGACAACAAATCGAAATTTGCTATTATGCGGCCGAGATGACACTTATGAACATTAGTGGAGTGAAGGGGAAACAGAGAACCTTTAGGTATGTTCTATATTTGTGACGCGAGTGAGATTTCATGCAGGGAAATTGTATAAATAATAGCATTGACGACATGGATACTCTGAGACTGAGGAAGGCGACGGCTGATGACAGCGAGTTCGCCTATCAAATTAAATAAGGAAATAAGGGACAGCGACCTTTTTTCTTAACGCTTAAATTGAGATTAGTCTACGGTTTTGACAAAATTTTGATTTACCCTCCAAATTTAAATATAAAGAAAATTCTTGACATAGAACCGGAATTTACTATTATACAGGTGAGATGATACATACGGATTCATACGGAGCGGAGGGGGAACAGAAATCCCTCGGGTATGCTCTAAATATTGCAGCACGCAAGCGGTTTCTTATAGGGGAACTGTATAAACAATCACTGCCAATAACATCCTATAGAGAAAATGAAAATTAAATATGCCAAAGGCCAGTACATAAATTATGGTGGATTTGAAGTTGTAGCAAAATGTCCCGAATGTGGTCAAGGCGGAACATTTGATACAATTCCAGAATGCCAGGATAAAATTACAAGCGATCAGAAGTTTCTTGTTGGGCAAAGGGTATGTCCAAACCCTGAATGCTTTTGCCATATGTTTTTTATTCATGATATCAAAAATTCCAAAACCATAACATATCCTCAATTAAGAATTGATTTTAATGCTAATTCTATACCCGATAAAATTAAAGTATCACTGGAGGAAGCAATCGGATGTGAATCAATTGGTGCGTATGTGGCTGCTGCTCTTATGGTTCGTCGCACTTTAGAATGTCTATGCGCAGATAGAAGTGCTAATGGTGAAAATCTTAAAGAAAAAATAAAAGATTTGAAAAGTAAAATAATTTTACCAGATGAACTTTTTGATGCCTTAGATAATCTTAGGCTATTAGGTAACGATGCAGCGCATATCGAATCGAAAGATTATGACAATATTGGAAAAGCGGAGGTAGAAATTGCTATAGAATTAACAAAAGAAATTCTTAAGGCCTGTTATCAATACAAAGATTTGGTTGCTAAATTAAAATCTTATAAAAAAAGCTGCTGATTACTTGCTCCACCAGTTCCAAAAGCTGCACCTTTTGAAGCAGATTTTTGGGGTCAGGGTTGACTTTTTGACAATAGTCGGGGGAGCGGTTGGGGTTAAAAAGTACAGAAAATTATTTCTATTAACCTTGACGCGAATCAATTTACGGGATATATTTTTTTTAATTATGAGCAGAAGCAGTGTCGATATAACAAGCACGGTCGAAATGACACTTATGCCGGAAATCGCGAGAGGGTTTTATACTGCTGTGAAACGAGAGAGGTTTCTTACATGGAAACCGTATAAACAATAGTTAGGGCGCAATCACCAATGATTAAATCAAAAGAATGGATAGTGAATGAAGATAAGAAATGTCAGGCGGACAGGATTGCTCGACTTGATTGGTTAATTTCAATTACACCTCCAGACGAAATTTGGGTATTTCACGGAGCGCCAATTACAAACTATTTATTTGAAGAGGCGAGATATTCATTTATTTACGCACAATTTTTGTCAACTGTAGTATTGGGTTTTTCTTTTATAGAGCATACATTAGCGGCTTTGTTTTATGCTTCAGGTCGTGATGATCTTGAACGTGCTAATATCTCAATATTGCTAAAGGAAGCGTTGAATTACGGTTGGATAACTCAAGATGAGTTTGATAAATTAGAAAAAGCCAAAAAAACTCGTAATCCGATAACTCATTTTAGAAAACCGCTCAATGAAGACACGATTGAATATCGTTCAATGATTAACAATGAACATCATTATGAAATCATTGAGGAAGATGCTCGCAACGTTTTGAAAGCAGTTTTTCATTTATTAAGCAAGGTTGCGCCCTAACCAGTCACTCAACCTGACGTTGCAACCGCTGACGCTCCCAAGTTTTGAATTATGAGTTCTCAAATGACAAATTACGATACGAACAGTTATCAGCAATTTACAAACTTAATCCACCGCGCTGGAACATTGCAACGCAGGTTAGTTCCAGTCCGTTAGCGGTCAAAGGAGTAAGTCTTGAAAACGGATGCTGCTTTGTCTCCTTGTCGTAAATATCGCTATGCACTCTGGCGCATATGGGACGACTCAAAGAAAAGGGTTATGTTTATCGGGTTAAATCCATCCTATGCCGACGAAAATGAAGATGATAGAACCATTAAACGCTGCATTAGCTACGCAAAGCAGTGGGGCTATGGTGGTGTAATAATGGGCAACCTGTTTGCTTTCAGGACACCGAGCCCAGCAGAAATGATAAAAGCAGACCAACCAGTTGGTGAAGAAAACGACAAATGGCTGAAGCGCTTATCGACAGAAGCTGATTTAGTTGTTGGCATTTGGGGTAATTCAGGAGCCTTTCTAGGTCGTGCTGCTGAAGTTGCAGCCATGTTCCCTGATCTTCATTGTTTGCGTATTACTGGTTCCGGCCAACCACATCACACAAGAGGTTTGCCAGATGGTATCAAGGCGATACCGTACAACCGCTAACAAATCGTTCAACCCGTACGCGCAAGAGCAGTGCGCCGGTTAGCTCAAACGTTAGAACAAAAGTAAACAAAAGAGGAGATTCTAAAGAATGAAATTAAACACGCACACAGTAATAATTGAGGTAACAAATGATTGTAACTTAAACTGCAAATATTGCTTTGTTGGGAGGAAAAATGAGGGACGGAGCCTAAATTCTTAGGGGAGATGGCGACCAGATTTTTTTGATTGTCATTGCGAGATGATACTTACCGGCAATTGTGGAGCAGAAGAAAAACAGAAATCTCTGGTCGATGCTTCAGAAATTACCGACTGGAAGCTGTGCAAGGGTTTTATGCTACGGTAACACGAGAGAGGGTTCCTGTATGGAAACTGGATACACAATAATTACGACGACATGGATACTCTGAGACTGAGGAAGGCGACGGCTGATGATAGTGAGTTCGCCTATCGGACAAAAAAGGCGGCGTTCAAGGAGTACGTTGAGAAGGTCTGGGGTTGGGACGAAGAGCAACAACTCCAGCTCCACGAACTACGTTTTGCGTCGCAGGAGTTCCAGGTAATACAGGTGTCGGGCATCGATGTCGGGATAATCGCCATAGTCCGGCAACCCGACTGCGTAAGAGTCAACCAGCTTTTTATTCTGCCGGAATACCAGAACAGAGGTATCGGTGCGGCATGCATGATGCGGATTATTGAGGAAGCGGTTGCCTCGGAACTGCCGGTCCGACTCCAGGTGCTGAAGGTGAACAGCCTTGCGGTTACGTTCTTTCAGAAATTGGGATTCGGCAGCATCGGTGAAAGCGATACACACGTCCTGATGGAAAAGCTTTCTGGAAAATGAGGGTCGGACCCTTAATTTTTAGGTGAGGACCAGTTTTTAAGCGACCCCTTGGAGGATTGCTCATCGACTAATCAATGATTCGTAGAGCAATCTTCACAGGGTCGCACTACGTTAAATTCGACAAGAAGACTTCAATAGCGGACTGTTTCAGTCCGGCCTAATCGCTACAAACAATTTTACACCGTGGGTAGAGTGAAGCAGAATTTCGAGCCACGGTCGAGGACGCTCTCAACCCAGACCTTGCCGTTGTGGGCTTCGATGATGTGCTTGACGATCGCAAGGCCCAGGCCGGTGCCGCCCAATTCCCGCGAGCGCGCTTTGTCGACCCGATAGAACCGCTCGAAAATTCGGGGCTGGTCTTCCTCGGGGATGCCCGGACCATTATCGATCACCTCGACCCGCACATAGGTATTTTGCGGCAGCGCTCGGACGACGATTTTGCCGCCATCGGGGGTGAATTTAATTGCATTGTCAAGTAAATTCGATAAGACCTGATCGAGCCGGTCGGGATCAGCTGAAACCGACGACAGTTCCGGTTCGGTCTGTACTTTTAATGTCTGGTGTTTCGCCTGCGCCTGTTTTGTAAAGTTTGCGACTGACCTTTTGATGATCGTTTTTAGATCAACCTTCCGGAACGAAAATTTTGCTTCATCTTGTTCGATGCTCGAAAGGTCTAAAAGGTCGGTCAGGAGGCGGTTTAACCGTTCGGAATGCCGTTCGATGGTCGCAAGTGAACGCTCGATCGCTTTGGGATTTTTTTCTCCTTTCAGGGTCTCGATATTGCCCTGGATCAGGGTGAGCGGTGTGCGTAGTTCATGGGAGACGTTGGCGACGAATTCCCGGCGTATCTTTTCCAATTGTTTCAACCGACTGATGTCCGAGAGAACGATGATAATGCCCTGGTTGGCGAGGAGAGTAGCGCTAGCCTGGAAGTGTTTCGGTTCCAACCCGATGAGCTCGATTTCGCGCTGCAGAGGCTCTTCCGCCAGACGGGTTTCATCAATCAGGTTTGCCAGTTCATAGATGCGGCTCACCTCCAATAGATTTCTGCCCGTAGTCGCATCGGGAAAATCCAGAATCCGCTGGGCGGCAGGATTATAGAACTCGACAATATTTTTTTCATCCAAAGCGATGACCGCCTCGGTCATGCCTTCGATGATCGTCGAAAGTTTCGATTTTTCGTTTGCCAGTTCCCGGATTGTGACGGTGAGCTGCCCGTTCAACCGGTTGATCGTCGAAGCGAGCTGCGAGAGTTCGTCCGGGCCGTAGACGGGGATTTTAACGTCGCTCTTGCCCGCGGCAAGGTCGTTGACCGCACGGGTGATTGCCCGGATCGGCCGGGTGAGCAATCGGGCGATGCCGATTCCGAAAAGGAGGGCGAGCACAAGACCGATGATGCCGGCCCAGAGGATTGTGTGCAGGTTCGTCCTGACTGCGGTTCTCACTGCGGTCAGGGGAAGGGCGACACGGACGAAACCGATCGTGCCGGTATCGTCACGGAGAGGCTTTGCCACGTAAAGCATATCGATCCGGAGGGTCGTGCTGTAACGAACCGACTGGCCGAAGCCGGTTTCGAAGGCAGCGCTGATTTCCGGCCGGGTGCGGTGGTTGACCATGTTCAAAAGCTCGGGCCAGTCGCGATCCGAATCGCCCAGGACTTCGCCGTCGTCGGCTATGACCGTTATCCGGTTTTGCATGTTTTCGGTCAACCGGTGGACGAGCGGATTTATTTCGGCTCGATTTTTTGTTTTTACCCATTCGGCTGGGATCATCCGGCCGACCAGATCGGCCTGGGTCGACAGCTGCTGGCTTAAGGTTCGAAAGGTCGTCCCTTTGATCATCTGACCGGAATAGATGCTGAATCCCAGGATCCAGGCGATGATGATCAACCAATAGCTTACGATGATTCGATTGGTGAAATGGCCTTTCAGGATATTAGCGATCCGGTTCATCGGAGCTGAATTTGTAGCCGACATTTCTGAGAGTGACGATCCGTTTTGCGATCGGCTTCAATTTTTTTCTCAGGCGGGCAATGTGGACGTCAAGGCTGCGGGTCGTCACCGCCGAGGTTTTGTTGATGTCCCAGAGCCGGTCGAGGATGTCGGATTTGGACAGAACCCGTCCGCCGGATTTGATGAGTAAAGTTAGAAGATCGAACTCTTTCGCGGTCAAGTTGATGTTTTTTTTGCCGATCGAAACCGAGCGGCGCGGGAAATCGACGGTGAGGGTGTCGATTTTAAAAGTTTCCTGTTCCGGGGGCCGATCTTCGGTCCGCCGGAGCACGGACTTCACCCGGGCGGTAAGCTCTTTCAGATTAAACGGTTTGGTCACATAGTCGTCGGCGCCCATTTCCAAGCCGACGATCCGGTCGTCGTCTTCGGCTTTGGCGGTGAGCATAATGATCGGGATGGTGCGGGTGCGGGGGTCTTCTTTGAGAATGCGGCATACCGAAAGTCCGTCCATGCCGGGCAGCATCAGGTCGAGGATGATCAAATCCGGCTGTTCGAGCCGGCCGAGCCGCAAAGCGTCATTGGCGTCGGCGCCAGCCAATACCCGAAATCCCTCTTTGTGGAGCTGGCGGCTGACGAGATCGACGATATCGGGCTCGTCGTCGACTACTAATATCTTCTTCATCTTGTCACTATAAATGGCGGCAATGATTTGTCAAACGATTACATACAAGAATTTTAAACCACAGAGACCACTCCCGTTCGATATCTATCATACATAAAGCCGGTTATCGAACAGGCGAGGACAATAGAGAAAAGTATATTGGTTTTTTATCTTTCTCAGTGGTCTCAAGGTTTTTCTGTGCGCTCTTGGCGGTGAATTTTTTCATAACTGTTCTTCCCTAAGCCAGTCGGTGATTTTCTGTTTGAGTTGGTCGCGCACCTGGCGAAAGACCGCCAGTTGATCTTCTGGGCTGCCGGTCGCCTGAGCCGGATCCGGGATCGGCCAGCGGAGCCGCTTGGAAATGTCCGGAAAGGTAGGACACTGCTTTTCGGCCTCGGAACAGACGGTAATGATGTAACCGAAATGTTCGGCTAAGAAAATGCTCGCCGGTTTCGACTGCTGACTGGAGATATCGATCCCGATTTCCGCCATCACCTCGACGGCGCGCGGATCGAGACCGCGCGGCTCGATACCTACGCTGTAAGCCAAAAGCCGGTCGCCGGCAAGGTGCCGGACAAATCCTTCCGCAATCTGACTCCGGGCTGAATTTCCAAAGCAGAGAAAGAGAACCTTGGGTTTTGACATCATTTTTCCTTTATTATTTATTATTACCAGTGTTTTTACATTGCGCATTATTTTTTGTGGCGCACCATCGAGGCTTCATCCATATAGACGACGTCCTCGGCGATATTGGCCGCATGGTCGCAGATCCGTTCGAGGTGGCGGGCGACGAGCAAAAGCGGGATCGCATGACCGACCGTTTCCGGTTTTGACTCAATAATTTTCATGAGTTCGGCCTGAACCGCATCCCGGCGCCGGTCGGCTTCGTCGTCCCGGGCCCGGATCGACCGGGCGAGTGCTGAATCTTTCTGGGTGAATGCCTGAAGGCTGCCCGCAACCATCAACCGGGTCAGCTCGGTGAGAGCGGGAAGGTCGACGAGCGGTTTGACCAGCGGTTTGTCCGCCAGTTCGAGCACCCGCTCGCAGATGTTGACTGCGAGGTCGCCCATCCGTTCGAGGTCGTTGTTGATCAGCATCGCCATCGTGATGAACCTCAGGTCGCCGGCCTCGGGTTGGTAGCGGGCGAGGAGCTGGATACACTGTTCGTAGATTTTTATTTCGAGCGTGTCGATCTGTCCATCGAATTCGATCGTCACGCGGGCAAGACCGGTATTTCGGTCTTTGAGCGCCTGCATCGACTGGGCGATCGCCTTTTCGACCATCGATCCCATCCGGAGGATCTCAATTTTTAAATCGTTCAATTCTTTATCGATTATTCTCTCGGTCACCAGGTCTCCTTATGGTTATCGCAATCAGTTTCTCCTGTCGGAAATCTCGGGCGTAGATCCGATTGATCGTATAAGTCGCGCCGTCGATGACGAGCATGTGAAACGACTGTTCGGTCCGGCCTTTGACCCGCACGCTCGTTGCGGTGCCGGCATTGATGAAGTGGGTTTCTTCGAGTTTCCAGATCCAGGGGATGTGTTTGTGGCCGGAAAGGACGATGTGGGTTCCGATCTCGGTGATCACCTGCAGGGCGTCACCGGCATCGGTCACGATATTCTGCTCCCGGCCGGCAAAGGGGATCGGAATCAGGTGGTGGTGCAGTGCCAGGATTTTCATCTCGCTCGACTTCAGGTTGTCGGCGATGAAAGGGTAATTCGACCGGCCGATGTGCCCTTCGTCGACGTCGGGCTGGGACGAATCGATACCGACGACGACGACCCCGCCGCTGCGATAGACCGAGTTACGGGGTCCAAAGAGCTCCTGGAAGATCTCATAGCCGACGTTCCGGGCATCGTGATTTCCCGGCACGATTAACTTCGCCTCGCATTTCAGCGAATCGATATACTCTTTGACCTCTTCGTATTCATGCGGGTGCCCCTCCATCGTCATGTCGCCCGTGATGATGAGCAGGTCGGGATTGGTGTCGTTGATGAATTCCCGAACGTTCTCTTTCAGGCTCGGGAGGTAGTAGCCGTTAGAGAGGTGGAGGTCGGAGAGATGGATTATTTTCATCATCCGAATTTGCCGGTGATATAGTCCTCGGTTCGCTTATCGCTGGGGGCGGTAAAGATTTTCGTAGTTTCGCCGTATTCAACGAGGTCGCCTAAGAGCAGGAAGGCGGTGTGGTCGGCGACCCGTGCCGCCTGCTGCATGTTGTGGGTGACGATGACGATCGTATAATCTTTTTTTAATGCGAAGATCAGCTCTTCGATTTTGGCGGTCGAAAT
>CAYHGV010000037.1:0-26025 GCA_964356135.1 uncultured bacterium
GCACAAGGTGGAGACTACCGGGCACGGCGGTCTCGTAGTGCGCCCAACCAGAATGGAAGTAGGTCTGTTTATATACTCGAACCCGCGCCAGCAAATTCATATCCACCACTGCCCGTTGTCCCGCTGCATGCCGGCTCAGCGCGGCGAGATCGGAGTAATGCCGCGAGATACCCACCGGCAATTGTTTGTCGGCCGGTCGGTGATACTCGGCGTGCAACAGCGTCGCCTTCTCCCAGAAGGTCCGCTCCGCTTCGAGCGCCAGCACCGTGCAGGACGGCTCGCGAAACAGGGCGGGGAATACTTCGGCTGCCAGTGGCTTGATCGCGTGCGTGCCGGTGGGCAGCTGGTCGTAGAGCGACCCGAATTCCAACTTCACCTGCGGACGCAACGAACCAGTCTGACCCGCTCGCGGATACGCAAACAGCAACACCGGCGAATGCGTTGATTCATCCATCTCGAAGGTCAGCGCCGACTCCGGTTGACCCGGCAGATTCGCGGTAATGTGACGGTTCAAAGCCGGGAGGAACCGGTCACGCACCGCCACAATGCAGATGTCTTCCAAAGCCTTGGTGCGCTTCTCGAACTGCGACCGGCTGGCCGCGGCGTCCGGGCCCACGTCGCCGCCGAAGCCGAGCCAGTCCGGATCCACGGAAAGATCAATGTCCTCGGAAAACCGCTGGATGATGCCGAACACTTTCGAGAGCGACGTGCCGCCTTTGAACACCAGGTGTCCGCCGAGTTCCACGTCGGCAAAGATCAACCGCAACAGCCAGCAGACCCAGAAATCCTTCTCGATGATGTGCGGGCCGATGGCTCGTTGCGCTCCGGCCTCGCGGAAGATGCGCTGGAGATCCGCGGACGGTCGGCGGGCGAACTCAAGCATGCGACTGGCCCTCCCCACCGATTTCCTCCAATAACGGACGCATCCAGCCGGGGGCGTTCACCCGGTCTTTGAGCAGTTGTTGTTTCTCGACGACACTTAACCGGCGGAGCAGTGTTTGCCGGTGCGCGGACGTGATCCGGTCCTTGCCGATGTATCGTAGCGCCTGAATCACCGTGCCGCTGATCCGGCCGGCAGTCACCATGTTCCGGGGCGTCGTCCGCCGCAACACGATCTCCTGGTTGCGGAATCGAATCCGACGCGGAGCGCCGTCGGTCAGGAACACAATGCGCGCCGGCACCTGTTCCGACAGGCCCAACAGGTTAGCCGCATACGCCCCGGCGGGCTGGACGCGGATACTCCGACTTCTGGCAATGGCTTCAGCCACGGTGTCAGGATCGGGCGAGAGTGCCCCCAGTTCCGCGTGGGTCCGGGGGAAATCGTAAAGCCCCTGCGCCAATCGGCGAATGATTCCGCGCTTCGTCAGCCGGTGCAACGCCGTCAACACGGCAACCGTGCCGCCGAGGTCGGCAAAATCAGTTGGAGTGAAGCACCAACCCTTGCCACTACCTCGGATACGCCTAAGTATCGCTGGCTCAGTGGCTTGCATGTCTTCTACCGTTCGTTCTTTGTAAGGAAATATGACCAGTTTTCATTACAAGAAACAACCTCAAAACTACCGCCCCGCCCGTCGCACGTCTGCCGCCACCATTGCCACAACAGCATCGCCCCAGCTCAGCATCTGCTGCTTTTCCACGATCCCGCGTCCGATGTCCCAGTAAAACAGGATCAGGTCGCGGTTCACGGCACGCGCCGCCGAAATGCGGGCGGAAATGACTCGCGTCTTCAAATCTTCAATAAACCGGCGGTATTCCAGGGAGGTCATCACGGTCGATTCGATTGCGTTTTTCATTGTTTCAATCCTTCTAACATCTTTACTCATAGCTTTTGAAGTGTAGACGTGAATTTTAACTTTGTCAAGCCGGGCGGCAGTAAGCGGACATTTTTCAAATCCGGCCGCTGCCCACGCACAACTTATTTTCTCTCCACCCTTCCATCGCTTTATTAAAATCATCGGTAAAACCGGAATGGCCGGTAGCGAGCAACGCAATACCGTTCAACCGAGCCAGCTTCCGGATCGACTCTTGCTGCTGATTCTTATTCATCATCAAAAACTTTCTGGTCAGTGCGACTTTGCCGTCTTTGAGATTCAATATGTCGCCGACAAAAAGGTTCCGGTCTTCGACCAGAAACGACATCGACCCGGGCGTGTGACCGGGTGTCAGGATAGCCTTTATCTTTGTTTCGCCGATTTTGATTATTTCTCCGTCCTGCAAATAATTGAGAGAACCCGAAAACCCTTTATTATGAACTATCCCAAGGAACCGTGCCGTTTTTCCGTTGACCATCTGTTCTTCTTCTGCCGACAGGTACAATTTTGCCCGGGTGAAGAGACCCACTCCGCCGGTATGGTCGCGGTCAGAATGGGTTAAAAAGACCGCCTGGACACTGCCCGGAGCGATACCGATTTCATCAAAACCGGCGCTCACTTTTTCTTTTCGCATCCCGGCATCGATGCAGATAACAGTCCCTTTATTTTGATAAATATACATGCTGACGAAACCAAGATCGATTCGATAAATGTTTTTTGTAACGATTTCAGCCGGTTTCTTTTCTTTCGCCATATCATCCCCTATTTGTTAATTTAATTTTTTGTCTAACCTGCACATTACACCACATACTCAGAACGGACGGGTGCCGAGGACAAGCCTCGGCGCTACAATTTTTCATCGTCGGATAAAGCCGACCTTGTCGGATAAATCCGACCGCTACAATTTAGCGACAGAATGACAGCTCCTCGGCGACCCTGAAAGGGTCGCACTACGACTGATTCCTTTGTGCTCTTTGTGTGCCCCATTAGATAACATACTAATTAAAAAATTGATATCTAATGGGGAGCTTTGTGGTTCAATCTTTCAAATCCTTCACTCCGTGGGCGGCGGCAGAATCGGCGGCGGGTGAATCCCTTTCTTGATTTTGCGGATTTCCAGTTCCGAGAACAAAAGGCTGGGTGTCACCACCGAGCCCCGGGACGCCACCACCGCCTTCGGGTCATTCCCCAACCCGATGATTTTACCGAGCGTTGCGAATGGCGAGCCCGAAACGAGCTCCGCACCCCGCACCAGCTCTTCTTTGCCGTCGGTATAGACCTTGTAAACTTCGACCACGGCTGGGAATTGGAGTTCGGTGATCAGGAGTCCATACGGTTTTCCCTGCCGTTTGCATTCTCCAATCAACTGTTTTTTCAACTGGCTGAACGGCGCCGGGGCTTGTGATTCAACAATCAGGTTACCGATGTCGGCCCTTGGCTTCTCCCAGAGGTTGGCACGACCATGACCGTTCGAGGTCGGGAACCCTTTGACCGGTGAACGGCTGAGCAAAAAGTTTTTGAGCACGCCATTTTCGACCAGGCTCACCCTCTGGGCGGGTACGCCTTCTTCATCGAACCGGTAAAAACCGGTTACAACTTCTCCTTTATACTCTTTTATCGTCGGGTCGTCGAAGATCGACACCGAAGCCGGCAGTATCCGCTCGCCGACTTTATTCTCGAGTCCTTCCTCATCCTTCCAGCGCTTCTTATCGCCTTCGAACAGCGGCGCGAGCACCGCTGCAAACAACGAAGCCCCGGCCGAAGCCTGGACCAGCACCGGACCGGCATAGGCATCGCACGCCGGTGCGTCTTTGAGTTTGGTCAATCCCTCCGCCAACTGGCGAATTTCGCGCTCGACCAGTTCGTCCGACCAGCTGCCGTCATAACTCGTCAACTGGCGCGAACCGCGCAGCGGCATCCCGTCGCCACTCCGGGTCTCACCACTGATCTCGAACCAATAGCGGACCGCTCCATCCTGAATGTTCGAACCTTCGCTCGTGACAAAATACCTGGTCGCCGCTCCGGCATCAAACCGAACCCGCGAAAGCTGAACCTCCGGGTATGCTTTGAAAATGAGCGAATAGCGCTTCACCCGCTCTTCCCACTCTTTTTTATTAACCGAAAGCGTGACCTCATCGCCGATCGAAACCTCCGGTTTTTCTCTACTGAAATCATTGGGCCGCGCTTCGGTATCCGGATTGAGTGCCAAATTTTTCTTTTTGTTGGCAAAGTCCTCGAGTGCCTTCTTATACGCCTGGTCGGTGGCGAGCCAGAGCCGCTGTTTGATGCTCACCGTATCGTTCTCGACCGGCACACGGATATTCCGGTATCGCCAATCCTCTTCGTTAAAATCACCGCGCTGCCGGTCGACTCCGCTGTTGTCGAGCTCATACGACCCGACCCGGACATCGACGATCAGATTGCGAAAACGGGAGCCGGACGATTCGGTTATCGAACCCAGGTACCCTTCGACCGCCACCGTGGCATAATCGGTGACGCGGTAGCTGATGAAGTACGGCTTCCCCTGCCCTTCGAGCTGGAGTTTTCCCATCGAGCGGCCCAACTCACTCGCCATCGCCCGGAGAATCGGATTTTCCTCTGCCGCAAAACCAACGGTGCAAAGCGCAAAATGTAAAATGCAAAATAATGGTAGGTTTTTTAAATGTTTCATTGCCAACTCCTTTCGCTGAATGGGGGAGGAAGAATCGGCGGTTTCGTCTTCCCGGTAACCGTCTTCGCAATTTCAATCTCGGACAGCAACAGGCTGGGCGCGACCAGCGCTGCCGGCACCGAGCCCGACTCGGCGCCGCAGAATCCGTTAAAGACCGCCGGGTCATTACCGGTTGCCTCGATCTTATCCAGCACCACGAGCGGGGTCGACCCGAACTTCACACCGCGCACGAGCGTTTCTTTACCGGTTTTGGCATCGACCCGGTAGACCAGGAGCGGCATCGACTGAAACGCTTCCATAATGCCCCGGTCGGTGGCGGTGCTCCCGCCTTCGGACCGGGTAAAAATTAAACCGTAGGGCTTGTTCCTCTTTCGACACTCGGCTAAGAGCAGCTGCTGCAGTTGTGAGAACGGCAGCGGCCGGCTCGTCTCTAAGATCAGATTTCCCTGCCTCGGCACCGGGAAATCGCCGAAGCCAGCCGATTGCATCATCGCCCTGCCATGACCGTTCGATTTGTCAATCCCTTTAATCGGCTTGCGTGAAATCAAAAAAGTCTTGAGCACCCCGTTTTTGATCAGATCGACCCGCTGGCTCGCGATTCCTTCTTCGTCATACCGGTAAAAACCATCCAGGGGCATCCCGTGATAGATCGCAAGCGTCGGGTCATCAAAAATACTAATGAAATCGGGCAGAATCCTTTTGCCAACCTTATCTTTAAAGGTTTCGCCGTATTCTTTCGACGCCTGGCGGTGCGCTTCCATCCGGTGACCGATCGCTTCGTGAACGAAAACGCCCGCCGCCTGGCGCTCGATGATCGCCGGGCCGGTATATGCCTCCATCACCGGTGCCGCTTTCAGCGCCATTACTTCTGCGCACAGCGCTTCAAGCTCTTTTTTTACCGTGTCATCGTTCGGCAGCTGCGATTCGTTCCAGCCGAAAAAGTTGCGGTAGCTGCGCACCCACATGCCGTCGGCGGCTTTGGCGGCGGCGTTACACCGCAGCCAATAATAGACCTTGCCCTGCTCGATCACGGAGCCTTCGCTCGACACGAAATAGTCGTTTTTGCTCTGGACCGAAAACGAAACGCCGGACTCTAAAATCTCCGGGTATTTTTTGAACAGCAACGAAAATTCTTTTACCCTATTCTGCCATTCGAGGGTATCGACCGAAAACGCTGCCGCTGCACCGACATCCGACACCGGTTTTTCGAACGAAAAATCGAGCGGTCGTTCTTCTTCGACCTCCTGCAGCCGCTTGCCTTCCTTCTGGGTGAGCTGCTTCAGTGCCCGTTTGTAGCGGAGGTCGGTCAAAAGCCAGAGGGAGCGCTCGAGAGCTGCGGGGTCGTCGGTCAACGGGACCGGAACCCGCATATACTCCTCGTTATGTTCATCCTCTGCTTCGTCCGGATTGAACAGGTCTTCCGGCACCGGCATATTATCGAGCTGGTGGTCGCCGACCCGGACCATGACGTTGAGAAACCGGTTATGGTTTCTATTGGAATTCATGAGCGCACCGAGCGCCGCCTGGGTCGAAAAATCAGTCCGGTCGATCAAAAGATAGCTGATAAAATACGGCTTCTTTTCGCCTCCGAGCTGGAGCTTCTCCATCGAGCGCCCAAGTTCAGCTCGCATTGCCTCGATTATTGAAGAGGGCCCAGAAGAATCGGATGCTCGCTGGACGCCGGGCGTAACACTTGCCATCGCCCCCAGGATTGGGCTGGACTGAGCCGACAAACTTACCAATCCCAAAAAGCCGGCTGCCAATAAAGTCTTGAATTTCATTCGTGCCTCCTTGAATTGTTTTATTTAAGTTATACACTGACCACTGCGCCTGTCAAGTCTACCAATTCGTTATGTTTCTTTTTCTTTTTACGCCTTACGCTTTACGCCCTACGCCTTACTCCCTACTCGCCACTCACCACTCGCTACTCACTACTCTTTTTCTAACAACCTAAGCCTTGACTTAAATCGCGCTTTGATTATTTTTTCACCAAGGGGGTGGTATGCTGACACTAACGCCGTATTTGAGTGAAATAAAAGTTGGTGAGCCGCGGTTTATAAGAAATTTGGTCGTCTATCCATTGCACGATGGTGGAGCGGCTCAAGACAAGATCGAAGTCCTCGACCGGGCATTGAAAAAAGGTTCGGTAAAAATTTCCGAAGCACCCAGTGCCCAGGTCGAACGGATTAAATTCGAGAACCGCTCGGATGCGCGGGTTTTCCTGCTGGATGGCGAAGAAATCACCGGCGCCTTCCAGGACCGGATAACCAATACCGCTTCGTTGATCGAGCCCGAGAGTGAAGTACTGTTGCCGGTGAGCTGTGTCGAAGAAGGACGCTGGCGCGGTGAAAAAAGCTTCACCACTGCCCAATCCTGCTCCTATCCAACCCTGCGCGCGGCGGTTTGCCGGAGCGTCACGAGTTCTTTAAAAAAAACCAAGCGCTACGATTCCAATCAGAAAACGATCTGGACCGAGATGAAACGAAAACTCTCCTCGCTCGCGGTGAAATCCCTCACCTCGTCGATGCGGGATATCTATAAAACCCTGGACAATGATATCAGCCGCTACAGCGATGACGCCGACGAGTTCAAAGGATTCTCCGGGTTGCTTGCCCTTGCCGGCTCAAAGATTCTCTGCCTCGATTTTTTTGAAGCCGCTTCCCTGTTTCAAAAGTTGGCAAAAAAACTCTTAGCCAGTTATGCGTTGGACGCCCTGGAGCAGACCGGCGAGTCGAGCGCGCCCTCCGACCGCGAGGTTTCAAGATTTTTAACCCGGGTAAAAAAGTCACGGGTTCGGAGTTTCCCTTCGGTCGGTTTGGGCAGTGAATACCGGTTCGAAGGCACCAATGTCTTCGGCCGGGCGCTGGTCTATGACAATCATTTAATCCATGTAGCCGCTTTTGCAACGAAATAATTTGAACCACAAAAAAAGATTTAAGAGTGATTAACCACGGAAGACACGGAAAAAAATTTGAGCCACAAAGAAAACCATTTAAAGGTAGTATTAAAATATAACTTGATTAACCTTTGTGTCCTTTGTGCTCTTTGTGGTAAGATTTTTCTACAATGATTCTATTCAATAAATCCAGATTGAACCACAAAGGACACGAAGAGCACAAAGAAAACAATTTAATGGTAGTATTAAAACATAACTTATCAACCTTTGTGTCCTTTGTGCGCTTTGTGGTAAGATTATTTTATTATGATTCTATCCAATCTCGGTAAATACCGGACCATAAAATGGTTGGGCGGAGGCCAGTTCGGCGATGTCTACCTGGTGTTCGATACCATCCTGGAAAAAGAGTTCGCTCTCAAGGTCGCCCGGATGCGGAACAAAGATATCGTCATGCTCAAAGACGAGGCAAAGCTCTTAGCCTCCCTGGAACATAAGCATATCGTCCGGTTTTATAACATCGATGCGATTGAGGGTAAATTTATCCTGGTAATGGAATACGTCCCGGGCCGTTCGCTCCGGACGATGCTCAGCGAAGGTAAACTCGACCTGCCCCAGGCGCTTTCGCTCGTCCGCCAGACCGTAGTCGCGGTTGCCTATGCCCACGAGCAGCAGATCATCCACCGAGACTTGAAACCGGAGAATATCCTGGTGACCGATGAAGGAATCGTCAAAGTAACCGATTTTGGCCTTGCCCGGTTCATTAAACCGGGCAGCCTCTCGGCTTCGATCGCCGGCACTCCTATTTATATGGCGCCCGAGGCATGGAAAGGAAAGTTCCTTCCCCAGTCAGATATCTACAGCCTGGGCGCGATTATCTATGAAATGCTGACCGGCAGGCCGCCGTTCCTCGCGGAGAGCCTGGAAGATATAAGGAAAATGGTCTTTAAACGAACCCCGGTAATGCCGGCGGTCCTCAATCCCAAGGTCCCGGCATTCCTGGGGAAACTCATCCTCGACTGTCTCGATAAAAACTTCAATAATCGACCTTCGGCAGCTTCGATTCACGAGCAGCTCACTCGAGAAAAAAAGGGTATCAAAATTGAACCGCTAACACTAACGGCAGAAGCCAAACCGTCCGGACTCAACTTAAGCCCCCAAGAAAAAGAGATCATAGAATCCACCGCTCCCCGGATTCTCGTCCTCGGCGCTGCCGGCACCGGTAAAACCACGACCCTGGTCTACAAGGTCTACCATGCGATCCGGCGCGAGAAAATCGACCCGGCTCATATTTTAGTCGCGACTTTTACCAAGAAAGCTGCCGCCGATGTTCGCAGCCGCTTGGAACGACTGCTCGGAGGAGAGATACGCGAACTCTGGCTCGATACCACCCACACCATCGGCTATCGGATTTTGAAACGGGACATCGGCCGTTTCGACCGGTCCGAAGATTTTGAGATTATCGAACCGAAATCCAGAAACTTCCGCTTCATCGTGCCCGGCTTCGGGTTTGAAAAACTCCGTTTGATCTTCGACAAAATCGGCACCTATAAATCGAATCTCCTGTCGCCCGAAGAAGTTGCCGCCAGAGGTCCCACCACCTGGGACAAGGTTTGTGCCGAGGTCTACAAGAAATACGTCGAGCGGCTCAAAGAAAAAAACCGGTTGGACTTTGATGACCTCGTCTATTACCCGGTAAAACTGCTGGAAGAGCACGAGGACCTGCGGGAATATTACGGAAAGAAATTTTCCTATGTCTTCGTCGACGAACTCCAGGATTTAACCCTCGCCCAGTACCGGCTGCTCCAGCTCCTCGCCTCCTACCATAACACCATTTTCCTGACCGGCGATGAAGACCAGTCAATCTATGGCTGGCGGGGTGCAAAAAAAGAGCTCGTCTTCGATGTTCAAAAAGACTTTACCGATATGAAAGTATTTCTGCTGACGAGGAATTTTCGCCTGCCGGAAAAAATTCTCAATGTCGCACAGAATCTCATTGCCCAGAACAAAAACCGCACCCCGACCGAAACCATCACCGTCAAAGAAGGGGAGGGCCAGGTCGAGCTCTACAGTGCCGAGACGGTAGACGATGAAGCCTTTTTTGTCTCGGAGACAATTGCGAGCCTGGTGACCAAAAACCACAAGCAGTATAGCGACATCGGCGTCTTGTATCGTTTAAATTCCCAATCCCGCTCCCTCGAAGAAACACTGGCTCAATTTCGGATTCCTTATAATCTGATCGGCGGAGAACGATTTTACGAACGCGATGAAGTAAAGCATCTGGTCGACCTGCTTGCCGGAATCAAGCAGGATACGCTCGAACTGGCTTTGCCGGCTTTGCACTGGCTCTTCCGGCTTAAGACCACCGCTTCTCTGCGTTCACGCAAAACCCTGGCACCCTATTTCCAGACCACTGACGGCCAGTGGACACTCGCGCCTGCCCAGCGGGTCCTGGACCCGAAGCGGATTACCAAAACCCTCACCGCACTCAACGCGATCAAAAACGACCTCGAAAATTTCTCCCCTCATGAGATTTTAGAGATTCTGCTCGGGCAGTCCGGTTTTGTCGAGCGATTAAAGCGCGCCGCCGACCCGTCGGCGTTCAATCGGATTCAGAATATCGAAGAACTCTTAACCGCCGCCCGGAAATTCAACCGGGGTGAGGTCGGGATGTTTTTGGAACACTTAGCCCTTTTAGAGAATCTCGAGTTGGTCGACTGGGGCAAAAATGCCGTCAAGCTTCTGACCGTTCATTCGGCGAAAGGTTTGGAGTTTCCGGTCGTATTCCTGGTTGGAATGACGGAAGGGGTTTTTCCGCTCGTTAAAAATCTTGCCGACAACCGAAATTTGGAGGAGGAACGCCGGCTGTGCTTTGTCGCGATAACCCGGACGGTCGAGCGGCTGTATGTCTCGTATCCCAAATACCGAGCCAATCGCCCGGCTGAGATTTCGAGGTTTATTCCTGAGATGTTGGGGATGTAACAAATACAATGCAAAATGAAAAATGTGGAAAGCGTAACGGGTAAGGCGTAAGACGTAAAGCGAAAAAAATAATGTAAAATGATAAATAGGTGCGAATTTTTGTAGCGGTCGGCTTTATCCGACTCGGCTTTATCCGACAATATCCCCTCATTTTCTCGAATGATTGCGAATAAAAAAACCCAACAGAGAACTTCTCTGAAGGTGTCATTGCGTTATGCGCCGAGTCAAATTTTCTATCTTCTCCTCTGCTCCTCCGCTCCTCAGCCCTCGCTCCTCACTGCTCACACCTTCAGTGTCCCTTCGTGTGTGCCTCGTCTCGTCGGCTCTTTCCGAGCCGCGGCGAATTCGTGCCCCGTTCGTGGCCATTCGTGGTTATATTAGTTATAGTATGGCCGTAGCGGTCGGATTCACCGACTGCCGTTTATCGTTCAGGTAGTCGGCTTTATCCGGCTACAATTGCCCAGTACAAAATGTAAAATGAAAACACGGAGCTTGTTTAAAAATGTCATTGCGCGGAGGTCCGCTTTTGCGAAACGACGAAGCAATCTCATAAAATATTTTGTAAATACTGAGATTACCACACTCCTGGAGTTTACCCCTTCGGGCTGAGTGAAGAGAGGAGATTGCTTCGCTAACGCTCGCAATGACAGCGTCTCCCGAAGGGTCGGGTCTTCGACGAAACGAGACGAAGGAGTCGTGGTTCCACTCCGTTCACCTATGTCGCGTCCATGTTGTAATTTGGACGCGCCGCATAACGCAAGGACTAAAAGGACTTATGGAACAAGAACAACATACCGGCTTGACGAACTGGAAAATTGCGGTTATCATGTCGGGATGAAACTCAAAGAAAGGATCATCGCCTGGATAAAACGAGAAGTTAAAAAAACCGGCAGGAACGGCGGGGTTTTTGGGCTTTCGGGCGGATTGGATTCGGCGGTAATCGGGGTTTTGTGTAAAGAAGCATTAGGCGATAATGCGCTGGCGTTGATTTTGCCGTGCGACAGCCGGAAAGAGGATGTTGACCATGCCCGGCTGGTGGCAGAACGCTTCCAGATTCAGAATGTCACCATCGACCTGACCCGGGTTTATAAAAACTTTTTATCAATCATGCCCGAAGCCAACCAGGTCGCGGAAGCCAATCTCAAGCCGCGGCTGCGGATGGTGGCACTGTACTATTATGCCAATAATCTCAATTACCTGGTGGTCGGAACCGGCAATAAGAGTGAAATCTCTACCGGTTATTTTACCAAATTTGGGGATGGCGCCTGCGACCTTTTGCCGCTCGGCGGATTATATAAAACCGAGGTTCAAAAACTGGCTTGGCGACTCGGTATCCCGGACGAAATTATCAAAAAACCGCCGTCCGCCGGATTATGGGAAGGACAGACCGACGAAGGTGAAATGGGGATCAGCTATGAGAAACTGGATAAGATTTTAGCCGGCTTAGAGCACGGTAAACATCTCAAAGGTGTACCGAAAGGCGCGGCGGCAAAAGTAAAAATAAGAATGAAATGTTCCGCCCACAAGCAGCGACTGCCGAAAATTTTTAAGCGGTAACCTTCCACCGCCCCAATTCTCACACCTTATGGATTTATTAAATCGGCTTATTACAGAAAATTTTTACCACAAAGGACACAAAGGTTGATAAGTTATATTTTAATATTACCTTAAAATGGCTTTCTTTGTGTGCTTGGTGTGCCCCATTAGATACCATTATATTAATAAATCGGACATCTGATGGGGAACTTCTTGCCCCGTTAGATAATTCCTGCTGCAGCATCTAACGGGGTGAATGGTTCAATCTCGATTTATTGAATCGAATTAGTTTGACTAATCTGCGTTTATCTGTGGTTAAAATTCTTTGTGCTCTTTGTGTCCTTTGTGGTTCAAATTTTATTTTATGAAAGTTCGTATAAATCGGTTCTACGGTCTAAAAAAAGATCATTGAGCTCGGTAACTTTTTTGTTATCGGCTTCTGCCGGGTCAATCTCAATGATTTTCAGGGCCTCGCCGGCTGGAGCAGCCCGGAACAAAACCTCGCCTTTCGGATTGACGATCTGGCTTTCGCCGGTAAAACTGATTTTTTTATTCCCCCGCTCTTCGACCCCGAACCGGTTGGCGGTAACAAAAAAGACCCGGTTCTCGATTGCCCGGGTTCGAGGCACCTCCCGACCGTAGACCGGTAAAACCAGATTTGCCGGATGGCAGATGACCTGGGCGCCTTTCAGGGCTAACGTCCTCGTCGCTTCGGGGAAAATATAATCGAAGCAGATGAGCATCCCGATCTTTGCCTGCCCGATGTCATACACCAAAAGGGGAGTGTCGCCCGGCGTAAAAATGCATTTTTCTTCCCGAAAGAGATGCGCTTTCCGGTAAACCGCAAAACCACCATCCGGACGCACGAGGACCGCTGAATTATAGCAATGACTTCGAGCGCGCTCGGCGATTCCGGCAACGATCGAAAAATTATTATTTTTAGCCGCGACCACTAATCGCTCGGTCGTTTCTCCGGGAATCGGTTCGGCAAAACCATTCAGTTCTTCGTAAGATAAAAACAGGTAGCCGGTAGTAAAAAGCTCCGGCAGGACAATTAAATCCGCTTCTGCGTTGTGCAGTAGTTTTTCAACCCGGGATAAGTTTTGTTCTTTTTGACCGAATTCAGGCGAAAACTGTAATACTCCAATCTTCATACTCGTTTACTCGTCGATAACGGGAAAATCGTCCTCTTTCTGTTGTCTA
The DNA here is from genome assembly GCA_964356135.1 of uncultured bacterium. Taxonomy (GTDB): domain Bacteria; phylum Hydrothermota; class Tepidihabitantia; order CAYHGV01; family CAYHGV01; genus CAYHGV01. Next base: position 13,097 of record CAYHGV010000037.1, read on the forward strand.
CCCCGGGCGGAAAAATGAGATTCCTCGCTACCGCTCGGAATGAAAGAACCTAAAAATGAGCTGGAAAAACGGAGGCGTTCGCAATGGCAGGAATGTAAGTTGCTGGCTGACTTCACAATCCGCGTTGATCCGTGTCAAGCACCTCGTTTCGAGGCGAATCTGCGTCAATCCGTGTAAATCCGTGTTTCATTCTTTCAAATACCAAATGTAGTGATGGAAACGATACGCAGAAGCAGTGCGAAATTGAGCAGTACTTTTAAAAAAATGTTCGGCTGGTAGTGCTTCTCATAAAACCGGTACATCCCAAGACTGTGATAGAACTTTTCGCGTTTGCGGTTCGGTTTGATGCGCTCACCGAGGTGGTGAACGCAGACCGGTTGGGGAAAATACGAGACCTGCCAGCCGTTTTCTTTGAACCGGTAGCAGAGATCGGTATCCTCAACCATGAAGAAAAAACGCTCGTCGAACCCGCCCACCTCTGCCCATGCCCGTTGCCGGACAAAAAAGAAAGCACCGCACAAGGCGTCAACTACCTGCGGTTGGGAATAATCCAAATCCGCGCAGAGATAATCCCGAGAAAAGCGGTTATTGGGAAAGACCTTGGTAAACGGGGCATACCGGCCGAACAGGATGTTGGTATAGGTCGGAAAGCGGCGCACGGTCGGCTGCCGGGAACCGTCGGGGTTGAAAATCAAACCGCTGAGGGCGCCGCACTCAGGATGCGTCGCCATAAAATCTTCTGCTTTTTTGATCGCACCGTTTACCACCACCGTATCCGGGTTGAGAAACAGGAGAAATTCTCCCGTCGTCTGCTCGACCCCGATATTGCACGCCCGGGCAAAACCCAGATTTTTATCGTTGATAATATATTTTACATCAGGAAATTGCTTTTGAGCGTTACTAATACTACCATCAGTAGAACCGTTATCAACAACGATTATTTCTAACAGGTCTAAAGACCTGTTTCTACGATCGTCGATGGACTTCAAACAGTCAATTAAAAAATCGCCAAAATTATAGTTGACGATGATTACCGAAGTCTGAGGAAAAATTTTAACCACAGATTTCGCCTCGAAAACGAGGCGACACAGATCCCCCTCGTAATGACGAGGCGGGACACAGATAATATTTCAATAAAATCATGCTAATTCCACACCGATGTTTGTAGCCGGCCAATCCGTGTGTATCTGTGTGCATCTGTGGTTTATTTTCAAATCAGGAACGTCGAAGCAGTCGTTCAAACCGGAGACGCCAGCAGAGGAACAGCGCCTGCCAGATAATCCGCCGATTCATCTTCGATGTGCCCGCCTGCCGTTCGGTAAAAATAATCGGAATCTCTTTGATCTTAAACCCCCGCCGCCAAGCCATAAAATCGATCTCAATCTGGAAGCCGTAGCCATCCGACTTTATCCGGTCTAACGCCACCCCCTCCAAAATCTCCCGTTTGTAGCATTTGAAGCCGGAGGTCAAATCCCGAATCGGTGCACCGGTCACAACCCGGGCATAGATGTTGGCAAAATAGCTTAATAACAGCCGCTTCATCGGCCAGTTGACCACCGACACCCCGTCCGAATAGCGCGAGCCGATAATCAAATCGTAATGCTCTAAGCCTTCGATGAAACGCGGCAGGTCATCCGGGGCATGGGAAAAATCGGCATCCATCTCGAAGACGAAATCGTAGCCGTGCTTCAAAGCCCATTTAAAACCACAAATATAGGCGGTTCCCAGCCCCAATTTCTTCTCCCGCCGCAGCAAATGAATCCGGGGATTTTTCTTCTGCAGCCACTCGACAATCTCAAAGGTCTTATCCGGTGAATTATCATCGATCACCAGCACCGATAAATCCTTCGAGACCTTAAGCACCGCACCGATAATCCGCTCGATATTTTCGGCTTCATTGTACGTGGGAAAAATGACCAGTCCTTTCACTTATGCCTTCTTTCGCTGCCGTGCCGCTTCGACATAGTCCGGCTTTTTGCCGGCGGTAATGACTTCCGGCGTAATAATGCACTCGCCGATCCCTTTGAGCGACGGCAGTTCGAACATTATCTCTAACATCGCATTCTCGATCACCGCCCGCAGCCCCCGTGCCCCGGTATCCCGCTCCGCTGCCAATTCCGCAACTTTGTGCAACGCTTCATCGCTGAAGGTGAGCTTCACCCCTTCGATCTCAAAATATCGCTTGAACTGCTTGACCAGGGCATTGCGGGGCTTGGTGAGAATCTCGATCAGTGCGTCTTTCGACAGTGAGTAAAGGGTGGTGATGACCGGCAACCGACCGACAAACTCAGGAATCAGTCCGTATTTAACGAGGTCGTCGGGTTCGACCAAGGGCAGAATCTCATCCTTTTTCCTGCCCGATTGGTTGATGAGCTCGGCGCCAAAACCCATCCCTGATTTTTTCAGGCGATTTTCGATTATTTTTTCCAGGCTGCCGAAGGTGCCGCCGCAAATGAAAAGAATGTTGCGGGTATTGACCGGAATATACTGCTGCTCCGGGTGCTTTCGCCCGCCCTGAGGCGGAACGTTGGCAATCGTTCCTTCGAGAATTTTCAACAACGCCTGCTGCACCCCTTCACCCGAGACATCGCGGGTGATCGAAGGTGAATCCGACTTCCGCGCGATCTTGTCGATCTCATCAATATAAACAATTCCGGTTTCGGCTAAAGCGCTATCATAATTTGCCGCCTGCAGCAACCGCAAAAGAATATTCTCAACATCCTCACCGACATACCCGGCTTCGGTCAACGGCGTGGCATCGGAAATCGAAAACGGGACATTCAGGAACCGCGCCATAGTTTCGGCTAACAGCGTCTTACCCACGCCGGTTGGCCCGATCAAAAGGATATTGGCTTTTTCAATCTCGACGTCGGATTTGCTCGAGAAAACGCGCTTGTAATGGTTGTAGACCGCAACCGACAAAACCTTTTTCGAGTGCTCCTGGCCGATGACATACTCATCTAAAAAGTGCTTGATCTCGCTGGGCGGGGGAATATCGCGCGGTGAATAGATGCTCCGCTTCCCGTTCTCGCCTTTGACCATTTCCGAACAGAGCCGAACACAGTCATCGCAGATGTAGGCACGATGGCCGGAGACCAGCTGGCGCACCGCCGCGCGCGGCCGATTACAGAATGAACAGTGGGGTTGAGATTTCACTTCGTTACCTTACGCTTCTCGTACACCTCATCGATGATTCCATATTCTTTTGCCTCGTACGGCGACATAAAGAAATTACGGTCGGAATCCTTCGCTATCCGTTCAACTGACTGACCGGTATGCTTGGAGAAAATCTCATTCAATTTTTCTTTCAGCCGGATAATCTCGCGGGCATGGATTTCAATATCGGTTGCCTGACCGGAGATACCCGAAACCTCGGGCTGATGAATCATAATCCGGGAGTGAGGAAGCGCATAGCGCTTGCCTTTTTCGCCGGCGCCGAGGAGCAGAGCCGCCAGGCTCGCCGCCATCCCCATGCAGATCGTCGAAACCTTCGCCCGGATATACTGCATGGTATCATAGATCGCAAGACCGGAAGAAACGATGCCACCGGGTGAATTAATATAGAGCTGGATATCCTTTTCCGGATCCTCGGCTTCGAGAAACAGCAACTGGGCGATAACGACATTGGCGACGACATCATCAATCGGCGAGCCGATGAAGATGATCCGCTCTTTCAATAACCGCGAATAGATATCATACGCCCGTTCACCTCGGCCTGTCTGTTCAATTACCATCGGTACATAATACACGTTTGACCTCCTCTGCGATCCGTCATCCGCCAAGAAACGTGGCGGACTCTCGACGGGCTTGGGTTAATAACCAGGAGCTTACCTTTTCCCGGCTTATCCGTGTGGCTAAGCCTTCAATCCGGCGCAGGCGATAGAATGAATCTCTCAACTTATCCGGCTCGGTATTCAACTGCCGGGCATACTCCTCAATCCGTTTCTGAATTTCTTCCTGAGTTGCCTTGAGTCCTTCCCGTTCGATAATCATATCGAGAATCAAATCGAGCTTCACCCGGTCGCCGGCCACGGGCAGGATTTTTTTTCGAGTTTCCTCCGAATCAGTGAGTTTGTTCTCCTCCAGCATCAAATAATACGTTCGTGCCACCAACGACGACGGCGGCGAAAATTTATGAACATCCAGCAGATGTTTATAAATCTGGTTTATCATATCCTTTTCGATTAATCGCTCCTCTTCGAGTTTTAACTCTTCGATCAGCTTATTCCTTAATGCCTGTTCGTTTTCAAAATTCAGATTCCGGGCAAACTCGTCGTCGACCGGCGGCAGGTTCCGTTCTTTCACATCAATAATTTTGAATCGATAGCTGAGTGTTTTCCCTTGTAACGCCGGATCGGAATAGTCCTTGGGAAATTCGATCTCAACCGTTCGCTCCTCCCGCGCTTTGACCCCGACCAGCCCTTCGTTAATTTCCTTGAAGTTTAAGTCATCACCCAGCTGCATCAAAACCCCGGTATCTTTCTTAACGACCCTTTTATTGTCATAAACCGTATAATCTGCCAGGAGAAAATCGGCACGCTCTGCAGGCCGTTCTACCGGGCTGAAGACCGCCAACCGCTCCTGGAGTTCCAGGAGCCGCTGCCCCATCGCTTCATCAAATCCTTTGACCGCCTGGTGTTTCACCCGGATTCCGGTATATCCTTTCAACTCGAATGCAGGAATAACCTCAAACGAAATTTTAAACCGCAGGCTTCGATCCTCTGCCAGGACAACATCCGATGCTTCACCCTGGGTTATCGGCTTGAAACCGTTTTTATCGATAACTTCATGATAGCTTTCCTGGATTAATCGATCGATAGTATCGGCTTCTATCGAATCTGCGAATCTTTTTTCTACTAACGGCTTGGGCGCCTTACCCTTACGAAAACCAGCAATTTGAGCCTTTTTCTGATAGAACCGGGTCAATTCCTCCCAGCGGTCTTTAACCCGTTCCGGCTCAATCGTTATTTCGATCTCTTTCAGCCATTCCTTTGGCTCGGTAACGTTGATTTCCATGGTTATAGATTATAATTTGCGAGGTAAGGCCTAAGTTTATTGGCTGACCTCTCCCGTTTATGCGCGGGGCGGGAGTTGAACCCGCAAGCCTTGCGGCACACGCTCCTAAAGCGTGCGTGTCTGCCAATTCCACCACCCGCGCGTGCAATGACGGGATATATCTGCCAATTCCGCCATCCTCGCCCGTCCAAATTATAGAAGTGGCACTGAAGGTGTCAAGGAGAAAAAGCTCTTGACAAGATTCGGATTTTGCTTAACTTATAGTAATGTTTAAACATTCAGGCCTAAACCATAGGGATGGTTGGGTAGCCATATGCTTTGTCCGTGGAGACTTTGAGCTTGAGGACAAAAGGAGGTAGAGCAATGGTAAAAACCCGTCTTGGAAATTCAATAAATCAAGGAGGTACCATGTTAAAAAGATGGACTGTGGTTATACTAACTGCCGCCATCGGATCACTCTTATACCTGAGCTGTCCGGCAAATTGGCCGCCGAGAATTGTATCCTTTGATCAGGACCCGACTGCTCCTGCGCGCAGCGATACCGTATCCGTAACCTGCCACGCTGTAGATGATGATGGCGATACCTTGATCTTCGAGTGGAAAAACTATGGGGGAGCATTATTAGAACCAATCAATGATAGTATTGTTTCGTGGATTGCGCCCACTACCACTGGTAATTATCGGGTATGGGTCAATATCCGGGATAATCGCGGTGGGTTCATCAGTGATACGATCGATATAGCCATAGCCGCTCCTTCCCGGGTATTCGTTTCTGTCGATACCAACTCTGCCCCGGGCACTATCAGTCTGAGCTGGACCCGAAACCTTGATACGGATTTCCTCCGATATGAAGTCTATTCATCTCTGACCAAAGGCTCTCTGCCCGGCGGCGGTACCCTTGATACATCGATCATTGACCAAACCGATACCAACTATACCATACGAGGGCTCGTTGCGAACCAGACTTACTATTTCATGGTCGTCGTGGTAAATGAAGTCGGGTACCGGTCAAACTCTAACGAAGCGAGCGAAATGGTTCAGAGCTTACCCCCGACTCCGATAACTCTATATACCCCCAAATACATCGAAACAACTGCGATCCGACTCGTCTGGAGTCAGAATCCGGACAACGACTTTACGAAATACGAAGTCTTCGCCTCCCAGAATGCCGGCTTCAATCCGGATTCCCTTACCCTGGTCACCACCTTCACCCGTCGAGCTGATACCACCTATCTTGTGACGGGTCTTAATCCAAAGACTATGTACTACTTCAAGGTGATGGTTACCAATACCGGTAGTTTGTCTGACACATCGAACGAAATGAGCACCAAGACTACGGCGATCTATTCAATCGGTGCGGGTGCTGCAAAGAAACTTGACCTGTCGATGCCGGGCTATGCATTTGTTGCTGCCAGTGTTTTATCAGCCTTTAACGTTATTACTCCTGAACATCCTGCCTGGTACGGCTCTTTATCTTTGCCTGACCAATGCTACCACCTCTTCGTTTCCGCGGTCGGAGAAACCTCGTACGTCTATCTGGCATACGGAACCTCCGGTTTGGTTAAAGCGAATGTCACCAACCCTGCTGTTCCACTGGTTGTTGCTACCCTGGATACGGGTTGGGTCAACTCGGTATACAAGGATGGAGACTTCGTTTACTTCGGCACTTATTACGACTCCAAGTACTACTTCGCCCTCACCGATGCTGCAACACTGACGTTTTTAAATACGATACCGATGCCGGACCGAGTTTCGGATATCTTCGTTTACAATAACTACGCCTATCTTGCCTGCAACTATGGTGGTCTCCGGATTATCAATGTGTCGAATCCATATCTTCAGGACCCTCAGGAAATCAGTCATATCACATTCCAGGAACCGGCGAACGGACTCTATCTTTATGGAACCACCGCCTATATCGCAACCGGTTCTACCGGTTTGATCTCGATTGATATCAGTCAGCCCAATCTGCCGCGAATTCTCGATACCCTCGATACACCCGGTTATGCCCAGGATGTATTTGTCGTTGGTAACTACGCCTACGTCGCCGATGGCCAGGGCGGCTTACAGAAAGTTTGGATTGGAAACGGGCCGGAAAATATGGCACTGGTTATGACCTATGCAGTGCCCGGGGGTGACATCTGGGATGTCCGCGTCACCTCCTCCCACGCCTTCCTCGCTGATTATACTGGTTCATTCGAAGTCTTGGCCTGGTAGGTTAAAAAAATAGCGCAATAAATTCTAAGGGGCTATCTCAGCAAACTGAGATAGCCCCTTTTTCGTTTAGATAAAAATTTTTATAAATTCAAATAGTGTGCAATATTAGCGTCTTTGTTTACTACCGGTTTTATCGCACCTTTCGCCGAAGTTGCGATTGTCGTCACCCCTGGTCCGTGCCCGGCAATGACGCAGTTGGAATGAACGACCACCCCGACCGATGACGCCCCTTTCTTAAAGCAGCGGCCGTAGGTGTTGTCGGTATCGGCTAAAAAGACGACATCGCCAAACCGGAGCTCACGAAGACCCAATCGGTTCAAACTCTCTTCGTCCTGAGTGGTAATGTCATAATCGCCCGATGCCGCCGACACTGAACCCAATCCTGAACCCATCAACTCCGGTGGAATAATGTGGGTAACCGGAAACTTTAAGGTGCCGGCTTCCGGCACCCATCCCATCTTTTCAAACAGTGCCGGGTCGAGGTTGTAGAATTTCACCTCGGGCAGATCGTCAATCGCCAGTCCCTGGCCGCATGCCCGAATCTGAATTTTATCACCGATTACGAGCTTTTCCAGGGTCGGTTGATCAAACCAGCAGAGAACATGCTCAATCCCGCCGTGCTTGCCGGTGACATAGCCCTGAGCACCCTTGGCATCGCCGGATACGACCGATGCCCGATTACCGATACAGGCGTAGAGATTCAAGCCCGGGTTTTCGTAGTCCTTTTCGTTCATATTTCGGATACTCACTCCCGGCTCAATATGGTCGCCCACCCAAGCCAACGCCAGATCGCCGACTTTGATATTATAGGTTATTCCGCCCGTGCCTGGAAACACCTTCGGTTCACCCTCATGGGTAATCCGGTAGGGAGTGCGGACACGGGGCGATGCCACCTCGCCCAGAACCGAAATCACGACTAACTTATCCTTATTGGTCTTCAACATTGTTCCTCCTTGAATAAAAAATCTTAAAAGATTGAAATCGAACTGTCAATATGACACCGAATCATTATAAAAATCTTACCACAAAGAGCACAAAGGACACAAAGATTAATAAAAACTTTTTTTAAATTATTTTCTTTAGGCACTTGGTGTGCCCCATTAGAAAACACTATATTAAAAAATCGGATATCTAATGGAGAGCTTTGTGGTTCAACATCTTCGTGTGGTGTTTATTACAGTTCTTTACATCTGGAAGTGGCAATTTATTCATTAAATCGAGATTATTCTCTTCCAGACTGTGTCACAATGTTATTCAGAGGAGTGAACCGACGAAGAATCTCAGTTAAGCTGCAGAAAAAGATGAGATTCTTCACTTCGTTCAGAATGACATTAAATGTCAAGAGATTTATGAAACATTACACTTGATTCATTCTCCCTACTGCCTACTACCTACCCTTTACGCTCTACTCCCTACGCCTTACTGCCTACTCCTTACGCTCCTTTCCGTGCCCTCAGTGTCTTCCGTGGTTAGATCCTCATCTGTGTCTATCTGTATGCATCTGTGGTTAATATCCCTTGTAGTTCACACTCTCTTTCATCTGTGTTTATCCGTGTCGCCTCGTTTTCGAGCCGAACCATTTAACCATTTTTCCATCTCTGTTCATCCGTGTTTATCCGTGGTTAAATTTTCCGTGTCCTCCGTGTCTTCCGTGGTTATCACTTTTACACCTTGACAGAATCGACCGGTCGGGTAAGTTTGTCAAAAAAGGAGCCGGAATGGATTTTAAAAACATGCTCGAGAACGGTCAACCGGTATCACGCCGCACTTTTTTAAAAGCAGCAACAATCTTCGGACCAGTCCTCCTCTTCTTTGGTCGGGTCGGGAATCTCTTTGCCGGCAAATGGGAACATTCGAAAGAGAACTACTGGCAGGGCAACATTTTTAAACAGACCAATGTTGACCTCAGCCAGTACAGTAAAGGAATCATCGGCGCGCGCATCGACGGCACATGGTCAAATTATAAAATCCAGGCTTTAAGCCCGGAATTCATCAAATGGAATGTCGAAGAGCGGCTCAAAACCCTCGAAGGCATTGAAAAAGGCGAGATGCCCACTTCGATGGCCGGTCCCCATAATGCCGCGGTTGCCAGTTACGGCTCGGGCCGCCTCGATTCCCAGGTAATGATCAATAACGCAGTTAAAGGCTTGGGCTGCGCGCCGAAAAAAGAAAAAATAAAAGACCGGATCGCCCTTTTGAAAGAAACCTTTGAAGATCCGATGCCGAAAAAATTGGGTATTCTCAAATCATCCTACCAGGACCCGGAGTTCTGGGACTGGACCAAGCAGACTTCGCTCGAGCTCTATACCGTCCCCGATTTTGAGACCCATACGTTTTTAAATATAATGAAGAATCCGGTGGTCGGGATGGTCTTTTTGGATTTCCCTTCGTTTGAAATTCGCGCCGTTACCCGTCTCGTCCATCCCGAAGACAAAAGTGCAAGCGAAGAAGAGCAGAACCTCACCGAGTATGTCAATCTCGTCCACGATTACTTCCACTCTAAAGCCCCGAGAAAATCGATCCTGATGGTCTTCCACGTCATCGAGCTGTTCGACAACTCTCCGGGCAGGCAGCGGGGAATTCGGGTGGTGCCGCCTCTGCCCAAGGAGTGATAAATTTGAACCCAGACACTGATGAACACGGAGTTATAATGCTTGTAAATACAAACTACCACACAGATAAACCAAGGATTTTAATAATGAAATGTCTCAGCCTGATAGCACTCGGTCTAACGATCGCATATGGTCAGCTCTATGAAGAACATTTCACGGACGGTTCTCCCCAGCTCGCCTGGCATCCGTTTTTTACGGATTCGACCGGTGCCGGTGACAGCATGACGGTTGTCTACAGCTCGGACACCCCGGAAACCGATGGCTGGGCCGGTTCGATCTCCAATGCGACGATGACCGTGGCAGGATTAACCTATGCGGGCGAAGCGTCGCTTACCGACTATTCGATCGAAGCGTTGATTTATACGGCGGCGGTGGGCGGCGATACCGGCACCTATAATGGTGTCGCGCTGCGCGCTGACCCCGAGACCGGTTCATTCTACCGATTCGTTTCCGACTTCGATTCGAACGAGCGGCTCCGCCTTGCCGCCGTCATTGGCGGCATGCCCCAGTCGATTAGAGATTGGACCGGCAGTGAAATTCCGGGCGGACCACCGGCATTCAGTGACTGGCACAAGATGAAGCTCAAAGCCGTGGGCAACAAACTCTGGGCTTATTTTGACGACCAGGAACTGGCAGGCTGTCCGTTCACCGACGACAGTCTCACAGCCGGTTATTTCGGTATCTACACCTTCACTATGGTTAAATTTGACTCGACCTTATGCGACGGCATCATCGTCCGGGATGAAACCGGCAGCGTAGCGGAAAACCCAACGCTGCCGATTAATTCCTCAGTCAAACTCTATCCCAATCCGTTCTCATCTTCGATTACATTCCAGCTTACTTCCCCCGGACAAACGGAGATCAAAATCTACGATTGCTCGGGCAAGGTGGTTAAGGTTTTTAACCATTTAACTAATTATTTATTTAACCAGATTACCTGGGATGGTCGCGACGAACTCAATCGTCCGCTGCCGGCAGGAATCTATTTCTATAAACTATCCGCCGACCCCACTTCGCCGGTCGGTAAAATCACCCTGATCCGCTGAGCTTATCGAGAAAAAAAACGAGGAGCTCCCAATTTTATTAGTCCACATCCTACAATCAGCCCAAACCCGCGGTTTTATATTAAACGCTAACCGGAGAACAACTTGGGCAGACACAATTCGTAGTGCGACCCTTTCAGGGTCGCCCAAAAGCTAATCCAGATTTTTCCTTTGTAACGTATGTAGTTCAATCTGCCTATTTTGCATTTTTCATTTTGCAATTTGCACTTTTCACTTTGCATTGTTAGTGTCAAATGTCCCCTTTTCTTTTTCCAACAGAATTTTCTTTTGAAGCTCTCTTTCGGTTTTGAAATTAGCTCTCTGCTTACTCATTATATTTTATTATGGCTCAAATAAAGCGAAAGTCAACCCCGATCCAGCGATAAATTTGGGTACGGAGTGCAATGGCTTGCCATTTCATTCCTCGGCTTTTGATTAAATTGATCCAATAATCGATTACGGCAAACAGACTTCAATCCGACAGCTACAATAATTTAGAAATTCTTATCACTGGATTCGGGGTCAATAATTAAGTAAGGTGTCTCTGAAATTTAGAATGGAAATGGTCGCTGTCCCCATTTTTTCGCGAATGCCCAGATGGCGCTTGAAGTATGCCATCGAGGGTACGTATTCGAAATCGGCTCGATTGCTATTGAGGGTGAAAGAAAATCTTTGATAGAAAACGAAGATATTAAAAGAATTTATTTAGGGAAATAAGCAGTTATGTTTCTTTTATGGTAAAGTCGTTTGAGTTAGTACCTTAGCCAGGATACTTTTTCTCAGAGTGGCGGTTTAATCGCAAATACTCTGGGGCGAAGAGGTCCAAATATCTTCGTAGGTTACACTTGTAGCAGGTGGGGGATTGAGGAATGGTTTTATTTTATCCATAGCTTTTTGGAGTTTTTCATATGCTTCTTTTTGGATAGCTTTTTCTTCGCTTGATGGTTTCTGAGAGGAAAGCATAACTTTTTGCATTATTCCTCCTTACTTTGGTTTAGGCTTAAAAGAAGCAATATAATTATGATCCAAAGACTCCACTATCTTTCCAACATTGAGCCTACTAAGAACAAAATCTATTCTAACAAACAATTCCCATAAAAGTTTCCATTCTTCAGAGCTAAGATCAAGAAGTTCGATGTGTAAAGGAGAGCCAGCCTCCAACAAATCCTTTGCATAAATGGGTCTGCCATGCGATTGTGCCTCGGTTGACTCGATGAATTTTTTTGTTGCACTAATTATCGCATCTTCGCTTAGTTCTGACAACATACCGGTCTTGAGTGATTTAATCATAATATCTTTGGTGAGTTCGTTTTCTCTCTTATACATCTCGATTTCCCGGGCATCAAATTTTGAAAGTTGCAAAAGAAATATCTCTATCGGTTCTCTCTTCTCCAAGGCCTGAGCCATTAAATCATTATAACTCTGTATTAATGCTTGGACAGGCATCAATCTTCTGTCTTCACCTATAGTTACTACAACTTGAGGATCTATGGGCCCCAGTTCTGAAGTATGGCCCATATAAATTTTATTCGAACCTAAGCAAATCATAGTGGCTGCTGATTTGGCCATTCGTGGAACCGCCGTATAAAAACAACCTTTTGAGTATGTTCGGCAAACCTTAATTATCCGTTCTGCAGCTAATCCAGAACCCCCAGGAGAGTTGACGAGGAGGAGAAACCCTTTGGAGGCATCTATGGTTTGAAGAATATTTTCTAGCATATCGGCATCTTGATCGCTTATTGCAAAGGGGTAAACAAATGAAGTAAAATATGATATGATAGGCATCCCGAATTTACTCTGAAGTTCCTCGTAGAGATGCTTACGAACAGGATGTCCTTGTCCATGTTCGTCCATCACGCATTGTATAGGCATCTTTTCATTCATACGTTAATAACGACGGTTTTTACTTCCATCCAAATTACGTTTATTTTTGACCATATTTTAAATTATATTGTATCGATAGTTTTTGTCAAGGAAAATGATATTACAGGTAGCGTATACTATTTTGTGTAAATTTCTTGCCAGGAGAAATAAAAGGTGT
>CAYHGV010000038.1:0-25179 GCA_964356135.1 uncultured bacterium
TCTGGCTCGATTTTCGATTAGGCTATCGCCAGGTCGGGTTCGGCTACTCGTTTGATGGCGGGCGCACCTGGCAGGATGGATTGTTGGAAGAGACGACCTATGCCTGGCAGTCCGATCCGGGACTGACGGTTGATGCGGACGGTAATTTTTATGCGGTCGTTCTCTCGTTGAATAGCACCTCGGAGTCCGATGGTATTTTTGTATTGAAATCCTCGGATGGCGGTATGACCTGGGGAGAGTCGGTTCCGGTGGTCAGCGGGATTCCTTCGGTCTTCGAAGATAAGGAACTGATCGCCTGCGACCGGACCGATAGTCCTTACCAGGGAAACCTCTATGTCTGCTGGACACGATTCACCCCGATTACTTCCGAGATACTATTGTCACGCTCCAATGGAGAGGGGAGCCAGTTTTTTGAGCCGGTTACGATCAGCGACCAGGGTACAGTCCAGTGGCCGGTACCGGCGGTCGGTCCTGAAGGTGAGGTCTATGTTGCCTGGGTGAGCTACGGTCCATCGAGCATTGTCATCGACCGGTCGTTCGACGGCGGCAGGAGTTTCGGCAACGACGTGGTCGTCGCTCCGGTCGAGGTCGGCGACCTTGAATTGAACGGTGGAATCTGGACATTTTCTTTTCCGGCACTGGATGTGGATATCTCGTCCAGTCCATTCCGTGGCACCCTCTATATCTCATTTATGGATTTTATGGGTGACGGCGATATCTACTTTGTAAAATCTACCGACCACGGCTTGACCTGGTCAAAACCGAAGCGGCTCAATGACGACCCGGTCGATAACGGCTGCGACCAGTTCCACCCCTGGCTCGCGGTTGACGAAAACGGGGTAATCAACGTCGTTTTCTATGACCGGCGCAACGACCCGAAGAATTTATTGTTCGATGTCTACCTCACCCGGTCGTTTGACGGCGGCGAAAAGTTTACGCCGAATGTCAGGGTGAGCGATGTTTCATCGGCACCGATCGGCTTTCGCGGGAATGTCGAACGCCGGTACCCGGCTGGTCTGATCGGTGAATACATCGGAGTTACTTCGGTTGCGGGCAAGCCGGTTGTGATCTGGACTGATACCCGCGAAGGCGACCAGAATGTTTATGTCGGGGTAGACACGACTACCACCGGACGAACCGAGACCGTGGCGCCTTCGCTTGCGGTTTCGCTCGCCGCCGCTGTCCCCGATCCCTTCAGCAGATTCACTGCGCTGAGCTATCATCTGCCAGCGGAGAAAAAGATTTTTTTGGCGGTCTATGATATCCTCGGCAATCGGGTGAAAACTCTTGCCCAGGGTATCAAACCGGCCGGTGATTATAAAATCCTCTGGGATGGGCGGGATGAGAACCGCCAACCTCTGCCTGCCGGTGTCTACTTCGGTCGGCTGATTGTTGCTGCCAAGACGGTTTCACAGAAGATGATTTTATTGCGGTAATACTTAAGGAGGACCGTATGACGACTAAGGTATTTCCAATTTCCCCCGCCTCTGGAACACCACTGTGGTTTATCCTGGCGATTGTCTTCGTGCTCGCTCTGCTCATCGTGGTGTTCAGTTTCTTTGCCTACTCGGCAAGAAATGCCCGATTCGAATTGAATGATTACGGCATTAGTATACGGAGTTGGCTGTATGGAAGATTCATACCGAGAAATGTTTTAATTGCAACCTCTGCCCGAATGGTAAATCTGCGTGTCGAGGAGGCCTACAAGCCGCGGCTCAGAACAAATGGGATCAGTCTGCCCGGTTATGACGCAGGCTGGTTCAAATTGCGAAACGGGGAGAAGGCATTGGTGTTTATGACCAATGCCTCCCGGGTAGTGTATATCCCAACCAGTAAAGGCTATTCCATTTTACTGACTCCGAACCAGCCGGAGGAATTTTTACGGGCGGTTTGGGAATTAAAGTAAGGAGGTTCTCAATGAAGCGAATAAAAAAAGGCGATAGAGCAAAGAATTTCACTTTACCCGACCAGTGGGACAGAAAACTCCAGCTCTCCGGTCTCGAAGGCAGGCGGGTGCTGTTGTCGTTTCACCCTCTTGCCTGGACACCGGTCTGTGCGCTGCAGATGAAGTCATTGGAAAAGAACTATCACCGGTTTGCGAAATTGAACACGGTCGCGCTCGGTTTGAGTGTTGATACGGCGCCGTCGAAGCGTGCCTGGGCGAAGGCTCTGGGAATAAAAAAAACCAGGCTTCTGTCCGATTTCTGGCCGCACGGCAAGGTCGCACAGTTATACGGTATCTTCAGACCTAAAAACGGTTTTTCCGAGCGGGCAAATATCATCATCGACGGGCGGGGGCGGGTGATGTTCGTCAAGGTCTATCCGATCGCCCAACTGCCGGACATCCAAGAGATTCTAAAGGTTCTTGCAAGGAGGTGCTGCGATGGAGGTACGAGAGGCAATTGATGCGAGGAGGGCATACCGTTCGCTCGATCCGGTTCCAATAACCGAAGAGCTGATTAAAGATTTAATCCGGAGCGCTCAACTGGCTCCAACCTGCAATAACAACCAACCCTGGCGGGCAGTGTTTGTTTACGAACCGGAAAGCTTAAAAAAAATGCATGCCACCTTAACCCGGGGAAACGAATGGGCGTTCGCCGCATCGATGATGATCGCAGTTTTCAGCCGGAAGGACTTCGATTGTGTGATAAAAGAGCGGGAATATTTTCTGTTTGGATTGGGGATGCAAACCGCGCTTCTGATCCTCCGGGCAACTGAATTAGGGTTGGTGGCTCATCCGATCGCAGGCTATCGCGAAGCAGAAGTCAAAGCGGTGCTGGGCATCCCCGAAGATATGACCGTCATTACCCTGGTTATGATTGGCAAGCACTCGGCAACGGTCAGTCCGGTGCTTTCCCCCAAGCAGGTAGAAGCAGAGAAAAAGAGACCGGAGCGCTTCCCGCTGGAAAAGATTGCCTTTATGAACGGCTACACGGTATAGGGGAGTGAATGCAGACAGCTTTAACAGCTCAATTGATGCGCCATCTTGAGCCGCCGGTTCCGCTTTTCTGGAAAAGGGGATGGATTTCAATCCGATAATCTGAAGCGTGGGTATCGCCTCCGCATCTCTCCGCGTCAATATCCGCGTTTATCAGCGTGCTTGTCTGAGTAGACGAGAATATGAACGGAGTTAGTTACCTTCCCTATCAAGCGAAGAAGATAGTGAATATCCATAAGCACATCGACGGCGGCTGGTTCTGGGATAAGTATTCCGCCCACCCCTATGTCGGCTGCCAGTTCGGCTGCGATTTCTGCTACAGCCGCGAGCCGAAATACCTGCCGTATGAGAATCCGGATGATTTCGACCGCATCATCAAAGCCAAGGTTAACGCAGCCGAGCTTCTCCGGAAAGAATTGCCGAAGGTCGAAAACGACCTGCTGATGGTCGGTGATTGGCAGCCGGCTGAGAAAAAATTTCGACTCTCAAGAAAAATGCTCGAGGTTGTGTTAGAGCTTGGTTTTCCCATTATTCTGAATGAGCGGTCGCCAATGGTCGTTGAAGATTTAGATATTATTACCGACATCAGTAAAAAATCGTATGCGGCGATTATTTTTTCGCTCAGTTTTGTTGCTGCGCCAAAAGCCAAAAGGATTTTTGAACCGAAATCACCGGCAGTGGAACTGAGGCTTCAGACGATGGAGAAGTTTGCTTGTGCCGGAATCACGGCCGGTGTCGCCGCTATGCCGATTCTACCGTTTATAGCCGATAGCAATGAAGACCTGGAGCTGGTAGTTAAAAGCACTAAAAACCATGGGGGAAAATTTGTCCTTGCCGGCGGGCTCACCATGTCCGGGTATCAACAGGATCGCTATCTGGGTTTACTAAGAAAACATTATCCGGGGTTAAAGGCTGATTATGATAAACTCTATCACGGTGAATATGCACCGTCTCCTCGATACTGGACAAAGATCGGATTGAAGGTTCGGGAACTCTGTGTAAAATACGGAATTGCCGACCGGATGCCAAGGCCGATGTTTTATGAAAAGCTGGTTACTAATAAGAAGGTGGCGGAACGGCTGTTCTTGAAGGTTTATGATCTGGAGTTAGAACAGGCATTACCGCAAAAAATCTGGGCATATCGCAAAGCGGCATGGGCGGCCGATGAATTAAAAGAAGATATAGGAGAGGTTTATAGAAAAAGCGGAATCCAGGGGTTGCATGCAATTCCAGGTGTGGGCAAAAGCATCGCGGCAGAAATTGAAAAATGTCTGAAATCTTCATAAGCCGAGGATTGAAAAAGCAAGATACTGCGATAACCAATTGTAGCGGTGCGATTTATCGCACAACTTTGACAGGTCCAACGGTCGGTTTTACGATTCATGTCTGAAATCTTCATAAGCGAAGAGATCGAAGTTAACGCTGAAAATGGTACACCAAAAAAGTTTATCTGGCGGGATGTTGAATATTCGGTAGAGAAGATTCTTTCGAGTAGAGTCGACCGGCGGTTTGGCAAGGCTGCGCCCAAAAAGAAGACCTGGCGGCTCCGCCACCACCGAAATTACTATCGACTCAAAACCGATAAAGGAATTTTTGAAATCTACCAGGATTGGGGTGCGAAAAACCGACCCTGGGTGGTGCTGAAGAAACTATAACAGAGGCATTGGATAGTGGATTTATTCCGGAGGTGATTTTGCATTGTTTTGTAGATGCTGGTAGCCGCCGGAACCGAGGCGGGATCGCCGTGTTTCGTCGATGAGATAGACCCCGCTTTCCTTTTTAATGATACCTATTTTGGATATTTTAGTATTTAAAATCTTAGGAGGAATTTTTTTGCGGCTGGTAAAAAGCAGTTCGAAGTCTTCACCCGAGTGGAGGAGGAGTTTATCCAACGGTATGGATAGGCGAGAAGAAATTTCCTTTACTGCGGGATGGACCGGAAGGGCGGGTTTGAAAATCTCGATGCGAACTTTGCTTTCCACCGATAGATGATTGGCGTCAGTAGACAGTCCGTCCGAGGTGTCAATCATCGCCGACAACGAGTTTTTGAGCTTCCGGGCTTCACGGATTCTGGGGATTGGGCAGAGATGGCGGTCGATAGCGGTTTTAAATTCCTTTTTGCTCAGCCGGTTTTTCAAGGCAAGCCGACCGGCTTCGGCGAGTCCCAGATAGCCGGTGATATAGAGGAAATCACCCGGCCGGGCAGCGGAACGTAAGGTCGGTTTTTTGGTTTTGCCCAGAGCGGTGAGGGTTAGGGCGAAGGTCGGGGACGAGACAACATCACCGCCGCCGATTTCTACGGAAAACATTTTGGCAATACTCTCCACTCCCCGGTAGAACTGAGTAATTTCGTTTACTCTGATATCCGGTCTGAGAAATAATGAAATTAAAAGCAGCTTGGGCTCAGCCGCCATCGCCGCGATGTCCGAAAGCGTGGCGCAGGCTATTCTTGTACCTAACTCAAAAAAACTAAGATACGAGAGGTCAAAATGGACTCCTTCGACGAAGGAGTCGGTGGTAAGGACGGTGCCGTCTTTTACGACACAGGCATCATCACCGATTGTGATTTTCACCTCCGACTGGCGCCGACCGACATGATCTCGTATCCATTCAATCAGTTTCAATTCTCCGTAGTCTCTAAGGTTCATAACGTTGGAACCGCAGATATCGCCTCGAAAACGAGGCGATGCAGATATCGGCACCAGGTGGTGCCGACGCAGGTAAGTCCAGATGTATTAAATTTTGCACTTTGCATTTCGACTTTCGCATTTTTCAATAATATCGTCCCGTTAACTGACCGCAGCCGGCTAAGATGTCTGAGCCGCGACTCTTGCGGATGGTGACTGCCGGTAATCGAGGGTAGAGGAGTTGGGCAAAAGCTTCGATCGCTTCGGGTTCGGGAGAGAGAAACTTTGACCGGGGAAAAGAATTACAGGGAATGAGGTTGATTTTGCAGGGGATGTCTTTTAATAGTTGTATCAAGTTCAGGGCATCGAGTTTGCGGTCGGTAATACCTTTAATCAGTAAATATTCAAATGTCACTCGTTTGTTCCTCTGCTCGATGTAGTGTTTTACTCCCGCCAACACCGTCGCCAGCGGATACTTTTTATTAATCGGAATTAAATAATCTCGGGTTAGATCATCGGCACCATGTAAGGAAATTGCCAGTTTTGCCTGCAACGGAAAATCGGCAAACTCATAGATTTTAGGTACGATGCCGACGGTCGAGACGGTGATTTTCCGCGCGCCAATATTCATTCCCAAGTCATGATTGAGAATTTCTACTGCTTTCAGGGATTCCTCGTAGTTCAAGAACGGCTCGCCCATTCCCATGAATACTACATTGGATATCGGAGTATCGACCAGTTTCTGCACCTGAAGCACCTGGTCGGCGATCTCCCAGGCTGCGAGATTGCGGATAAAGCCGATCTGACCGGTAAAGCAGAATTTGCAGCCGACCGGGCAGCCGACCTGGGTCGAGACGCAGACCGTCCGGCGCTTGCCGTCAAGCAGGTATACTGATTCGATACGGTTTTTATCTTCGAGCCGAAACAGGAATTTTTTCGATTTATCGGCAGCAGTTACTGTTTTTTCGCATTCGACGGTGCCGATATAAAATTGGGTCTTCAGTTTGTCCCGCAAATTTTTCGAGAGATTGGTCATCGCATCGAAATCGGCTACCCCTTTTTTCCAGAGCCAGCTGAATACTTGAGCGGTCCGGTACTCCTCTAACCCGAGGTCTTTAAATAATCCCTGCATCTCTTCTAAACTAAAAGTTTTTATGTTCATCACATCATTTTATAATCGGTGTCCTTAGAAATCAAGGCTAAAACCTAATCGATTATGATTACTCCGTGTCTGACCGTATGCTTCCGCTCAATCAAGAGCCTTGACAAAATTCTATATGTTGTATTCTATAAGATAGAAAGCACAACATATTGTGGAGTTTGGATACTGGCTGGACTCGGAAAAGGCAATCACTCTTAGAACAAAGGGGGCCGTACATGATAACTAAAATTAAGAAACGTGATGGTCGGATCGTCGATTTTGACCAAAATAAGATTACCGAAGCGATTTTTAAGGCAGCGAAGGCATCGGGTGGAGAGAACCGGGAGATTTGTCAAGAGCTTGCAAATCAGGTGCTCAGTCTGATGGAGAAAAGGTTTGGCGAAGGGATGGAGCCAGGGGTTGAAGGTGTTCAGGATTTGGTCGAACGGGTTCTGATGGAGACCGGCCATTCGATAACCGCCAGGGCATATATTCTCTATAGGGAAAAGCGAAAAGAGCTGCGGGAGGCGAAAGCGGTTTTAATCGGGGTGCGGGACGAGTTTAAGCTTTCGCTGAACGCAATGAAGGTTCTGGAGCGGCGCTATCTCCGCAAGAACGAGAAGGGCGAGGTGGTGGAGACCCCGGCCGAGATGTTCCGGCGGGTGGCAAAGAACATCGCCCAAGCGGATACAATCTATCAATCCAGTGCCGATATCGGCAAAACCGAGGAGGAGTTCTATCGGATGATGACCGCGTTTGAATTTATGCCCAACTCGCCGACCCTGATGAATGCCGGCACCGAACTTCAGCAGTTGGCGGCATGTTTTGTTCTGCCGGTCGAGGATACGATGGCGGGAATTTTCGATGCGGTCAAAAATGCGGCGTTGATCCACCAGACCGGCGGCGGCACCGGTTTTTCATTCTCCCGACTGCGGCCCAAAAATGATGTCGTCAAGTCGACCGGCGGGATTGCCTCGGGTCCGGTATCGTTTATGCGGGTTTTCGATGTCGCGACCGATGTCATCAAACAAGGCGGCCGGCGCCGGGGAGCGAATATGGGAATTTTAAGGGTCGACCATCCCGATGTCATCGAGTTCATCACTGCCAAAGAGAGCGAAGGGATTTTTACTAATTTCAATATCTCGGTCGGGATAACCGAGGATTTCATGAAGAAAGTTAAAAACAGTGAAGAATATCCGCTCGTCAATCCCCGGGGTAACGGTGTGGTGCAGTATCTGCGAGCCCGGGATGTGTTTAATCTGATCGTCACCATGGCTTGGCATACCGGCGATCCGGGGTTGGTTTTTTTAGACCGGTTGAACCGGGACAATCCGACCCCGAAAATCGGCGACATCGAAGCCACCAACCCGTGCGTTGCTTCCGATACCTGGATTGCGACGGCGGAAGGGGCACAGCAGGTGAAAGATTTAATTGGGAAACAATTTACAGCAGTAGTTAATGGTACGTTTTGGGAGACCACGAAAAATGGATTTTTTGAAACTGGGACGAGGCCAGTCTACAAGTTGAAGACCAGAGAAGGTTTTGAGCTCCGCCTCACCGCAAATCATCCTGTGCGGAGAGTGAAAAAGCTGACTCGGCATACGATTGAAGTCGAGTGGATTAAGGGTGAGAATCTGAAATCTGGAGATAAGATTGTTGTGAACGACCACGGTCCCTGGAAGGGATGGAATGGCAAATATACGGAGAGAGACGGATACTTGATTGGTTTGCTTCTGGGTGATGGAACAATCAAGAAAGATAAGGTTGTACTCTCCTCATGGGGGAATGATACTGGAGTGAGAGCGATCGCTTCTGCTTACGCGCACTCTATGCCACATCGAAGCGATTTCGAAGGTTGGGTGCCGGTCAAAGGAAGGGATGAGTACCGACTTTCGACCGGCTACCTCAAGGAGCTTACCCATGAACTCGGACTCAATCCTCACGGGAAATCCATCACTAAAGAAATTGAGGTGGCATCATCCGAATTCTATCGAGGTTTGCTGAGAGGATTATTCGATACCGATGGCTCGGTGCAAGGAACGCAGTCAAAAGGAATTAGTATACGATTGGCCCAGAGTAATCTTGAATTTCTCAAAGCGGCGCAGCGGATGTTATTGAGGCTCGGAATATTCTCCACGATTTACCAGGAGAGACGTAAAGCCGGCAAGAAGCAACTTCCTGACGGAAGGGGCGGATTAAAAGATTATCGGATACAGTCCCAGCATGAACTGGTAATTTCCAATCAAAACATCGATCGTTTTTATAAAAAGATTGGCTTCGGTGATACAAAAAAAATGGGGAAGCTCAAAAAATCCATCAATGGCTATCGAAGAACGATTAATCGTGAGCGATTCGTTGCTACCGTCGAGGAGTTAATCCCGGATGGAGTTAAAAAGGTCTACGATGTTCAGATTCCGGGCATTAACGGTTTTGATGCCAATGGGCTGTACGTTCATAATTGCGGCGAACAGCCGCTCATGCCCTATGAAGCGTGTAATTTAGGTTCGATCAATCTTGCAAAAATGGTTACCAATAGCGGGGTTGATTTCGAGAAGATCCGCGAGACGGTACAAAAGGCGATTCACTTTCTGGATAATGTGATTGACATGTGTAAATATCCCCTGCCCGAGATAGAAGCGATGGTTCGGGGGAATCGAAAAATCGGTCTCGGAGTGATGGGATTTGCCGATATGCTGATTAAATTGGAAGTTCCCTATAATTCTCCGGAGGCGCTCGAGCTGGCCGAAAAGATCATGAGTTTTATCGCGGATGAATCACGGCGGGTATCCGAAGAACTGGCGAAAACCCGGGGTCCGTTCCCCAATTTTGGTATGAGTGCCGTAACCTCGCCCCGGCGGAATGCGACGGTCAATACGATCGCACCGGCCGGCACGATTTCGATCATCGCCAATTGTTCGTCCGGGATTGAGCCGATTTTTGCCGTGGTCTTTGTCCGGTCGGTGATGGAGCATACCGAATTATTCGAAGTCAATCCAATATTTCAAGAGGTGGCTCGCCAGCGGGGATTCTATTCGGATACGCTGTTGAAGGAGATCGCCCGGCTCGGTTCAATCCAGCGGTTTATCGGCATTCCGGACGATACCAAGCGGATTTTTGTCACCGCGCTCGATATCAATCCGGAATGGCACGTCCGGATGCAGGCGGCGTTCCAGAAGTATGTCGATAATGCAGTTTCGAAAACAGTCAATCTGCCCCAGTATGCGACGCCGGCTGATGTCGAGCGGGTCTACTGGCTGGCGTACGAGTTGGGCTGCAAAGGGGTGACGGTCTTTCGCCAGGGCAGTCGGCAGGAGCAGGTTCTCAATATCGGCAGTGTGGCTTCGAACCAATCCGGGACAGGGGGAAAAAGCTATCTTACCTTCTCTTCGGAATTTACCGGGTGCCCAACCTGCACTGCGTAAAAAAGGGTTTTTGTTGACAAGTAAAAAAAACCGTTTAAGATAAAACCTATGGCGTTATCGCTTTTTAATACCCTTTCGCGGCAAAAAGAGGAGTTTTCGGCTCGAAGCGAGCCGCAGCCGCTCGCTCAGACCGTGCGGATGTATACCTGCGGGATGACCGTTCAGGACCGGCCCCATTTGGGTCATCTGCGGGCGTATATCACCTCGGATGTCTTGCGGCGCTATCTCGAATTTTCAGGCTACGAGGTGAAATCGATCCAGAATTTCACTGATATCGATGACAAGGTCATCGAACGGGCGAAAGAGGAGAATACCGATTACCGGATCCTTGCCCAAAGAAATATCGATGAGTATCTGGCAGTAGCCCGGTTGTTAAATATTCGACCGGCAACGGTCTACCCCCGAGCGACCCAGCATATTCAGGAAATCATCACGTTGATTGAAACGTTGATAGCTAAAGGGCTTGCCTATCCGGCGGACGGCGATGTTTATTTTGAAGTGAAAAAATTTGCCGGTTACGGGAAACTGTCGAAAAAGAATCTCGATGATCTCGTCGCCGGTGCCCGGATTGCGCCCGATGAGAAGAAGCGCAATCCGGAAGATTTTGCCCTCTGGAAGGCAGCAAAACCGGATGAGCCCTGGTGGCAGAGTCCGTGGGGAAGGGGAAGACCGGGATGGCATATTGAATGCTCGGCGATGGCTTTGCACTACTTGGGCGAGCATGCGGCTCGCTTCGAGCCGATCGATATCCATACCGGCGGTGAGGATTTAATCTTTCCTCATCATGAAAACGAAATCGCCCAGGCCGAGGGCGCGACCGGTAAACCGTTTGTCCGGTTCTGGGTGCACAATGCCTTTTTGAACCTGACCGGTGCGAAGATGTCGAAATCGACCAAGCACTTCATTCTGGCACAAGAGGCGCTGGAGCACTTTTCGCCCAACGCCATACGCCTCTATTTCCTCCAGTCCCACTACCGCAGTCCGATCGAATTTGATCATCAGCGGCTTGAAGTAGCGGAAAGCGGCTGGGAGCGGCTAAAGAGTTTTTTGAGTCAGGTTGAGGAGCGGTTGTCAAACGAGACGGTCATTCCCGAACCTGCGCTGGATGATTTTCGGCGGGCAATGGACGACGACCTCAATACTCCCCAGGCATTGGGGTCGATTTTCGAGTCGGCCAGCCAGGGTTTTAAAATTTTGGAAACCGGGTCGCTGCCGGTTGAGTCCTATGCCACTGCGCGACGCAGTTTGGAGAATCTGGGATTTTCCTTGGCAAAGAAAGATGCCAGCGCCGACCAGCAGTGCCTGATTGATCTCGTAGTTGAAACCCGCAATCGGTTGCGTGAAAAAGGTGAATACGAATTGGCGGATGCCATTCGAAAAAAATTGACCGACTTAGGAATAAAGGTCGAGGATACCAAAAAAGGCACCCGGACAATTTTATAAATGACTCTCGCCGAACTTGCAAAATTCATCGACCATACGGTGCTTAAGCCCGAGGCAACGGAAAATGATATTGATAGATTGTGTGGCGAGGCGAAGGAGTACGGTTTTGCTGCGGTCTGTGTTAATCCCCATTATGTCCGCCGGGCGGCGAAATTGATGGAGGGTTCGGGGATAAAGGTCTGCGGTGTGGTTGGGTTTCCTTTGGGTGCCTCCACCACCAGCGCCAAAGGCTACGAAGCACAGGAGGCGTTTTACTCCGGCGCCCAGGAATTGGATATGGTGATGAATATCGGTGCTTTCAAAGACAAGCAGTACGACCTGGTGCGGGATGACATCCGGCTCGTGGTCCGGTCGGCGCAAGGGGCACTGGTCAAAGTTATTATCGAAGCCTGTCTTTTGACCGACCAGGAAAAAGTAACCGCCTGCCAGTTCATTCAGCAGGCAGGGGCTCAGTTTGTCAAAACTTCAACCGGATTTAATAAAGCCGGAGCGACGATTGAGGATGTGCGACTGCTCCGCACAACCGTTGGTGAGAATTTTGGAGTGAAGGCATCGGGCGGAATTCGGGATTTGCCGACGACCGTCGCGCTGATCGATGCCGGTGCCAACCGGATCGGCACGAGTACCGGCGTGACGATTATTGAAGAAGCGAAATTGAAACTGAAAGGGGCAGCGCGATGAACATGAGAGCGGTGATGAAGACGAAGCCCGCGGCCGGTGCCGAGCTGGTAACCGTAGAAGTTCCCAGACCGGGACCGGACGACGTCCTGGTCAAGGTTCGGGCAACTTCGATTTGCGGCACGGATTTACATATTTATCAGTGGAATGAATGGGCAAAAAATAACATCAAGAACCTGCCCCAGATTTTGGGTCATGAGCTGTGCGGCGAGATTGTCGAGTTGGGGTCGAATGTTAATAAGCAGTTTTTGAAAGTCGGAGACATCATATCGGCTGAAACCCATATTGCCTGCGGTAACTGCTTTATGTGCCGGACCGGCAATAGCCATATCTGCTTGAATCAGCGTATCTTTGGGGTAAGCATTAACGGCGTTTTTGCCGAGTATGCGGTCGTGCCCGCGGCGAATGCCTGGGTTCTGGATGCGAGGATTAATCCTGATTTCGCCTCGGTGATGGAGCCGTTGGGCAATGCGGTGCATACGGTGCTTGCCGGGGAGATTGCCGGCGCCACGGTTTTGATCACCGGCTGCGGGCCGATCGGGTTGATGGCGATTGGGGTGTGCCGGTTGTGCGGGGCAACGAAGATCATCGCGACCGAGATTAAAGACTACCGGATCGAGCTTGCAAAAAAAATGGGTGGGGACTTGATTCTCAATCCCAACACGGTTAAGGTGGTCGAAGCGGTGAAACAGGCGACCGATGGTTTGGGGGTGGATGTGGTGCTCGAAATGTCCGGTCATCCCCAGGCAATCCTTGACGGGTTCGCGGCATTACGGCCGGGCGGCCGCTATTCGATCCTGGGCATTCCCGCTCGACCGCTGACGATCGATTTAAACGAAAATATAATTTTTAAATACGCCACGGTTCAGGGCATCAACGGCCGGTTGATGTTCAAAACCTGGTATCAGACGACGCGGTTTTTGAGTTCCGGGCGTCTCGACCTGGCGCCGATCATTACCCACCGTTTTCGCCTGGAACAGTTTGCCGAGGGGATGGAGCTGATGGAACGGGGAAATTGTGGTAAGGTTCTGCTCTATTCCTGATGAGCTATGAACTAAAAGTGTCGAGGTAATTCTTATAGTCCTTCATAAATATTTTTTTAATAGAAGTCAGTGCTACATTTCACATTAACTTAGTCCTTATTTTCTTGATTAAGTTCTCAGGTTCTCTATTTATTTCGAGTTACCCTATTTCAATATGAGCATTTTTTCAGTAGTGGTTTTTTTATTTTGTTTCAGTTCTATAAAATAGACGCCCTGGGGAAAACTCTCGGTTGATAGTTTAAGAACATGTTTCCCTTCTTTCAATTTTTCCTGAATGAGCGGCTTTATCAGCCTGCCGCAAGCGTCGTAGATTTTCAATGAGACCGGACCGGATTCGGATAGGGTAAAGTCAATTCTCGCGCTATGTCGGGCTGGATTGGGAAAGACTGTTAATCTTCCGCCATACGCTCTACGCTCTACGCTTTCACCTATCTCCACTATGTCCCAGTCGGTAACCTTGGCATAGATATCCCAACCTTTGTGTCGGCGGTTATCCATCCAGGTGAAGACAATATTTTTTGTGGTTGCGGCAACACCCTGCTGGGTCGTTAGCTGATGGTTGTAGGGAAATAGATCCGGATCATTAATCTGGATGGTGGACCCACGTCGAGTCCCGTCAGCGTTGAATATCTGTGCAACCACCTCCGGGTCGTCGTCGGGATTTGTGTTGTCACTCCAGAATACGATGAATTTGCCGGAATCGTCGATTGCCACCGACGGGGTGTTTTTTGAAAGTAAAAATTCTTCGCAATGCTTGGAATCGAGAAGCGCAAAGTTGTTGCCGACCGGAGTACCCGTATTGTCGAACAACTGACCGCAAATACCATTACTGGCGCTCAACCATGTTGCTACAAAACTTCCCGAGCCATTACATGCGATAGCAGGGAAGTCGCCACCTGCCTGCGCTTCATCTATGCGATAACTTGGACCCAAGGGCTCCCCATTACTATCAAATCTGCGTAAACAGATATAAATATACGGGGAAACATATCGTGAAAAACAGACAAGAAAACCACCGTCTTCAAAGAGGACTACGGATGGTGGCCTACCCACCAAGATGCTGTCTTCGGTTATCTTATAATTTTGCCCGATTCGATTACCGTTTCTATCAAACCGCTGAACCCAAAGGTTTGAATGGGGCTCGGCCGTTTCTTGCCAGACGATAATAAAATCTCCAATCCGATTCATCGCTGCGGTCGGGAAATGTCTAGAAACCCTCGCGGTATCTATTCGATCGACCACCATGATCGTATCGCCGACCTTATCTCCTGCTTTATCGAATCGTTGGACAGCAACACCCCCCCAGCTGACCACGCCATTGCCTTGCCCATCTACGGCCAACGACGACCAACCACCATAACCATAACCACCTTTACCCACAAGGATATTGTCCCTTATAGAATTTCCAGTCTTATCCAGACAGGCAAGGTAGACATTGCCGTCTTCGCTTGACCAGCTAATCTTGGATGCACCTGAGGTATCAATAGCTACTGCGCAAACCTCCTGCTGAAAAGATCCCACGTCGTCATTTACCTTAATGACGTCTCCAGTTGGACTCGCGGTGGAGAAGGAATATGGTTGGGCATAGAGCACAGGATAACCCAGACTTCCATCAGCCCAGGAAATGATAAAAGCACCCTGGTCATCAATTCCAACGGATTTTACGGAAAGATTGATCGGATCGGTGAGTTTTGTATTGCCGCCTACCTGATTTCCGTTCTGGTCAAACTTTTGGCAGTAGATATAACTGTTTTCCTCTCTTTCTCTCTTCTCAATCCATGTAACGACAGTATTGCCAATGCTGCTCATAGCAATAGACGACTCCGTTCTATCTCCGGTGATATCATCTGATATTTTAAAGTTGCCGCCCAGGCGGTTGCCCGCCTTATCAAATCTCTGCACATAGATACTCTTCTGCGAGGCTGTATATTTGACTCTCCAGGCGACGGTGAATTTTCCACTGCTGTCAGCGGCGATCGAAGAGTAACCGCTTAAAGAGTCGTCGCTGACTCTGAATTTTTCACCCACCAGTGTTCCATTAAGGTCAAGGCGCTGACCGTAAATAGTGCCTTTCTCTATCCATTTCACCACGATATGGGCAGAATCGGTGAAAACAACTCCCGGCTCTGCCATTGGCAGGGTGTCGCCTCTAACCAAAAACCTCGGTGTGAGCGGCTCCCCAGTTTGTTCGTAGGTCCGGCAGGCGACCCTATACTGATTTAAATCTCTTTCTAGCCAGGCGACGACGAATGATCCCGTCTTGTTCTTGGCTACCGCGGGGAGATATCCAGTCGGCAAAGAGGTTACCTGAGCTATGAGGAAATTATTCCCTACCGGGTTTTGATCCGGGTCGAAAAGCTGACCGTATAATTCCTTAACCGGTTCCTCGGTCCTTGAGAAAAACTCTGTCCATACTACAACCGAGTTTCCACCCTCATCCACCGCTACAGCGGCTGAGTACTGCCCGGTCAGCCCTGGGTCGTCATTTGCTCGTAGGTTCGATTTTATCGGACTCCGGTCCGATAGAAATTTCTGTATATAGACATCAGTTTCACCATCCCTGTCGTCGCACCAGACAACGGCAAAATCACCGTTTTCACTGACCGAGATGTAAGGGGATGTTTTTTCGCAACATCCAACAGTGTCTTGATTGACAAGGAAATCATCTTTGATGATACCGGCCCAGACAGGCATGAGGGTAATCAGCAGCACAAATATCCGCATGCTCCCTCCTTCGTTTTGTGAAACCTTACCTGACCCTGCCCTCTTTGTCAAGCCGAGATCTGGAGGGCTGGGCTAAAACCCAGCCCTCTGTAGTTGGAGATATCTCATTCCTCGTCAGGCCAATTATGTCCACCGCGACCCGTATAACTACCCTGGCCTTGTAATCCAGATACATACCAGTAGCCGTCCTCGACGTCAGCTGAATCACCAGGATGGGGCAAAAAGGGCCATACGCCTACCCAAGTCCCTTGTAAATTCAAAGGTGGGTTAGACTTCCAAGTGCCCTCACACTGCCCAGCATCACGTCCAAGGTTTACCCTTAAACCGGTGAATGTTCCAGCATGCCCTAGGTTGTCCTCCCAATACCCAGACATATAGGAAGAATCGCCACCATCGGCAGTGTCCCAAGGGTCATACCAGGAGGCAATACCATGCCAATCAAAGAAGGGGAATATGGAATCAGAGTCCACATGGATGTGCCCCAAACCTTGTCCTTCCCAAATTTCATTGGGTGGAATGGTGGTAAGCAGCTGATCCTGTTCTGAGCAGGAGAGCATCATAACCGGACCGACTAGGGCCAAAACCAACAACAAATTTATCTCTATCCTTATTTGCTTTTTCATTTTTCACCTCTTTTTTTTAAATCACAGAGCCGAAAAGAATAACCACGAGTCCAATTGATCTCACATCTCCGCTCGCTTCGGAGGGGAAACCTCATATCTTTTTTCTGCGCCTCCTTTTGATAGGCATCTTACCCTGACTTCCCGAGCAACCTCCGGTTCTAAAAACATAGGGTCTAAACCATTATGTGTGGAGTAACCCTGAGGCACTCTGCTGATCCTCCTACTCCCCCGCAAGCTTCAATCTCCGAAGCATAACTCATTTATAATATAAAAGGGTCTTAATCATTAAGTATAGGACATCCCCGAGGCATTCCCTTAAACTTCCGCTCCCTTCCCAGTTTTCCGATAGTTTATCAATCATCCACATTTTACAAAACCTGTTCATTTACCTCCTTTTGGGTTTCTAATTCCTAAAACCCATTCTCCTTAAAACTCAAAAGCAACCGTTGCCGCCACCATCGACAGCTATTGGTTGCTCTAAAAACAAAAACATTCTCATATAAACCCCTTAGTTCATATTTAAAGATTTTTAGTGGATTTGTCAATCTTTTTCTTTCAACAAGATAATAATTTCTAATCCTTTTAGTAACAACGACTTACAGGAGCTAAAGACCATCCTCTCGTTAAAATAATTATTTCTCAGAGACACTAAAATCCATATTCCCGTCACTAATAAGCAACGCCATGGGCACGGCCCACCTCTTGACAGTCGGCAGTGGGAATTTATAATAGCGCCATGAATCATACAGTTGGCAGTAAAAAAAATCGTACAATCTAACCGATGAGGTGCTCAGATGACTAATTTTGGTTCATACGAAGAACGTTACCGTAATTTCGACTGGAAGCTTGCCGAACAGGAATTGAACTATGGCAACGACGGAATGTACAACATCGGCTATTATTGCAGCGATCGGATCTGCGAACTCGGATTCGGCCAGAAGCCGGCGTTCGTCTGGGAAGGGTTCACCGGTGAGGTGAAGCGCTTTACCTACGATGATATTCGGGTTTTCAGTAATACCTTTGCCAAATTTTTCAAAGAGTCCGGTTTAACTCCGGGCGATCGGGTCTGTATCTTCATGGACCGGATTCCCGAACTCTACATCTCGTTTTTAGGGATTCTCAAAGCCGGCTGCATTGCCCAGCCTCTGTTTTCGGCATTCGGCGAAGAGGCGCTCTTCACCCGGCTCGATGATGCCAAGACGAAAGCGATTCTTACGACCCGAAAACATCTCGGTAAGGTGCGGAGAATCCGGGGGCGGCTGCCGGCACTGACGACGGTGATCGTGGTCGATGCGCTCGATAAACCTTTGGAGCCGGGCGAGATCGGTTTTGCGATGGAACGTTCGCCCAGGGTTGAAAAATTTAATAGCGAGCGGGTCGGACCGGAGACTCCATCGGTGCTCCACTATACTTCGGGTACGACCGGTAAGCCCAAAGGAGCGCTCCATGTCCATTCTTCGATCATCGCCCAGTATATTTCGGCGAAATGGGTGTTGGACCTGAAACCGGATGATTGCTACTGGTGTACGGCCGACCCGGGCTGGGTGACCGGAACTTCCTACGGCATAATCGGGCCGTGGTCAAACGGCATTACCCAGGTTGTGCTCGATTCCGGCTTCAGTGCCGAAAAGTGGTATGCGTTTATTGAAAAATACAAGGTGACCGTCTGGTATTCGGCACCGACTGCAATTCGGTTGTTGATGAAAGAAGGAACCGAAGCGGTCAAGAAATACAACCTCGCATCGCTGCGCCATCTGGTGAGCGTGGGCGAGCCGCTCAACGCCGAAGCGGTGGTCTGGTCGGAGAAGGCGTTTGGGCTGCCGTTCCATGATTCCTACTGGCAGACCGAAACCGGCTCGATCGTCATAACCAACTTTCCGGGCATGAAGGTCAAGCCCGGTTCAATGGGCAGGGCGTTTCCGGGAATCGCCGCGACCGTGGTCGACCAGAAGACCTTTGAGCCGATAACGACGCCGGGTTCGGTCGGGCTGATTGCTTTACGACCAGGCTGGCCGGCGATGTTTCGCGCCTACTGGAATAACGAGGAAGTCTATGACAACAAGTTCAAAAACGGCTGGTATATATGCGGTGACCGGTCGAGCATTGATAATGAAGGGTACTTCTGGTTTGTCGGACGGGATGACGATGTTATCAATACCGCCGGCCACTTAGTCGGGCCGTTTGAAATCGAATCGGCGCTGTTGGAACATAAAGCCGTGGCTGAATCGGCCGCGATCGGAAAACCCGACCCGATCAACATGGAAGTGGTCAAGGCATTTGTCGCCCTCAAGCCGGGGTTTGAACCGAGCGCGGATTTGGAGCTCGATATAATGAATTTCATCCGCAAAAAGCTGTCACCGCTGGCAATGCCCCAGGAGATTCAATTTGTTCCGTCGCTGCCCAAGACGCGCAGCGGAAAGATCATGCGCCGGCTGTTGCGCGCCCAGGAATGGGGAGAAGAGATCGGCGATATTTCAACCTTAGAGAACGATTAACATTGAAGGAGGCTCAATGGCCGATGATATAAAAAAAATGATTATTGACTATGTCAAACGGGAGTATCTGGATGAGGATTCGACCGAGGAGATTACCGAGACGACTCCGCTTATCTCGAGTGGCATCGTCGATTCGTTTTCGATGGTTTCGTTAAAGACATTCCTGGAAAAGAAGTTCCAGATAAAAATCCCGGACGAAAAGGCAACCCCCGAGGCATTCGATTCGGTCAACAATATGATGAAATTGCTCAAAGAATTTGTTAAGGGGCAGTAAATGAGTTACAGCACCAAAGCGAAAGAGTTCTATGGCAATGAATTGGTCGGTATTCGGGGTGCCGGTACCTTTAAAGAAGAACGCTATATCCGTTCCCCCCAAGCCGCTTATATCAAGGTAGAGTTTCCCGAAGGCGCTCAGGTCAAAGAGGTGATAAATTTTTGTGCCAACAACTACCTCGGGTTGTCGAGTCATCCCGATGTCGTGGCAGCGGCGCATAAAGGACTGGATGAGCGTGGCTACGGGCTCTCGTCGGTCCGGTTCATTTGCGGCACCCAGGACATTCATCATGAATTAGAACGAAAACTTACCGAGTTTCTTGGCACCGAAGATACCGTGCTCTTTCCGTCATGCATGGATGCAAATGCCGGGCTCTTCGATGTCGTACTCGACAAGCAAGACGCAATGATCGCCGACCGGCTCGTCCATGCTTCAATTGTTGACGGGATGAAGCTCTGCAAGGCTCAGCTCTATAATTATAAGCACTCCAATATGGAGCATCTCGAAGAGAAACTGCAAGAGACCCAGGAATGCCGGTTCCGGATGATCATTACCGATGGTGTCTTTTCGATGGATGGCGATATTGCCAAGCTCGATCGAATCTGCGATTTGGCGGAACGCTACGATGCGATGGTGATGGTCGATGATTCCCACTCCACCGGATTTCTCGGGAAGCACGGCCGGGGCACGCACGAGCACTGCGGCGTTGTCGGTCGAATCGATGCGATTACCACGACCCTGGGCAAGGCGATGGGCGGTGCATCGGGCGGGTGTGTCAGCGGTCGGAAAGAGATCGTCGCGCTCTGCCGTCAGCGGGCTCGACCTTATCTTTTTTCGAATACCATTCCGCCGGTGGTGGTGGCAGCTGCGATTAAGGTAGTCGATTTGATTTCCCAGACCACCGACCGGCGAGATACACTTGAGGCAAATACCAGATACTTCCGGGAAAAAATGACCGATGCCGGCTTCGATATTCGCGAAGGAATCCATCCGATTGTGCCGATCATGCTTTACAATGCAAAACTCGCCCAGGATATGGCGCGCGATTTATACGAAGAAGGAATCTATGTGATTGGATTTTCATTTCCGGTCGTACCCCAGGGGCAGGCACGGATTCGGGTCCAGATTTCGGCGGGTCATGAAAAAGTCCATCTGGATAAAGCGATTGCGGCATTTATGAAAGTTGGCGAGAAGTATAAAATTCTCGGCAAAAAGAAAGACGAAATTGTTGCGATGTACGGCTTATAAAACGAAACGACCGTAACCGGCGAAGAACACAACCGGTAACGTAGTTGTTCCTTTCCTAAAAAAATATAAAAGGAGAATCGATGCGACGGACTTTGTTGCTGGTTGGATTTATAGTGCTACTCGCCGGCTGTGATTCGTCAAACCGGCCTGACTATTACCCGACGGCG
Source organism: uncultured bacterium (assembly GCA_964356135.1). GTDB lineage: Bacteria > Hydrothermota > Tepidihabitantia > CAYHGV01 > CAYHGV01 > CAYHGV01. The sequence continues at coordinate 20,824 of CAYHGV010000038.1, forward strand.
ATTGGCAATGCCTGGCAGTATCTGGTTTCAGACCCGGATTCGTCCTGGGGTGATGATTTCGACCCGGTTCCCGATACCCTGACCGTGACCGTTATTGCCTCTGCCCAGATGACCTCGGCGAACCATCAAGGTCAGACCGTGTATCAATTGGAACAGGCCGGGCCGATACCATTCTGGTGGTTGGGCGATACGATTGTTCTTGCCAAGCTGCCGGATACGTTAGTTATCTATGATAATCTCGAAGGCTTCGGGGAGATTATTTTTGCTCTGCTTCCGGCAGAGGTGGGGAGGAATTGGGTCTTCCGGGTTACCGGTGCCGATACGGTTTTGGGCGAAATCGTGCGCAAAGAAACTGTCACCGTGCCGGCAGGGAATTTTACCGACTGTATCCGGATAGAATACTCCTCGTACCGGCTGACCGACGAAAAATACAGCGTCTGGTTTGCAGCCGGGGTCGGACCGGTTCAATACGAATATACCCGAGGAATCGATTCGGGAAAACCCCGCAGCCGCTTCTGGGAGCTTATGAACTTAAGCGTTACGGGCGAATAGTTTTTAGACCTCTGCCCCGGCGCCCAGCCGCGGAGCCCGGGCTTTCAATCGAGAAATCAGCGAACGATTACAATTTTCGCGATGCACTCCGGTGCGGAACCGGAAGGCTGGATGAAGTAGGTACCGGCGGGAACCGGTCGCTGCCGGTCGTCCCGGCTATCCCAGACGAGGGTTTGGTTCGTCGGCCCGGGGTATAAGGTGCGGATTATTTTTCCGGTCACATCGTAAATCTGAAATTTTGAAACCGATTCTGACAAACGGAAGCTGATGGTCACCCGTTTCGGGCTGGGATTGGGCTCGATTCGTATCCAGTTTTTTAAAGTCCGTGAGACGTCGGGTTTCTCGCCGACCGTCAGGAGTGCTGCCTGGACCGCTTTTTCGGCGTTAATCTGACCGTGTCCGAGAAGTCCCTGGTCATAGAGGCTATCTCCAATCGGGTCGCAGGTGGAAAAGATGATATCGTCCATCTGGCTGGCGGTGAGATTCGGATTGGCTGATTTGATGAGGGCGGCAAGTCCGGCAACAATCGGGGTGCAGAACGAAGTTGCACTCGTAGGACCATAGCCGCCGCCGGTACCGGTAGTCCAGACATTGACCGCAGGCGTGCAGACGTCAATCCAGTCGCCGAAGTTGGTGAAGCTTGCCGGTTTGCTTTCGGTATCGGTGCCCGCGACTCCGATCACAAGGTCATAGGCGGCAGGATAGAACGGGGTGCTCGAGTGGTCGTTGCCCGCTCCACCACAGAGAATCATTCCGTGGTCGTGGCAGTATTTTATCGCATTGTAGAGACTACCGAGCGGACTGTAGTTACCCCAGCTCATGCTGACCGCACACGCACCCTTTGCACGAGCATAATACATCGCTTTGATTGCGGAGGAGACGTTGATAAAACCATCCGGGGTGGCGATGCAGAACGCGATTCCGCGCGCGCCCCAGCCCAGGCTGGCAATGCCGATGGTGTTGTCAGTGGCAGCGGTTGCGATTCCCCAGGTTGCGGTGCCGTGACCGCCGACGCCACCCGGATTATAGGGATTGTTCGAATTGTTCATATAGTTCCAGCCGATGACATCGTCTTTTAGACCATTACCGTCGTCGTCAATACCGTTCAGGTCGCCACCCGAGCTTACATCGGTCGTATCAAACCGGCCGTTGTGGTTTATGTCTTCGTCTTTATTGATCCAGAGACTGGGTTGGATGTCTTCGTGCATCCAGTAGACGCCGCCGTCAATGACTGCCACGATCGCGGTAGTATCGGCGATGGTGAGATTCCAGGCTGCAGGAGCCTGAATCTGGGAAAGGTGGGTTTCTTGGGGGAATATCGAATCGTTCGGGATCCGACAGGGGATGAGCTTGTAATCGGGATGGGCAAGTTCGACGATCGGAATTTGGCTCAAAGCCCGGCTAACTTCCTCGACCGGGGTCGATTCCGGAAAGTACGCTTGATAGAGGAGGTCAAGTCCATAGGGTTTAACATCTGAAGGGAGGTTTGGGTCCTCCAGGACCCGCTCTATCCGGTAAAAGCCGAGCCGGGTTGCGACCGAATCGAATTGCCGGTTGCCGATACTTCCAGTTTCATATACTCTCGATTGGACCTGGGTCCGCAACTCCGGTTTGAACTGAAAGATAATTCGACCCGGAACACCCGGGGTGGTGGTTTCGGCGAATAAACTCAAATAGAAAAGACCTAACAAAGCACATACGGTTTTACTAATCATTAATCCTCCTTGGATTTGGTTTTAACTATATCGCAGGGTAAGTATCTGTCAACCCCGAAGCAAAACTGAAATTTCCACGCTTTTGTAAAAGATGTAGTGCGAACCTTATAGTGTAGTGTCCTCACTTATTTTTAGAGATTTGTAAGGGTTGGAAGACACTACGCTCGTTCGCCTATTTAAATAAGAGATTCTTCGCTTGCGGCTCGAATCGGCACTAAGAGTGCCGCCGAGCCGAGCTCAGAATGACAGAAACGAGATGGTGACCCTACTAACGATAAAAGGCGGTTTTTTTACCGACCGATAAGTTTTAAAAACTCTTCTTCGGTGATAATCTTGACGCCCAAAGTTTTGGCTTTGTCGTATTTCGAGCCGGGGTCGGCGCCGGCTAAGACATAATCGGTTTTTTTTGAAACCGAAGATGAAACGGTACCTCCGAACGAGATAATCATCTCGGTCGCCTGTTCGCGGGTATAGTTTTTCAAAGTGCCGGTCAGGACAAAGGTTTTACCGGTGAAAGGTTTTGGACCCCCAGCACCGGTGGTTGCTTCGAAATTGAGTCCAACTTTCTTTAAGCGGTTGATGAGGAGAAGATTTTTGTCATCTCTGAAAAAATCGGTAATACTTCCGGCAACGGTCGGTCCGAGACCGTAAATGCCGGCAATCGCTTCCGGTTTAGCTTTTTTTAACAAATCAATCGAGGGGAACGTCTGGGCTAAAAGCCGGGCGGCATGAATGCCGACATTGCGGATTCCCAGGGCGAAGAGAACTTTGTAAAAGGGTTGAGTTTTACTCTTTTCTAATGCGGTTAAGAGATTTCCCGAAGATTTTTTGCCCATCCGTTCTAATGCCATTAATTGTTCAAGCCTTAAATGGTATAAATCGGCAAAGTCTTTGACCAAACCTCGGTCAACGAGCATTTCAATAAGGGCTTTTCCGAAGCCCTCAATATCCATCGCACCCCGACTGGCAAAGTGTCCGATGCGGCGTTTGACCTGTGCCGGGCAGGAGGCGTTAATGCAGCGCCAGGCTGCTTCTTCCTCGGGCCGGATGATTTTACTCCCGCATACCGGGCAGGTCTGGGGCATTTTGAAGGTTCTTTCTTTGCCGGTTCGTTTTTCGGTGACTACTTTTACTACCTTGGGGATAACCTCGCCACCCTTTTCGATTATTACCGTATCGCCGATTCGTATATCCTTTCGTTTGATTTCGTCTTCATTGTGCAGGGTGGCGCGGGAGATGGTGGAACCGGATAAAAAGACCGGCTGGAGAAGGGCTACGGGTGTTATCACGCCGGTTCTGCCAACCTGGAGACCAATCCCCGTAATCTCGGTTGTTGCCTGGCGCGGTGGGTATTTGAAGGCGCATGCCCAGCGCGGCGACTTTATCGTTTCACCTAATTCCTCCCGCTGGCTGAAATTGTCTACCTTAATCACCATTCCGTCAACTTCATATGCGAGCGCATCGCGTTTATTCTCCCATTCCTGGCAATAGTGTATGACCTCAGTAATTGAATCGCAGAGTTTAATGTGTTCGATGGTCTTAAAACCGGCGGATTGTAATGCGGCAAGGAGCTGATAATGCGAAGGGTATTTTTTCCGGGGCGGCTCGGGTACGGTATGGATAAAGATGTCGAGTTTACGCTGGGCGACGAGTTTCGGGTCCTGGAGTTTTAAACTGCCGGCGGCGGCATTTCTCGGGTTGGCAAACAGCGGTTCTTCGGCTTCTTCCCGCTCGAGGTTCAGTTCTTCCAACTTTTTTTTGGTGAGATAGACTTCGCCCCGTATTTCGATATTCTGCAAATCCGGATCATCCGACAGCATCGAGAGCGGAACGGTTTTAATCGTCTTTAGGTTCTGGGTGATGTCATCGCCGGTTGTACCGTCTCCCCGGGTAGCTGCCTGAACCAGACGGCCGTTCTTATACCGAAGGGATACGGCGACACCGTCGACTTTCAATTCCGCCACATACTTCACCGTGCCGATCCCTTTTTTTACCCGCTGGTCGAATTCTTTGAGTTCGTCGTACGAGTAGGTGTTATCAAGGCTGAGCATCGGAATGGTATGGGTGACGCTCTTGAATTCTTTAACTG
>CAYHGV010000039.1:0-24885 GCA_964356135.1 uncultured bacterium
CTGCAACCGCAACCTTGAACTGCTGTTGAATCCGGTCTTTTAAACTCTGGAGCTTCGCCCGTTTTTCTTTTAATGACTGGGCATCATTGACCACCAAATCGAGTTGCAATAGCCCTACCGCTATCATAGCAGTCGCGCCACCTCCTCAACCTGATAGACATCGAGCCGGTCGTCGGGTTTGATTTCGGTGAGCCCTTCAATCCCGATGCCGCATTCGTAACCGGCATCAACCTCGCGCACATCGTCTTTAAATCGTTTGAGCGAAGTAATCGTACCCTGAAAAATTTCAGTGCTGCCGCGCACCACCTTCACCACACCCTCCCGCACTACCTTACCGTCGTTGACATAAGCGCCAATAACAATCCCGATCTTCGGAACCTTAAAGACCTGACGCACCACTGCCTTACCGACCAAAACCTCTTTTTTGACCGGTTCCAGGAGCCCGACCATCGCTGACCGGAGTTCATCGAGCACTTTGTAAATAATCTTGTAGGTTCTAATCTCCACCCCTTCTTCATCTGCCAGTTCCTTAGCCTCAACCAGCGGTTCGGTATGGAAACCGACAATAATCGCCTCCGACGCCTTTGCCAACAGCACATCCGACGGATTAATACTGCCCACTCCGCAGTGGATAATTCTGAGCTTGACCTCGTCTAATGACAGCCCTTCTATCGATTCGCGTAACGCTTCAACCGTGCCCGCGACATCACCTTTCAGCACCACTTTCAATTCGCGAATCTTACCTTGCTTGATTTCGTCCTGCAGGGTTTCCAGTGAAATCTTTGAAACCTTTTGCAGGACCCGTTCCCGCTTTGCCAGCGCCCGCCGCTGCGCAATCTCCTTCGCGGTTCGTTCATCTTCCACCACGGTAAACCGGTCGCCCGCCTCCGGCAATCCGGAAAGACCCAGGACCAGCACCGGTGTTGACGGTGCAGCGCATTCTAACCGCGAAAGGTCTTCGCGTAGCAGGTCGCGCACCCGACCGTAGCGGTCGCCGCAGACAAAAGCATCACCTTTTCGCAAGGTCCCTTCCTGAACCAGGACCGTGGCGATATTGCCCAAACCCCGGTCTACCCGTGCTTCAACCACCACTCCTTTTGCTTTGCCGGTTGCCCGCGCCTGCAGGTCGAGCTCTTCGGCTTTTACTAAAATCGCCGCCAGGAGGTCATCCATCCCTTTGCCGGTGATAGCCGATACTTCGACGACAATGCTGCCGCCACCGTACTCATCAACCAGGAGTCCGGATTCAGCTAGCTGTGATTTTACTTTTAATTGATTCGCATTGGGCAGATCGATTTTTGTAATACAGGTGATAATCGGCACACCGGCTGCCCGGGCATGGTTTAACGCCTCGACCGTCTGCGGCATCACGCTTTCATCGGCGGCAACAACCAGAACGACAATATCGGTAATCTGCGCACCCCGTGCCCGCATCGCGGTGAATGCCTCATGGCCGGGGGTGTCCAGAAAAACGATATCTTTACCCTGGTAATGAACGCGGTAGGCACCGGTATGCTGGGTAATCCGACCCGCCTCCTGCTGGGTGACTTTGGTCTTCCGGATATAATCGAGCAGCGTCGTCTTGCCGTGGTCGACGTGCCCCATCACAACCACAACCGGCGGCCGCGGCTCCACCTCGCCGCCTTCCGATACCGGTGCTATTTCTTCTTTTTCTTTTACGGTATACCCGAACTCATCGGCAATCAGGGTAATGGTATCGAGATCGAGTCGCTGGTTGATGGTCGCCAGCACCCCCAGCTCAAAGCACTTTTTGATAACCACCGACGGCTCCAGGCCCATCGCATACGACAGCTCCGATACCGTCATATAGGGCATCACTTCCAATATCTTTGCCGACTCGCACGCCGCCTCCGGGGCGGTTGCCTCTTTCAACCGCTTGTGCCGCTTTATCTCGCGGTGTTCTAATTTAACCAGGGTTTCTTTCAATGATTGTTCTATCTTTTTTTCGTCGATTTTAACTTTCATTCGCCGCGCATCGGCGGCGGCATCGGTCTTCTTTTTCAACGATTCTTTAAACCCCCGCTTTTCTTCATTCAGCTTTCGCTTGACCGCTTCAAATGCCTCGGGCTTGATATAGGCGCTCGTCCCTTTAATATCGTACCCCAATTCCTGCAGGAGTTTGATCAAAGCGCTGGACGAGAGCCGCAATCGGTTCGCCGCTTCGAAGAGTTTTAGCCGTTCGGGTTTAGCCAATGCGCTCCCGTACCTTTTTCTTCAACTCCTCGATCGCCGGAATCTGAAAACCGGTAATCTGCTCCAAATTTTCGTTCGGCGAATTCAAGAAGTCAAAACTGGTTGCAAGCCCGGCTTCGATCAGTTTGGCTTTGAACTCATCCGGTAGTTCCTTGATTTTGGTTACCGACAGATTCCCGGCTTTTTTCATCAGCTGGCGATTGGTATAGTCCGATTCTTTTAAGACATCGAGTTTGGTCTGGGTCAGGAGGCTCGCCAGCCAGACATTCTGCCCTTTCTTACCGATCGCGATCGAAAATTCCTTATCCGGCACCACGACCGTATACGAGTCATTGTCTTTAATGACTTCGGTAACTTTCGCCGGTCCGAGCGCTCGGGCGATAAAGGCGGTCGTTTCTTTATTCCAGAGGATGATATCGACCTTTTCGCCGCTCAGCTCCTTTAAAATATTCAGAATTCTCGACTTCTTATAACCGACGCAGGCACCGACCGGGTCGATCTTATCGTCGGTCGAATGAATCGCCACCTTTGCCCGGAAACCCGGCACCCGAACGATTCCCTTAATCTCGATCACCCCTTCCTGCAGCTCGGGCACCTCCCGCCAGAGGAGTTTTTTCAAGAATTCGGGATGGGTGCGGGAAAGAAAAATCTTCGGTCCGAGCGGGGTGCGTTCGACCTTCTGAATGTATGATTTGATCGGCATCCCCTGCCGATAATTATCGGTCTTGAGCTGCTCCTTGGTCGGCAGGTAGGCATCAACCAGTCCCAGGCTGACACTGATGCCATCCCGTCCGATCTGCCGGATGGTGCCGGTGACAATCTCGCCCTTCTTTTTAATGTATTCCTCATAGAGCCTCGAACCTTCTGCTTCCCGCAGCTTGACCATCAGTTCCTCGCCCGCGCGCCGGATCGCGATCCGCCCAACTTCGTCCAAGGGAATCTCTACCCGCAAGACCTCGCCCAACCGTGCGTCCGCTTTGAGCTTCGCCGCTTCGTCCTTGGATATTTCGGTCACCGTATTGAGCGGGTTCAAGACGACATTCTTTAAAAGAAAGACTCTGATCTCGCCCTGCTCCGGGTCGACCTCTACCTCCGGCATCGCCTCTTTGCCAAACCGTTTTCTCAAGCCGGAAATCAAAGCGGTCTTGAGCGTCTCGCAGACATAGTTGACATCAACATTCCGCACCCGGGCGATCTGGGCAATAAGATTAATAACTTCTTTAGCCATTCGTCCTCCTGAACAGTTCCTCAGTTGAAACCTTTAAGAAGGCGCAATTCATCACCGAAAATGGAATCGCTTCCAGCCGTTCGTCGGCGGTTCGGAGCTCGATCCCGTCATCGTTAACCGATTCGATCGTACCGATATGTGCCCCCTGGTTGGTATTAACCTGAATCCGGCGGCCAACCGAGCTCATAAAATGCCCGGGTTTCGAAAGATGCCGCTCGACGCCCGGTGACGACACTTCAATCGTCCAATCCCGGAAATATCGAGCCAATGCATTCGAGACCTCGGCACAGAGCTCAACCGTTACCCCGGTATCGCAGTCGATGAACACCCGGAGCGTCTCACCCTTCACCTCCCAGTCATAGACCCGTGCTCCGAACGAACGCACCTCAGGCTCGATGATGTTTGCCCATTCTTTCATGCCGCTCCCTTTTTAAGTTCCTTTAAAAGTTCTGTTATTTTTTCTTTTACCCCGGCTTGTTCGACACTGAACTTCTCTTTCGTCTTTCGTACGGTAATGTCAAATTTGCCCTCTTTCAAACCTTTCGGTCCGACCGTAACTCGAACCGGAATCCCCAACAGGTCGGCATCCTTAAATTTAACCCCGGGTGATTCTTTCCGGTCATCGACCAGCACCTCCAAACCGGCATCTTCCAGCTCCCGGGCAAGCCCAAGCGCCACCCCTTCACCATCGATCGGCAGCACCTCGACCTCCAACGGTGCGATCGTCGCGGGCCAGGTAATTCCATCGTCATCACCGCCCTGCTCGATCGCCGTTGCCATAATCCGCTCCAGACCGATGCCATAGCTTCCCATCACGATCGGTTTCTGGACTCCGTGGCTATCGAGGAATAAAGCATTCAATCGACTCGAGTATTTCGTGCCTAATTTGAAGATATGCCCTAATTCGATCGCCCGGCGCTCTTCGACCCGACCATCGCAGGAAAGGCAGCGGTCTCCGGATTTTACCTTTCGGACATCGATGTAGGTCTCAATCTTCGCATCCCGCTCCAGATTAAGGCCGGTAATATGAAAGTTATCTTTATTGGCGCCGGTTATCCTGCCTTTCGCATCTCGCAAGCTCATATCGGCATAGACCCTCACGTCCTTCACTCCGACCGGCCCGATGAATCCCAGGTTTGCTCCCAGCGTGGCTGCCGCTTCTTCCGCAGTGGCGGGTCGTATCCCCGGACCAAAATTTCTGACCAGCTTCGTTTCAGAAATCTCATCATCGCCCCGAACTAAAACCATGAGCTTGAAACCGGTTAAAATATAGAACATACTCTTTACCAGCTGCCGGGGTTTGACCCCTAAAAAATCCGACACCTCTTCCACGGTTCGAACATTGGGGGTCGAGACCTCTGCGAGCGGCCGGTCTTCACCTTCGACCGGTTCCGGTTCAGCCCGCGCGATTTCGGCATTTGCCTTATACCCGCACTTGCCGCAGACCTGTGCCGAATCCTCGCCGGTAGCCGATTCACCCATAAACTCTGCCGACTCGCCTTCACCCATCAAACCGCCCGACGCTTCAACAATGAAGAACCGAAGTCCGCACCGTTCGAAGATCCGGCTGTACGCCTGCCGGTGCTGCTCGTAACTCTCGTTCAAACCGTGTTCATCAACATCTAAACTATACGAATCCTTCATTAAAAATTGGCGAGTTCTCAATACGCCACCCCTGGGCCGCGGCTCGTCCCGGAACTTGGTCTGAATTTGATACCAGAGCTGGGGCAGGTCTTTATATGACCGCACCTCGCGGGCAGCAATCCAGGTCATGATCTCTTCGTGGGTCGGGCACAAACACATATCTCGACCTTTTCGGTCCTTGAGCCTGAACATATCGTCGCCGTAGTCGACCCAGCGGCCCGATGCCTCCCAGATCTCCTTTGAGGAGAGAGCGGGCAGAAAGAACTCCTGTCCACCAATCCGGTCCATCTCCTGCCGGATGATGGCTGCAATTTTTTTAATCACCCGATAACCCAGAGGCAGATAATTATAGATGCCTGAGGCTAAAGCACGTATCAGCCCGGCACGGAGCAGCAGCCGATGGCTCTTCGACTCCGCATCCTTTGGGTCTTCGCGCAACGTCGGTATCAATGCCTTTGACCAATTCATATCCTTTATTTATACTGATTTTTAGCCCTAAGTCAAGCCTAATGAAGACCTTTGATTACGATGATGAAAACAAACGATAACAGTGATCGGGAATATCCCCTCTTAGCTAACGAATTTTAGAAATTGATTTGAATATAAGGTACGAGAACATGTAGTGCGGGGCTTTTAGCCCCGCTCAACCAAACAAACGAGCTTTATGGTTGGCTCTGGATTCTATCCAAAATCGCGGGATCTCAAATTCTATTGACTTTTGTTTCTAACTGTTTAGGATAACCCGCTGTGTTTAAACGATTATTGGAAGTTCTCCGGATTCGGAATTTTCTTTTTTTAAGTTTCTCCGGCACCATCTCCCAGCTCGGCGACCGGCTGACCCATATGCTGCTCATTACCTTGATTGCCGTCTCCCAGCCAGGCCGGATGTTTGCCTATTCCCAGGCGTCGCTCGCTTTTACCATACCGGTCATTCTTCTTTCACCGATTGCCGGGGTTTTGGTTGACCACTGGAACCGAAGAAAAATAATGGCTTATACCCATTTTATCCAGTCCGGAGTCTTGATTACCACTCCGTTTCTTATTCGCTGGGCGGGCAGCTTCTATCCGTTCTGGATCGTCGTCTTCGTCTTTTTCGGACTCGATATTCTCAACAATACCGCCAAACCTTCCCTGTTACCCGAGGTGGTCGCTCCGCGCAAGCTCTTAACTGCCAATGCGTTAGACCAGTTTTTTACAAGGTTTGCCACCGTCCTCGGGATGATTGTCGGAGGATATCTCATCCGCTGGGTCGGCTGGCGCTACGGTTTTTTTATCGATGCCGCCACCCACCTCTGCGCAGGGATAATGGTATTAGGAGTGGTATTAAAATCGACGCCAAAAACCGAAACCCGCCTGACGCTCGAAAAATCGAGTACCGCCGCGCTTATCGCTTCGAGCTTTAAAGTTTTTTTTCACGATGTCAAAGAAGTGCTCTTACTGGTCGGCAAAGACCGGCTGGTGCTGTTTGTCATGACCTCAATCTGGGTTGCGAATTTCATTGCCGGGGTTTCCTATACCATTCTCCTTTTTTTAGTCCAGCAGGGATTAAAAATGGGCACCGCCGGAGTCGGACTCTTTGCCGGCATCCTTGCCGTCGGTATGATTTTCGGCTCGGTCGTCCTGGGGATGCTGAAGCCCACCATTAATAAACCGCTGATTGTCGTCACCGGCATCGCCATCTACGGCTTACTGTTTCTGTTTGGACCGTTTCTGATCAAAATCTGGTTCTTAATTGTTGTCGCGTTGGGCGGCGGTGTAGTTTTCTCCTGGATTACGATCGCCCAGAATACGATTCTTCAGGAAGCGGTTCCCGCCCAGATCCGGGGCCGCATTTTCTCCACCAAAGAGTTCTTTACCAATATCGCTTTCATTGTTACCGCCTTCACCACCGGCCTCTTGGGTGATTTAACCTCGGTCCGGCTGGTTCTTATTATTATCGGGTTATGCCTCCTCGTTTTATCAGCCCTCGGCTATCTGTTGGTTAAACGCATCAACATCACTCCCCAAACTTCTCCATCTTAAATCTAAACCACAGATTGCGGCACCAAGGGTGCCGGCACAGATAGACACAGAAATAATACATAACCACGGAAGGCACAGAAGACACGGATTGAGAACGGAAGGTATGAGAAACGAGTAGCGAGGAACGGGGGAGGGAAAAATTTAACCGCAGATATCGGCACCAATCGGCATCAAGGATGCCGCTGCCGACACGGATAGACACAGAAAAAAAATTCTACTGGGTGGCGGCTACTTTAAGTACTGCCCGCTTATCTCACTATCGGTGATGCGCTCCGGTCAAACGGATTCATCCGGATTGCCAGCGAGAAGAGATAGGGATAATTATCTTTCAGGTATTTCATATAGTCCAACCATTCCCAAACCAATAAGCTGTACGCCCGACTGATGTCACCGGCGAGATGGTTATGGTCGGTTGCCGGCAGCCTGCTGAAATCTTCCCGACTTTCCAATTCTTCGGTCAGATGGAAAACCGCCCGCAGTAATTCGGTAAAGGTTTCATGTTCCAAGAGACTCGGATTTTCCAGAAGCCGCACCAGGAAATCTCGCTTGCCGATTAGGAACTTCCGTAAATCTACCAAATCGACCTTGTGAATATCAACCCCGTATTTGTAACTTTTCAGCCGTTTGCTGACGTTCAAAAACTCCTTCGCCGACCAGGTGGCGCTGACGATCAAGTCGTTGCGGATTTTATCCAGGTGCGGGTCAAAGACGGAAAGGGAAGTCAACAATTTTGTGCCGACCTCACTGAAAAATGCACCGATGACCATGTTCATCTTCTCGAGGCGGCTGCGTTTCTCCCGCGCATTCAACAGTTGGTGGATAATAAGCGTAACCAATAGAACTTCAATCGGCACAAAAGCAATATCCCCTAATAGATAGAAAAAAATATGGTGAATGTCTTTGAAAATCAGGTAGTGAACGAAATAGAGGACCGCCGACAGAAGAATTAAAACCAGCCCTAAAATAACCTGCCAGCTTATTCGTTTCATGGTTTGATTATAGCCATTCGACCATTATTGTCAATTAATGCTTTTTCCCCTAGCAAAAAAGTCTTGACAAAAATTTAACTTTATTTAATTTCTTGCTTAGGGGACTTAAAATGTCAAGGAAGAGTTATATAAGGGGTATAATATTTGGATTAATAGGCTTGATTGTAAATTTAGCCGAAGGGGGAATTCAGTACAACCCAATACAGCGTCAGTTCTATCCGTATCGCCTGAACTATCGCCAACCTTTTAATGTTGATATCCGCGAAGGTATTAATCAGCTTAATACCAGACCGCAGACCAGTGGGGTTACACCGGTTAATGGTGCCTTACTCCGTCCAGAAATTGACCTCTCTCTACTTGGTCGGGAACTCGATTTGAGCATTACCCGCTGGTATAATAGTAAAATCTGGCAACAATGGAGCCACTATCGAAATTATTATTGGAGTTTGGGAGAAGAATTGTATCGCCCATTCCTTGTTCCCTATACACCGATGGGTATAGGATGGTCTCTTCATATGGGGAAGATGTATTATGATGATTCAACTCAGAGCTTCATCTATGAGGCTTCCGGAGGATCTGTCTACGGATTAAGACATAAGGTGGATTCGATATACACCTCTACGGATATCTCGTCTTTTCAATATGACTCACTTAATAAGGTTTTGATTGCCAAAGATGGAACTAAATATTTTTTCGACACCTTATATAATTGCCCGGGTGAGACCCGGGTCAAAAAAATTCAAGGATCCAACGGGAACTATATCCAGATTATCTATAAAGAGCTTGAATCATCTCCTGGCGATAGAATAGCCATTGATTCAATTATTGATGACTGCAATCGCATAGTGAAATTTCACTATTCCTATTTTCTCGATTGCCTTCCGTGTCTTACTGGCTGGCCAGCCTATAAAGTATTAGACAGTATAACCTACAAAGGATTCGATGGAGAGAATTTAGCTATCAAATATCACTACAAAGCTGATACTATTATCAATAATCCGCTCGACGGATTGGACGCATTTTGGTTCTGATGTGCCCTTTCTGCTCGGTTTCCTCATATCGACGATTGGATATATTGGTATTATGGTCCTGTGCCCATCCCGTCTCTCTCTTCGGTTGTTTATCCCAATGGCGACTCAGTGGTCTATGAGTATAATCAATATCTTGAGTTAGCAAAAGTTGTTTCCAACACTGAGGGCCGGGTTGAATATGCGTATAGCACTTATTGGTTCGGTATTCCTAAAGACGCTGTATATCCACCTGGCCAGGATTTACAATCCGCTGAGAGTTGCGCTACCCGATGTATCAATACCGTTCGACTTTACAACGACCCTGGAGTTGGATCCTACCAAGAATATAGCTATATCTATAATTACAAGCTTTACTATACAAATCCCGATACGGTAATAATTAAAGATCCCAAGGGTAATGACCATCTGTTTCTATTCTGGAAATCAGGCTCAGAGGAAACGCCATATAAATTCAATTGGATGAATGGCACTTTTGAGAAAGAGGCGTATTTTAATGGTGGTATCTCACCTATAAAAATACCCCTTCAGTCTGCCCAATATTATTGGACCTCGATCACTCCAGATTCAGTTGGTGTCCAAGATAGCACCGTAACAAAAACAGGAGCAAAAGAGTATGCCACCAAATACGAAGATTACGATGACTATGGCAATCCTCAGAGGATTCATCTTTTCGGCGATGTTTCTAAATCAGAGGATGACAGGTATGTCTTCAACGAGTATCTCCATAATCAGGATAACTTTTGGGCAACAATAACCGAACCTAACCGTTTTGAAATCCCTCCGCCCGTAGACACGATAAGAGTAGTCGCTGCCTTCGCCTCTAATCAAGGGATTGACAGCGTTCGGATTAGTATTGATGATGTGGTTAAGAAAGATACCACGTATAGTCCGCCGATACCGGAAGGTAGTCTCACCTATTACTGGTCTGTAGAAAGTCCCCCGGATACTCATCAGGTTAAGGTTATTGCCTGGGACACTCTGGGTAATCTGGCTTATGAGTGGAAGAAGTTTATAATCCGAGTACCTACCGACCACCCACCTGCCCCTATGGGTCATTATGGGGTAAAATATTATTTACCAAACCACATCCTTGATCGATTAGCCCGAACCTATGTCAAAGCCAACCCCACTTCCCTAATCTTAACTGATACGAAATACTACTATGACGATTACGGAGCGATTATAAAAGCTTATTCACCCCACGCAATCCGCTGGGAAGCGCCGTCTCCTTTCAGGGGCAATATAACCAGAACGGAAAAGTGGAAGGGCAGTGATGACTATACTTGGGCTGACCTTCGGTATGATGAATACGGTAATGCAGTCCAAAACATCAGCTATAAATCTCCCTCCGAACCCGAGACGACTTTTTATTATTATGACCCGACCCGTGACCCGGATAAATACCAATACGCCTATCTCTGGCGCACCCTCAACCATGTCTCATCTGCGGCTTGTTCTCTCAAAACCACCACTGAATACGACTTCTCTACCGGTCTTGTGATAAACACCACCGAACCGAATGACAGCACCACCTACCACAAGTATGACAATATGAACCGGCTCATCAAAACCGCACGACCCCAGGATTGGACCGGCACCTTCTCCTGGTCTAATTCAACCTTAAAGCCTTCGGTTATCCACACCTATTTTGACCATAACTATCCTACTGCAGTATTAGACTCAGCAAAGCTCGAAACCAACCAGTATCTCCTCTCCAAGACCTTCTATGATGGCTTTGGCAGAATTATTCAGACCCAGGGCATCGACCCGGACAGTAATAAGACCATCGTGCAGAACACAAACTATGATAGCTGTGGACTGACCGAAAAGGTCTCCAATCCCTATCAGGTGACCGGCAGCTCCGGCACCTATCTCAACCCGGATTGGAATCGTCCCTATACCAAGCACGAATACGACGGCCTGAATCGTGACACCCTTCTAATCCATCCGGGCAACAGCAAAATCAAAACAAACTATCACGATAATGTCACAGAAATCACCGACGAGAAAAACAACACGACCAGACATTACTACGATGCCTTTAATAATTTAGACTCGGTCGTTGATGCCGATAGTAAAACCACCAAATATAAATACAACCTCCTTAACCAACTCACCGAGGTCACCGACGCCGCCAATAAAAAGACATCCTATTACTACGACTTTTTAGGCAGACTTCGTGGTGTCAACGGTCCGGATGCCAAATCCGGTTATTTCTGGGAAGGCGACAGCGTGGATGTGCTTTATGAATACGATGACATCGGAAATCTTCTTAAGCGCAAAAACGGTAAGGGTATAATCGAATACGCTTACGATGAATTGAGCCGGTTGCGCCATACCTACTGGCGGGCAAACGACTCTGCGACCCCAACTCAGCACGCAATCCTGACTTATGATTCATTATCGACCAATAACAGCCATAACAACTACGGTCGTCTCTGCCGAGTTCAGACCGTTCCGGTTGAACGGACCGATTTCTATTATGATGCCCGAGGGCGGCTAACCAAGAAAGAGATACTCCAGACCAATATGGTTACAAAGACCATTCATTATGATTATAACTTTGCCGATGCCTGCACCCTTTTAACCTATCCTGACGACACGACAAAGATAAACTATACCTACGACCATTTGGGACGGCTCTCAACCATCCCTACCCTTATCAACCGTTTCCTCTATAATCCGTCTGGCCAGCTTACTTCTATCTCTTTTCCCAACGCGCTCGGAACCGGCATTAAATACGACAACCGGCTCAGACCCGATACGATCAGAACCGGCAATCCGGCACTCGAACCGCCGTTAAGCCTCTTAAACTTAGCCTACCAATACGACTCGACCGGCAATATCACAAAAATCACCGATGGCGATACCGCTGCTTACACCCAGAATTTCACCTATGACCCGCTTTACCGGCTCACCGTGATGACGAGCGGCCAGGGAAACCAGAGCTTTACCTATGATGTAGTCGGAAACCGCCTTTCCCGGAACGACACTAACTACAGCTACGAATCCAATACCAACCGGCTCCATTCCGATGGTCAATTCAATTATACTTACGACGATGCCGGTAATATCATTACCCGTAATGACGGCACAGCTTATCTCTATGACTACGAAAACCGGCTCGTTTCCCACGCAAAAGGAAATACCACTACCAATTACTTTTATAACGCCTCCGGTCTTCGCGTACGAAAAATGGTCTTGACCTGTACTCCTCTCACCTCCCAGGGCAGCTTCTTAGTCCAGCCCGATGCTTACGATGACCTTGTTCTACGGATAGACACTTCAACCGATTCAACTCGGGACTTCGGGACAATGCTCGTTAGAAACTGCACCGATACTCTGACCATCGAGCTTACGATGCGCGTCATCAACGCCCTTCACCCCTTCAATGACTGCCAGATATTTGCCGCCATCTCGACCGATACCGTTGAAGGCACGGGTCAGCCACGATTACCCGAGGACACTTTAACCTATGTTACCCCCGATGCAGCTTGGGAATACTGCCTCTACTTCAAAAAGGCAAACGACTACGGCTACTATGATGTCAACTTAAGGAAACACTCTAATCCTGCGGGAATGGGCGGTATACTGCTCTCAACCGGTCTCAACGGCAAGGTGCGAATCCATATCCTCAAATCCCTCTTGGGCAATGCCCGGGATTTACGCATCGCTTACTTCACCTTCAAATCCGGGTATAAAAACCCGAACCCCTTCAAGAACGGTGGTTCTTCTGCTACGGACGTTACCCCTGGCGGGTCAACCGCTGTCCTCTATGGTGTTGACCATTCCCGTAACGACTATACTGACCCCGAACCCAACGACCCTGACCCAGGCTCTGGTGTCCAGTGCTCGGTTGATAATACCTATTACTACTACGACGGCATCAACCCAATCGCCGAATATGCCTCTAACGGACAAAATAAAACTAACTATGTCTATTCCGGCGGCTTACACCTTGCAATGATCACCCCAAACCCGGATGAGGCTAAGATGGATACCCTGTTCTATCACTGCGATGCTTTAGGCTCACCAAGAAAAATGAGCAAGATGGACGGCTCTATTGTTTGGTCCCAATGGTATTTTCCGTTTGGTGAGCCATTAGCGACCCAAGCCTTCAATAGCCATAAGTTTACCGGCAAAGAACTGGATGACGAATCCGGTCTTTACTACTTCTGCCAGCGGTATTATGATTCAAACATCGGAAGGTTTATCACCTTAGACCCGCAGGGAAGCGCTATGTCAAGCCCCTATGCCTACTGCATGAACAACCCCTTAAAACTGATTGACCCTACCGGTCAACAGGCCAGAGATATTCGAGAAGAGGTAATCCCTGGCTGGTTTGGTGGCACACTCCACGATGTCGCCTTTGAAAACTGGTGGGCAGCAGAGACCCAAGGTACAGGTTTCGGCAGTTGGCCGGGCTCAATGCGAAATTGGCTCCAAGCCACCGGCATGTGGGATTTAGTTTATCAAGCTGAAATGGAACACCAGGAAAGGCGTCTTTATTTAGAAATTATTGAAGCAATGATAACCTATGGTGGAAATACCACATTTTCTACTTCCCCTTTAACAATGACCGATGTAAAAACTGCTTTAGTGTGGCTCAAGTCTAAAATTAGTATAATAAAGTATTTCCTTTCTAGATATCATTACAAGATTAGAATTGTAGAAGATATTAGTGTTGCAATAAATGAAGCGGAAGAAAAATATTATGCAAGCACATCACTGGAATTAATTGGCGGCTTCTCTATTAAAGTCTGGCGTTATACTCCTCTTGCTGAGTTGCGATGGGTGCTTGCTCATGAAATCTACAAATCGGGAATATGGAAGCAAAGTGGATCAGACCTTAGGTATTTTACGCCTAGTGGTCCTTTCCATGAATCTACCGAATTACAAATTCTAATATGGAAGGTCAAATTAGATTATGGGCCATGGCCTTGGTATATCTTATATCGGGTGCAACATGGTCGATAATTTTCGTAAAACCATTTACAAAATCGCCCTAATTATTTTTTACATTCTCATAATAGGTCTTGTTATTTACGCTGCGTATCTCCCGTTCACCTATTTTTGGTATGTTGGCCATAAGGCAATAGATTTAGTCCCCCAATTTGATAGGAATCTCGCAAGCCCTACTGAATTTAAAATAAATGCGACCCTAAAAGGGCTTTTGTATCTCGTTGGTCCGATAATTTTATACGGTTGTTCTATGCTATTACCTAAGTTGAAGAAAATTCACTTACGGAGAACAGCTATATTTTTTACATTTTATTCTTTAATTTTAATTATAACATTTATTGTTCTACTATGGTTAGATTTTAATTATACAATCGCTTATCACCATCCTGGTGCGCATATACTTGTCAGAATCGGTTTCATATTCAATTTTCCAGCTTGGTAAGGGATTAAAAAAGATGTGTAATAAAAAATTTATTGGTGTAAGAGACTGGGATGGAGTGATCTACGGTATCTTATCTCTCGCACTTTTACCATTTTTTTGGCTAACCATACCGTTGGCTCTTATATCAATTGTTTTAGGAATCAAAAGAATCATAGTAAAACAGCACATTATTGGAATAACTTATGTGGTATTAGGTCTTGCAAGTCTCACACTTACACTGTATTGTCGGTTTGTTTTAACGTGGTGGGTAATAATGTTAAAATTCTTTCCGAGTATCATGCTGTAATAATGGGATATTCGAGGTCCAGATCTACACCTTGAGTTTAATGGTCAAGAAGACTATTATTGGTTACGATTCCTTGGAGTAACCAAGAAAGATGACCGATAAAAACGGTAATATAACCTAGTCTCAGTGGTATTTTCCATTTGGCGAGCCGATAGGGACCCAACACCCAAATAACCATAAATTTACCGGTAAGGAATTGGATGACGAGAGCGGATTATACTACTTCTGCCAGCGGTATTACAACTCCAACGTCGGAAGGTTCATGATCTTAAATTATTAAGTAGTTTTTCAAAAATTCTCCGGAATCTGATTCAGTACGGCTATTGTGTGAATGAACCGTTGAAATTTATTGTTTTTGCCATTCTATAAGAACGAATCACCTCGCTCTTCCGTAACCGCACTGACGACTCGGCAATTATTTTATAACCCAACCGCTCATAAAACTTAATCGCTGTTCGATTATCCTTTTCCACATCCAGAACCATCTTCACCGCACCGTTTTTCTTCGCCTCTTCCTCGACGTAAGCAATTAATGCCGTCCCCACGCCCAGCCCCCGATACCGCTCAAAAGTGGCAACATTGCTGATGTAGCATTCACCTTCGTTAATCCCACCTACCGCGGTATTAAATTTCAGCAACACCGAAAGTTTAGCCAGAAAATCCAATTTCATCTGCCGGACGAATAAAATTCCGGTCCAGACATCTTCCCGTTCTTTAGCCCGCCAGTCATAACTTAAAATCATTCCCGCCGTTTCACCGTTGAGCTCAGCAAAACAAGTATGCTCGTAACTGAAAAGATTGCGCGGTTTCTGGAACAGACACTCAAGCATGGTCGTTATTCTCTTCCCGAAGAGCACCGGAAAATACGGTGCCGACACGAGAACCAGCTCGGCAAAATCTCGCTCGTCGCCTGGCAAACCCTTTCTCATCAAAAGTCGATTACTCATTGTAACTGCTTTTTGATGGAATGATTAAAGACGTTCTGCTATCACGATATTACGAACCGCATCCGCAGCCGGTGGTTTCGGTGGAATCGAGAAGTCATTGCCGGAATAACTGGCACGATAGCGTAACCCCGCCAGCGAAAGCATTGTCCGCATTTCAGGTATTGTATAACAGCGGATTGTTTCATTCGCATGATAGCCAGGTTCGGTCTTAGGTCGGATGAGCGTGCCGTCTTTTCGAACAATTAATATTATCGAACGGTAAGTACTGGTTTCGGTATCGAACCAGCTTTCGCTCAATTCCCAGCCATCTTCGATCTCCGACCATGACTTACGGTGTTCGTGCACTTGATTCGCAGACAGAAACATAATAAAAACCTTCCCCCCCGCTTTCAGCGCCCGGCATATCGAATGCAGAAGGTCCTGGTTTTCGGTGTCACTAAAAAATCCGAAAGTCCCACTCAGTATCACACACGCATCAAATTCAGCAGTGTAATTGATATTCCTCATATCGCCAGCGAGGAAGGTGCCTTTTAAATCCTCTTTTTTGAATTGCTCTTGAGCGAACTCAATTAACGATGGAGCAATATCGACGCCCACAACCTCATAGCCTTTACGGACAAAAATCTTTGCCTGGTCTCCACCACCACAGCCGAGGTCGAGAATCCTGTCTCCCGGTGAAAGCTGGCAAACATGCTCGATAAAATTAACCAACTGTTGGTCCCACTCAAAAATTCCGGGAATACTGTGCCGGTCGTCAATCCGCCAGTATTTCGCCCAAAACTCGTTCCAGGTCTTTTCCTCAACCTTGAACATAATCATCCCTCCCTAAAATAATTTCATCACGAAATCACGAAAGGGAGAAAACACGAAATTCTCAATAATATTTTTCGTCTTTTCCGGTCTTCGTGATACTTTTGATAATATTTCATAGTGTCCATTTTACCGCCTCAATTACTATCGACTGGGGAATCCGAAGATTGCCTTTAAAATATTCGGGATGTTTTCTTAACCCTCGTTTCGTCGGTTTCGGCTCGTCGATTCTCAAAATCAAGAATCCTACGCTCGCCAGCACTGCTGTATAGTCGGTCAGCGTCCGGTGGAACGAGGTGGTTTTGAAATGTCTGGTCAAACGCGCCATATTCCAATCGATAACGTCCTCACCGGTATCGAAATATCTATCAATCGTATAATAGCGGGGAATTTTAGTTATCTTCGAATTCAGCGCGGTCTCTTTGTCCTTAATTTCGGTTTCTTGCTTATACGCCCACCCGCCAATCCGTTTACCACCGATTATCCGAACCTCGAAGCAGGGATGAGGTATCGCAAAAACGAACCGTCCCCGCCTCTTGAGCACCCTGAATACTTCTTTGATGGCAGCCTTATAGTTCTCGATATCCTGAAGCGCCATAAAACAGGCAACAATATCGAAGGAGCTATTTTTGAACCGGCGCAGATTGCCAGCGTTTGAGACATAGTAATCTATTCCAAGCTTCTTCCTTTTCTCCTCCTGAATCGCCAGGCCAATCATTTTTCCCGAAAAATCCACACCGGTCACCCGCGCCCCTCTGCTCGCCAGCATTCTCGTATTATGCCCCTCGCCGCACCCCAGGTCCAGGACTCGTTTTCCCCGAATCTCCCCTAACATCCGAAACATCGCAGGATTATTCAACTCGTTTCTCGTCCAGTCTTTACCGGTGCGGACAAAATCCGTCCAGCCATCCGCCGCCCTCTCCCATTGATTTTTAATCTTACTCTTGACCATCGGAATCAAAAGTTGTATCTCAGACCCAACAGACCATGCACGGCAATATTCGGGACGTCCGCTTTCCCATCCTCAATCCGCACCCACGCATACGAACCGGTCACTTTTCCTTCAAGGTTAAACGATAATCTCTTATAGGAATAAATTTCCCTACCGATTGCTATCTGACCGGTCGGGCCCGAGATAAACCACCCCAAACCCAAAAATCCCTGTTTCTCGAAAAATACCTTACCCCGAACCGTCGCTTCGGGATGAGCCATAACTACCCCTCCGCCCAAATGAAAAATGAACCCTTTGTATCTCCAGGCTCTGCTCAAATCAATAAGGTTATAGCCATGACTGATCGCAAAATTCTCGACTGCCGGCGGTTTATTGACTAAGTGTAACTTTTGATGGATAAGCTCCAATGCCCAGCCCCGCTCTCCATTCCACCGACTGAGACGGACATCGTAATACGGCGGCATCCCCAATGGTCTGGTATCGTAGCGGGCATTCAACCTGATATCGTCATAACCGGATTGGTGAATGGTCAAAGGAGTCGTAAAATTATACGCCGAGCCACCATAAACCTCAATTCCCCATATCGTTTCTGTCCCTTCAGAACGGTTCACCAGCAAGGGCGCAATCAGCAGCAGATAAAATTTTTTCGGCATTCCCCCATAGTATCGGTCAAAAATCGGAAGTCAAGTCGAAGAGTAAAAATAATAGTTAAATGGTTAAAAAGTTAAATTGTTCGGCTCGCTCGGCTTGTCGCAAGCCGCACGAGCCGCAATGGTTAAATAACTATTTTTTCAGGCGCCAACCGAGGACGAACAGGACACCGGCGACCAGAGGTGGAAGGGCAAGCATGAGTAAAACCGTAACAACCACCATCGGTGGCAGCCGCATCACCAGGGGATAGGTCAGGAATAAAACCAAACCGATAATCAGTAAGATAATGCCACCTGCCAGCTCCCATTTCCAGGCAACAATCGCCAGAGCCAAAAAAATCAAACCCGGCACCGCTGCGTGGATCAAAATCCCGGCAGCGTTCAATTTTTCACCAATTCCCGATGCAAGACCGAAAAATGTCCACCACCCTGCCCACACCAGGGACAGTACCCGTGCCGTCCAGCGCATCCATTTCATGATGCCGTTTTTCCTCGAACCGCAGTGATTCTCACAATATCTCCACCATCGGCATCTCAGGTGACCGCGGATTAGGAATCACTTTTCGGGTGCTCGTATCGACCAAAAGATCTAACTGCTCAAGCACTATCTGTCCAATCAGGGGTTGGGTGCCATTGGGCTCTTCCAGGACATTAAACTCACCTTCTCTCCCCTTTATCAACACGGTTGCTATCCCGTAGATTGATTTAACCTCAGTGGTGTTATTTGCATAGCGAACATTGACCTCGCGCATTTTCCTTAAATTGAGCTGTTTGATTATACTCCCTGGCAATACGAGCATCGTAGCCCCGGTATCAATAATGGCATCAACCTCGACCGACTTGGTCAAATCGAAAAGGTTTGTCAATTTGACCCTTTCAATCACCTTTCCCATACTACCTCCTCGCTATCCCGTTTTACCGCAGCACTTCTTGTACTTCTTGCCCGAGCCGCATGGACAGGGATCGTTCCGCCCGACCTTGGGCTGGTCGCGTTGAACGGTCGCCATTGCCGCTTCCGGCTCTCTCCCTCCTTCCGGACGCTCGGCCGCAGCGGTCGGTTTATATGCCCGCACCGCTGCCTGAGGCCTCCGCTCGGCTTGAGCCTGGGGTTGAACCTGAGCCCGGAACAACAGACTCGTTGCTTCCTTGTTAAAATCCGCCATCATCTCGTCGAACATCCTAAACGACTCCTGCTTGTATTCAACCAGCGGGTCCTTCTGACCATACGCCCGCAGCGAAATACCTTCTCTCACCGAATCGAGTCCGTAGAGGTGGTCGCGCCATTTGCCATCAATCGTGCGCAGAAGCACAAACTTCAACAAATCATTAAACAGCTCCGATCTCAATTCCTGCAAGCGCTGCTCGTAACGCAGCTGGGCGATTTCGTTCAACCGTTCCTGGAGAAACTCCGGTTTCATTTTCGGAATTTCATCGTCCGGGACAGTAATATCTGCCAAAAAGGTTAAGCCGAACTCCGCTTTCATCTCCTCCCACTGCCACTCCTCCGGATATCTGCCGACCGCATATTTGGCGACGATGCTATCGATCAGGTCTCCCGCCATATCATCGTAAACCTGCTTAAGATTTTCGCCTTTGAGGACCGCATCCCGCAAGTGATAGACGACCTCCCGCTGCTTGTTCATCACATCATCGTATTCCAGGAGGTGCTTCCGGATTTCAAAGTTCCGCATCTCAACCCGTTTCTGGGCATTTTCAATCGCCCGAGAAACGAGCGGATGGGTCATCGGTTCCATTTCTTTGGCTCCGAACCGGTCCATAATTGTCGCAACCCGCTCCGAACCGAACAGCCGCATCAGATCATCTTCCAGCGACAAAAAGAATAATGACGACCCGGGATCGCCCTGCCGGCCCGAGCGTCCGCGCAGCTGGTTGTCAATCCGACGGGACTCGTGGCGCTCGGTGCCGATGATCAAGAGCCCGCACGGCACTTCGTCTTTGCAGCGTCCTTTGTGCTCGTCCCAGTAGTTGCAGGGTCTGCCGCTCGGCTCCAGGAGATAACAGCCTTCGCCCTGGACCACACCCGGACCTAACTTAATATCGGTTCCCCGCCCCGCCATATTGGTGGCGATCGTCACCGCATCCCCCTGCCCGGCAAAGGCAACAATCTCTGCTTCGCCCTGGTGGTGTTTGGCGTTCAAGACATTGTGGTTAATGCCCCGACGCCGCAGCATCCGCGACAGAGTCTCGGACACCTCGACCGAGGTGGTTCCAACCAAAATCGGGCGGTGCAGCTTGTGCCAGCGTTCGATCTCATCGAGCACCGCATTGTATTTTTCGCGCCGGGTTTTATAGATGATATCGGGATAATCAATTCTTCGGACCGGCTCGTTGGTCGGAATCTCCATCACATCGAGTTTATAGATGTGCCAGAACTCCCGTGCTTCGGTTGCCGCCGTCCCGGTCATACCCGCCCGCTTCTCGTACATTCGGAAATAATTCTGGAGGGTAATGGTCGCAAAGGTCTGGGTCTCTTCTTGAATTCGCACACCTTCTTTTGCTTCCAGTGCCTCGTGCAAGCCGTCCGAGAATCGACGGCCCGGCATCAATCGACCGGTAAACTCATCAACAATAATCACCTTTCCGTCCTGAACGACATACTCGACATCTTTTTCAAACAACGTATAGGCTTTTAAGAGCGCCCGAAAACTGTGCAGGACATCGCTCTTCTTCGCATACTCCTGATACGCCTTCTCCCGCTCGTAGATTTTTTCTTTGGAACTGAGATCGGAATCATTGTCAATTTTAGCGAGCTCGGTCGAAAGGTCGGGCAGGACGAACACTTCCGGGTCCTGGGGCGAGAGAATCTGCCTGCCCTTTTCGGTCAGATCGGTTAGATTCGATTTTTCATCGATCATATAATAGAGTTCTTCATCGAGTTCGTGGAACTTCTTTTCCCGGATATAGTCAAGCTCAACCTGTTCAATAAGTTTCTTTACCCCTTGATCCTGCTCGAGCTTCAAAAGCCGCTTATTCTTGGGTGAACCCCGCCGGGACTGCAATAGCTTTATTCCCGCCTCATATTTTTTGTCCTTATCCTCATCCTTCAGGAGTTTATCGGCTTCTTCAACCAACCGGTCAACCAGCCGCTCCTGGGCGTGGTGTGCCTTCGAAATCAACGGAGTAAGTCCCTCAAAGCTCCGCTCGCCGTGCTCAACCGGACCGGAGATAATTAACGGCGTCCGCGCTTCGTCGATCAAAATCGAATCAACCTCATCAACAATCGCATAGTAATGGCCGCGCTGAACCTTATCCTCAAAACGAACGACCATATTGTCCCGGAGATAATCGAATCCAAACTCGTTGTTCGTGCCGTAGGTGACATCGGCATCGTAGTGGGGCTTGCGTTGCTCCGGCAGCATCCCCTGCTGGATGCAACCGACCTTTAACCCGAGTGATTCATAGACCGGACCCATCCACTCCCGGTCCCGCCGCGCCAGATAGTCGTTAACGGTCACCAGATGGACGCCCCGCTTGGTCAGGGCATTGAGATATAACGGCATCGTTGCGACCAGCGTCTTGCCCTCACCGGTCTTCATCTCGGCGATCTTGCCTTCGTGGAGGACAATGCCGCCGATCAGCTGAACATCGAACGGCACCATATTCCACTCGGTTTGGATATCCGAAACCGGCCAGCGCTTGCCGACCAACCGCCGGCAGGCTTCTTTTACCAGCGCAAATGCTTCCGGCAGAATCTCATCTAACGATTCACCGTCCTGGATGCGTTTGACAAACTCTTCGGTCTTTTTCGGCAGGTCTTCGTCCGACAGACCTTTCAAACCCTCAAAAATTTCATTAATTTCTTCGACTTTGGGCCAGAGCCGCTTCAGTTCACGGTCATTTTTAGTACCAAAAAACTTCCCTAATATTTTATCGAGCATAGTGATATTATTATGGTTAAAACCCTCCTGTTCGTCAAGCTGGATAATTGAGAGTTCTGCAAAACTACAAAAATTATCACGAAATGCGAAGCATAGATGGAGTCCGCCACGAACCTTGGCGGACGACATCAAAGCACGAAAGGACGAAAGCTATGAAAAAATAAGCTTAGTATTTCCAATAAGTTAGAACCTTTCGTGTTTTCGGATTTCGTGGTTTTCGTGATAAAAAGGACTTTTTCAGGAATCTCTAGTTTGCCCGGATTTGCCCGGTGGTTACTCGAAACGCTTAAGAATCCTTAAAATCAGGAATGTCAACCACGGCGAAGGCTCCTTCTTCTGGCAGAAATCCCACCCCTTCCATGCTTTCCACTCCGATTCGGGCGTAAACCGACCCTCCCGGTCCGCTTTTGATCTTATAATTTTTACCATCTCTCCAAGCCTCGCATCTTTGCCGAGCCAGGGAAATTGGGACAAAACCTCGACGACATGCAGAATGTCGTACCAGATGAACGGGGCTTTCAGCTTCCTGAAATCGTTCCCCATGTAGAAAATGTAGGGGTGACGGGCTTTGCTCTGTTTCCAGAGCGAAAGCAGCGTTTCCGCACCCAGCCGGGCTTCTTCACTCTCCCGCCCTTTTCGAGTCTGATTGAGGAACTTGAGCATGACAAGATTCGCAAACGGACAGGGGTCATCTTTTTTCCCGGGTCCGCGAAATTTGCCCAATTCCGGCGATACCGCGCACGGCCAGCCGTTTTGTCTGACCAGACCCTTCAAATATTCCATTCCCGACCGAACCTGACGATTGTTCTCTAAGCCCATTTTCACCAGCGAATACAAAATCAGCGGCGCATCACACAGCGCCCAAGCCCAGACCTCTTTACCCGATCCGCCATAGGCAGACGAGATTTTCATTGGCAGCTGCATGACCGACTCCGGTGACTGATGCTCCATGACTTTTTTGGTTATTGCCTTGACCCTCGGGTCATTCACGGTCAACCCGAGGTCGGCAATGAACGACAGTTTATGAAAAGGCTGACTCGCACTTTTATGGCTGCTGATGACTACCCCGGGCCATTCGGCTAACTCTCGTAACCGTGCCTGGACGAGCGGGTGTCCGGCCATCGCTTTTTGGGCTTGTACGACCCGGGAATCGTTTTCCGGCTGACCCAAAAGGTCGATTCGGGTCCGGTATTCGACCCAGGGGAAAGAATCAACCAGCCATTCCAGTGTCGGCTTCATTGGTTTACCTCCTCAGGCAAACCGCGAGTCCGTTTGGATACTGAATGTTTCGGCATAGCACCCATGGCGAACTCACGGTCAATGTGAAAGATTACGGACAAAATACTTAAGCATGACCCAGGAATCATCGATCCGCTCCACCGAGAATAGTGATGTCAACAGTCTTTCAAATGCCGGTCTGGGGTTGGGAATATTCGGCCTTTTTAGATACTCTTCCAATCGAAACATAATCTCAACCTGCGGGTGTGCTAAGTTCGGTATATCCAGTACCACCCGGCCGTGCGGTTTCAGCACCCGGTGTAATTCTCGAAGCGCCCTTTCTATATAAGAAAGCGGGTAGTATTCAAATACGCCGATCACCGAGGCGATATCAAAAAAATCATCCTTGAAGGGCAGGGTGGCAATTTCCGCAACCCAGAGCCCGCCGATCGTGATGTGTTTCCGCGTTACAAATGCTTTCATCGCTTGGATCAAACGAGGACTTAGGTCTACGCCATAATAAAGTGAGGACCATTTATCGAGTCGGTAGGAAGCGAGGTTGGCACACGAGCCTCCATCGAGGAATCGCATCCCCGGTTTCGGGTCGAGGTAATCCTTATTTGCCGGATTGCCGCTGTTACACCCCTGACATTCTGTCTGGAAAGCCTTAAACTCCGGCGAGTTCTTGAACTCTTCCGGAACCCCAGCAAAAGGGTCGAGTCCTCGATTGTGCTGCTCAACCGTTCGATCATACGCCGTGCGGATTCGCTGTAATTGTTCAGCCATGTCTTTGTCCTGACCCATCGGCGAAGCGTCTGCAAACAAAAACGCATTTCCCTTTTTCCCCGCTATTTGTAATGCACCCATTTTTCTCAAACAGTAGGTGACCCTCGCAGCTCGATAAACGGGAATTCCAAATGATTTTGCCAGACTTTTATTGGAAAAAGGGCGGGGCAGATGCTCGGGCAGCAACCGAAGAAAATCCTCCCGCCTGGTAAAACTCACCCGTTCGGCGACCGAAAGCAATTTCCGGTCCCGGATGCTCACCCCTTTCCGCCGCCAGCTCCCTTTACCGTCATCGCACCGAATTTCTTCTTCGTCAATCAGCAAAACTTCGAGGCTGAAATTTTCATGGTTGATTAAATCCGGTATCCGGAGCAGTTCGTTGAACACGTCGATGACCATGCCGCGGCGCGGCGACCGCCGGCGGCTTAGTTTCCGGTCACCCGAATCCGCCACCTTCGTAATCCATTTCACCTTCGGTATCGGATAGACGAGCCGCACTTTCCGATTTTCAACCAGCTTCTGCAATTTTTGACGAATGGCGTAAAAGTTTTTCGTTTGAATCTCGATCGCAACCCCATCGCGCACGATATCGACGAGAAAATCGTCCACTTTTTCTTCGAATGTATCTCCCGGGCGGGCATACCAGTCTTTTATTGCCGCATGGAGCGAGCTCTCGTTCCGTGAACCGATAGTGTTTGCCGGGACAGACGAACCTTTATTTTTTTTCGTGACTTCCCGGACTTTCGTGATTTCGTTGTTGATTTTTTTTATTAGCACCGTCCAAGAATTCTTTCGGCAAGAATCA
>CAYHGV010000040.1:0-24294 GCA_964356135.1 uncultured bacterium
CGGTGATACGCTCTTCTTCGATTCGATCGGCCGTACCGATCTGCCCGGCGGCTCTGAGAAGCAGATGTTTCAATCAGTAAAAAAACTGATCGAACTGTTGCGCGATGATATGATGGTGTATCCCGGCCACGGTGACATCGGCTGGGTCAGTGAAATCAAAAGCATCAACCCCTTTATCCAGGAACTGTGTGAGACTTAGGAGTCACAGGGAGAATTCCAACCGGGACGCTCGAAGCTGCGAGCCGACCGACTGGTCGACCCCAGATAGATCCGCACCCTGCCCGGGAAAATTATTTTTCGATTCGGTCGTATCGTACCGGAGAAAAACTACTCACCGCAGGAGAATAATCTTACCGCCCCGGCGGGCAGTGATTCCCTGCCATTCGTAGAAATAGACGCCGGCCGGCAACGACTGCCCCTGGTCATCCTGACCTGACCAGCGAAGAGAATATTCCTTTGGTTCTAAAACCCATGACCGGACCTTCCGACCGATTCGGTCATAGATTGCCAATACCCCGGGCTCGACCAGCATCAATTCTAATCGGACGGTAGTGTGCGCCGGCACCGGCGTGACTGAAATTCTTGTGAGATTTGACCGCCCGGACGCGGTCTCGGCCATGCCGACCATGGTCGATTTTTTAAGAACCCGATTAGCCGGATCGAATTTTACCGTCGAAACATTTCCCGGGACCAAGAACGAGAAAGTCTGTTCGGCCAGGCTATCCCGGACTTCAACCGTCGTATCGCTGCTGGTCGTAATAACCTCCAACGCCAGGGGCATCGTGAAAATCGGTGCATTTGCCTGAACCTGGTTAATGGTAATCGTCAGGCTTGAACTATCGGTGCCGTGATTCTCGACCGACCAGTGCCACTGATATTCCGGATGACCTTGGTCATAAATCCACTCATCGAAAAACCATTGCAAATTCTTTCCCGAGATGGTCTCGGCGATTTTCTGGTATTCAGCAATCGAAGCATTCCCATACTGATAGAGATTAAAGTATTCCGGGAAGGTGGCAAAGAAACTGCTGTCGCCGATAACCGAGCGGAGCATATGCATAACCCAGGCACCTTTGCAGTAGGTGAGTCCCCAGATGAAGAGCTTGTCGCCGGGCAGATTGTAAAGCGAGTGACGATAGGTCTTATCGTCGGTAAAATAAGCGTTAGCATAAGACTGCATCTCGGTAGTGAAGGAAGCGGTTCCATATTTATATTCGGTAAAAAGCGCCTCGGAGTACGTGGCGAACCCCTCTTTAAGCCAGATATGGGGCCAGTCCAAAGCAGTTACACAGTTTCCCCACCACTGGTGGGCTAATTCATGGGCGATGGTTCCTTCGTTGTTAGCGGTAACAACCGCCCGGGTGACTGTGGTCATCGTCTGGTGCTCCATCGCCCCATATTTGAAGGGATAGACTTCTGCCATTCCATATTTCTCAAACGGGTAATCGCCAAATTTTTGAGAGTAAAAATCTAACATCTCGGGTACGTTGACAAAGTGATTTCGGGCAAGGGTGGTATCATTTCCATAGACATAATACACAATCGGAACGGTATCGTTGTTCGGACGGACATAATAATCGCTGAACTCGACGTATTTCGATATCGTTACACAAATAAGGTAGGTGGCGATCGGAAAATCGGTGCGCCAGTGGAAGGTCGTCGTCGCTCCCAGCGCCTGGGTGACATCCTCCAAGACCCCATTCGATGCAACGACATAGCCGGTTGGAACGGTCGCATAGATTTCACACTGCGCTTTATCGAACATATGGTCGTAGCAGGGATACCAGTAGGGCGCATCAAACGGCGAAGCGACGGTATAAGCGGTGGTGTCTAAGGTCCCGGGTTTCTTCGGGTAGTAATTAAAACCCAAATAATAGCTCGGATTTTTCGGGTCTTTTTTTGCCCACCCTCGATAGTTTACCGCAACCTCAAAGGACTGGTTTTGGCCATAGGTTGCGGGCATGATAATTATGAGGGTCGTGTCGTCATACTGAAAGCTGGTTATGGTCCCATCTACCCGCACTTCGTCACATTCAAGCTGATACATATCTAATTCCACCGTATCAAGCTTATCGATCGTGCTCTTTGCGAAGATGGTGACTGTGCCGGAAAAGGTAGAATCAACCATCGGAAAGTTGAGATTCAAAACATACTTTTCGACGTCGTAAGTATGGGTCGATTCTGCTATCAGTGGTCTAACGGTATAGTCTTCATAAAATTCGTACTGACCAAATGGTTCGCTCACTATCGCCAAAAACAATGTCCAGACCATTCAGCCTCCTTATTTGAAGTAATAGTGGCCGAAAAAAACCTTTTGTCAAGACCGGCACAAGGAGAACCCTGAAAAACTACAAAATTATACCACGAAATCCGCCACGATTCTTGGCGGACGAAAGGACGAAATTCGTC
Organism: uncultured bacterium; assembly: GCA_964356135.1. Classification (GTDB taxonomy): domain Bacteria; phylum Hydrothermota; class Tepidihabitantia; order CAYHGV01; family CAYHGV01; genus CAYHGV01. The sequence continues at coordinate 2,410 of CAYHGV010000040.1, forward strand.
GCGTCCAATTTTAAGAATGGACACGCAATAGAGTGACTGTAAGGAACTCAAACCACGAAAAATAAAGTGTAGCATTTCCGATATTTTAAAATTTTGAACTCCTTGCAGTCGTTCTATCCTTCGGATTTCGTGATAAAAAGACTTCTTTAGTTCTCTCCACGAGAATCGGCTTGTGAAAACCTACCCGGACCGCATTACACCGTCAATGCCCGGAGGCGCTTGATCCGCTCTTCTAAAGGCGGATGGGTGGAAAAAAGTCCGGCCGCCTTTTTAATCCGGTCTTTGCCAAAGGGATTGGCAATAAATAGATGGGCTATTGCCTGGGAAGCACCTTTGAGCTTGCCTTCGAAGGTTTCTAATTGTTCTAAGGCTGAAGCCAGTCCCTCCGGGTTGCGGGTGACAAAAGCGCCACTTGCATCTGCCAGATACTCCCGCTGCCGCGATATCGCACTCCGGATCAAAAGGACGACAATCGGTGCGAGGATCGCCAGGACCAAACCGACCAGTACGAGGATTGCGGTGAGACCGCCTCCGCTGCGCCGGCTGCTGCGCCGGCCTCCGCCCAATAAAAGCCCAAAACGGAAAAAGAAATCCCGGAAGAGAATTAGGAGCCCACCCAAAATTCCCACAATCGTCATCAGCAGCATATCGTAATTCTTAATGTGAGAAACCTCGTGCGCGATCACCCCCTGGAGCTGCTCCCGATTCATCGTCTCCAAGAGCCCGCGGGTAACGGCAACCGAAGCATGGTTGGGATTACGGCCGGCCGCAAAGGCATTCGGCGCCAAATCTTCAACGATATAAACCTTCGGCTTTGGTATGCCGCCGGCAATTGCGATTTCCTCGACGACATTATTGAGCTGTTGGTATTCCGCCGGCTCCGCCGGTCGCGCCCCGGCCGAGAGTAAGGCGAGTTTGTCCGAATTAAAATAGAGCACCAGATTGTACAGCACAATAAAAACTCCGAAACCCACATAGCCCGTAATCCCCCAATTAAAAACTGTAACCACCGCAGCCCCCACTACACCCAAAATCAAACTGAAGATAACAATGAAAAAAAATGTCTTGAATTTGTTTCTGGCGATCAAGCCATAGAGGGTATCTTTCATCGGTGAAAAGTTAAAAGGTTAAATGGTTAAATAAAACATCGTCGAAAGCTAAAAACTCACCTTCACCGGTTCTTTTTCACCCTCGGGAATGTGGTAGAACTCCTCCGGCTTATAGCCGAAAATTTTGGCAAAGAGATTGGTCGGAACCTTTTGAACTGCAATATTATAGGACATAACGACATCGTTGTAGAACTGCCGGGCAAAAGCAATCTTATTTTCGGTGCCGGTCAGCTCTTCCTGCAATCGCATGAAATTTTCGTTAGCTTTTAACGTCGGATACGCCTCGGCAACCGCAAACAGGCTTTTTAAGGTTTCGGACAGAGCGTTATTGGCCTGGGCGGTCTCGCCGACCGTTCGGGCGCCCATCGCCTTTGCCCGCGCCTCGGCTACCATTTCAAAAATCTCGCGCTCGTGTTTGGCGTAGCCTTTGACGGTCTCGACTAAATTCGGGATTAAATCATACCGCCGTTTAAGCTGGACATCAATTTGAAACCAGGCGTTCCGGACCCGGTTTTTGAGAGTAACAAGTCGGTTATAGATGACGATGACTGCCAATACGACGATTGCAACAACAACAATCGCAATTATCATTTTTCCTCCTGTTTGGATAAAAACCATATCGGATTTTACCCCTCTGTCAAGGGCTGGCGGTTTTTATTCCGCCAATGAAATCCAGGTCTTTCACCGGTGAGAATCGCACCCTGATAAACCACCGAAGACACTGAATCCGCCATAGTGTGTGGCGGAACGGAAGGTTTATTATTTGTATTTCATTAATAATTCTTCAGTAAATTCCGTGTCCGCCATATATCGTGGCGGATCAGTGGTTAAAAATGACTTTTTCATAGGTCTCGCTCATATTCCTTGACAGTCGTCCGCCACGACCTATAGTTGAATTGTGAAAATTCTCGACCGTTACATGATACGGGAATTTCTCGGTCCGTTGTTCTTGGGCTGGGGAGTGTTGACCTTCATTCTCTTGATGGACCGGCTTTTCCTGCTGATTGATTTAATCATCAACAAAGGTCTTAAGTTTACGGTCGTCGGGGAAATTCTCCTCACCACCCTCCCGTTCGTCGTTGCTTCGACGGTTCCGATGGCGGTGATGTTGGCTTCGGTAATGGTCTTTGGCCGCTTGGCTCAAGATAACGAGTTTTCAGCCGTGAAATCATCCGGCGCTAACCCCTTTCGCCTCAGCCTTCCTTTGATGATACTTTCTATCGCCCTCGCCGGTTTCATGATTTTTTTCAACGACCGGATTATGCCCGAGTCCAACCACAAGGTACGCAATCTGATGCAGGATATATCGAGCAAGCGCCCCACCGTCCGGATTCTCGAAGGAGTCTTTATGTCCGACTTCGAAGGCTATACGATTTTTATCGGCAACAAAGATGAGCGGCGTTCCAAAATCTATAATGTCACCGTCTTTGAAAAACAGGGGCGCGTCGTGCCCGCGATTATCACCGCCGCCGAAGGGAGCCTGACGACAACCCCGGATGAACGTTATCTAATCATGGAACTCTTGCGCGGCGAAATCCACGAATCGGTCGGTTCCAATTACCGGAAGCTCAATTTCGACAAACATATTATCAATATCCCTTTGAATACTCAGCTCATCCGGCAGGAACGGGAATACCGTTCTGACCGGGAGATGGATCTGAAACGTCTGCGGAAAAAAATCCAGCCCCTCAATCGCGAGATCGCCGCTGCGCGCACGACCATCACCAAGTTAACTCAGGCAAAGCTCGACCCGCAGGTCCTCAAGATAAAAATCAAAGAAGAACAGCTGCGACTGGAGTATAAGAAAAAAGAAAAGAATCGTTACCTGGTCGAAGTCAACAAAAAATTCTCGCTTCCGGTTGGCTGCCTGGTCTTCTTCTTTTTCGGTGCGCCCTTTGGCCTCCTCCTGCGCCGCGGCGGTTTTGGTGCTGGTTTCCTATCGAGCCTCGTCGTTTTTGCTCTTTACTATATGCTGTTGTTGGGCGGCGAAGGCCTTGCCGATTCCGGCAAGCTCGGCGCGTTCTGGGCGATGTGGCTACCCAATTTCATTCTCATTCCGCTCGCCGCCGAGCTCACCAGCCGCGTTTACTTTGAAAAGTCTCTGTTCCGCATTAACCGGTGAAGATCCTCGATCGATTTCTCATAAAAGAATTTTTAAAATATCTGCTCATCGCCCTTGCCTTTGTGGTCTTGATCTATCTCCTCTTCGACCTGTTCCAGATCATTGATACCTTCGTCAACCGCAAAACGAGCCTCTGGATCATCGGATTATACTATGCCTATACCGTCCCTTCCTATTCCGGTCTCTTGTTACCGGTCGGCATCATCCTCTCCAGCTTCTTAGTCGTCGGGCGACTCACCCGCCAGCGAGAGCTTTCCGCACTCAAAAGCGGAGGGATTGACCTCAATCGACTGTTCATCCCCTTCTTCGTTCTCGGTGCGCTGCTCGTTCCGGTTTCGTTTTTCGGTAACGAATTCATCACCATTCCGGCCAATGGCAAGAGCCAGGATGTTCGGATCTACCGGGTTGAAAAACGCCAGCGCCCCAGCTATCAGATCCGGAATAATTTTTTTTACTACGGCGAAGAAGGTCGAACCTACTTCATCCGTTACTTCGAATCTAAGAATAATCTCTTAAGAAATTTTGTCGTATGGGAATTTGATCCTCATCGACAGATTCGCCAACGCTTTGATATTGCCGAAGCCCGATTCGAACATAACCGCTGGCTTGCCCGGGATGTGGTCAAGCGCGAGTTTGGTCCAACCGAACGGCTAACCCGTTACCCTACCCTGGCATTGCAGGTAAAAGAAAAACCCGGCGATTTCGCCCAGCGGGAACGAGATATCAGCGAAATGAACTTCATTCAACTCTTCAAATACATCAATAAAATGCACCGGGCCGGTGAGCGCGTCAACCGGGAGCTGGTCGAATTTCACTTTCGATTCTCCTATCCGTTCGTCGGATTGATCGTTCTGCTCTTAGCCCTGCCGTTAGCGAGCAGCCTGCGCCGGGGCGGAGTGATGCTCGGCCTGGGCATGGGCTTGCTCTTTTCATTCAGCTACTGGGGGGCAATCCAGACTGCCAAGGCTTTTGGTCTGGCCGGGATCATCAGCCCGGGCGTCGCCGCCTGGATTCCGAACATTTTTTTTGGCGCCCTGGGAATCTTATTTTTAACCCGAATCGAACGATAGCACCCGCTACCTTAAAATCGAAAGGCGAGCGAAAGCTGCCAAACCCAATCGGAGCAGATCGAATTGGTGAAAGTAGCGCTCCAGTGATACGAGCGCAAAACATCAAACGACCGATATTGAATTTACCTGTTGAGCCATCGGTAAAATGGATATCACTTATCGCAACCAGCATTTACCCCTTTATCTCTTTTGAAAAAATATTTTTCGCTTTTCCTGCTTCTATTAGCCAAAACCCATCTTCACTCATAAAGCTCCTCCTGCCATTTTATTACGCTATTAAAAATTAATGAACTCTGCTCTTTACTTTAACCGCACCACCTTCTTGGTCGATTTATAATCCATGGTCTCCAATCGGTAGAAATAGACACCGGTTACCGCTCTCAATCCATTATCTGCTTTCCCATCCCAAGTTACAGAATAGACCCCAGGCTCCAGACGCTGGGTTGCCAATAAAGTTTTTATGCACCTGCCTGACAAATCGTAGACCCTGAGTTCGACCGGACCGGCTTGAGAAAGGGAATAAGATAAAGTTATAGTTTGCCGGAAGGGGTTGGGAGTGAGCGATAATACTTGAATCGGAGTGGGCGTGGGTTCTTGAATGGCGGTTGTGGTATCATACTCGAAGACAGAGGTGCGTTCATTACCGGAGACGACAATCTCATCATAGCCGTTATGGTTGAGATCGTAACAGCGGACTGTAGCAGAAGCAGCTCCAACTTTGTGGTCGTTCTCCCACTGCCAGACCCGTTCGTAATGGTCATTCCCAGTCGCCTTTAATACTGTGATTGCACTTCCAATTGACCAGACGATTTCTTCGATACCATCTCCGTCAACATCACCACAGTCGCTTATCATCCGGAAATCGCCCGTGCGGGAAATCGAATCAATTAGAAGATGTTCATAGGTATTGTCACCTGAAGCCTCAAAGCGATAAAGGTAAAATCGAACATTAAGAGGACTTACAGATGCATAGTTTATGAAGAACTCAGGTTTGCCGTCCTGGTCGGTATCATTGCCAGAAAAGACATCAAGGCCATTTGTCAGAGGTATATTATCTTCTAAGGTCATCGCATAAGAATCATCAGAAGTGTTTTCGTAGACGAAGACATTGCCGGACCCAGCACCTGAGGTGACAAACTCTTGCAAGCCGTCTCCGTCGAAATCGCCAGTTGCAATGGCATAAATTGTCTCGTTAGAGAGCGTATCGCAGAAGACGAGGTTGTTTTGGTTGTCTCCTACATTTTTAAAGAGAAATATTGTCTGGAGGTCGTTGGCGATAAAAATGATGTTGCGGTCGCTATCTTGATTGAGATCAGCGAAGTATAATGGCTGCCCGCCATAACCCATCAAAGGTCCGAACTCCCAGCTCACAACCGAGGGGTAATTCAAAGGGTTAGGGCTCTCCAATATTCGAGCCCTCCAGGATGGATAGATAAAGTAACATCCAAGTAAATCGGTCAGACCATCTCCATCTACATCTCCAGCATCCCAAACAGCAAAATCATTCCCGGTATCGGCGCGTACTAATGTATAGCTATTGTCGTTCTGGAACTCGTAGATTTCGAGTGCTTGTTCGTTGATATCTATTAGGGTTGCTCGAAATATTATTTCGGAAAGACCGTTATGGTCTGTATCTCCACAAGCTAAACCACCGTACCCTAAGCCTTGAGGAAGATAAGCTACCCGGTTAAACTTATATTCACTTGACCAACAGACTATAATAAGACCGAAGATTACAGAGAGTGCTTTCATCTCATGAGCACCACTTTTTTGATAACTGTTTGCTCTAAGATTGTGAATTTCAGGAAATAGATACCATTTGGCAATAATCGCTTTCCTTCATCCTCGCCGTTCCATCGTAATGAATAAATCCCAGATTTGAGAAACTGGTCTCTTAGTAGAGTCTTCACACATCTGCCTGACAAATCGTAGACCTTAATTTCGACCGGGCCGGATTGAGTAAGAGAAAAAGAATAGTTTATGTTAGTTTTGAAAGGGTTTGGTTTAAGAGAGATGGAGTTAAATGCGGTTACTTCAGAATATCCGGAGACAGTGAGTCGTCTTACAGAACCATCTCCTGTTCTTTTGTCTATGATATATAGATTTCGTGTATCTTCTCGATCGGAAGAAAAAGCGATACTATCACTATTCCAGGATGTAAAACAAGGGTATTCATCGTCAGCCTGATTTGTAGTCAATTGCCTAATTCCATAACCCTCACCGATTAGAGGCATCAACCAGATATCAAAGTTTCCGTTTCTGTCTGAAGCAAAGGCTATAGAATCACCGGAAAGAGAAAAACAGGGTTGCCAGTCGGTCGCAGAATTGGTGGTGAGCCTTTGTAAATTGCTACCGTTTACAACCATGATATAGATATCCCAATTTCCACTGCGCTTGGAAGCGAAGGCTATCTTCTGGCCATCAGGAGAAAACACAGGATACCAATCAGGGGCGGGATGATAAGTAAGTCTCCTGCCGTCCGTTTGGTCCGCTATATTTGCTTTAATCATATAAAGCTCCCAATTGCCATCCCGGTTCGATACGAAAACTACAGAATCGCCGGTGGTCGGACGAATACATGGGTCCCAATCAACATAATAACCATTATTGGTTAATCTCATAAATTGACTCGGTGGTGTTAAATCAATTTTGCAAATATCCCAAACTGTGGCATAATTTTCTTGACCCAACCAGTTGGTTTCGCAATAGATTTCATTTCGCTGTGCATCACCTCTGCCTGTAAACATTCCCACTATTAATAAGGTGGTACATACTTTAGTCAATCGATTCTGTAAAAATCTCATCGTAAAACCTCCATTTTACCTGTAAGCCTGATAGTTTGATCTCTAGAAGCAACATCCGTCAGCTCTAAGGAGAAAAAATAAATACCGCTAGGTAGTTTCCCTCCATCGTTCTGACCATTCCACAACACTTTATGCAAACCAGCGCTTTTTTGTCCCTTAACCAAGGTGCATACTGCTCGACCTGCAATATCGTAGACATTGAAAGTCACAAAAGTCAAGAAAGGTAGCTCATATTCTATTTGAGTAATTTTGGAAAACGGATTTGGCCGATTGGGGTAGAGTTTAGGAGCATGTAGATCATTTGAACCTGCATCTTCTATTCCGGATCCGCCATCGATCGTTTTTAAAATTACCCCCGAATCACCTACTGCATAGCCAATATTAGCGTCTATAAAATCTGCAGCCAACACACCCTTCCAACCAACCGGGGCCCCACCAACCGAGTCTTGCTTTGACCATGTAGCACCGCCATCGGTAGTCTTCCAGATTCTTGAATAATTATTAACTTCGCCGCCGTTTCCATAGCCGACCAGTGTATCTATCGGAAAGCAGAGCCAATCCCAACTGTAACTAAACATCCAGCTTGCGGCTCCTGATTGGCAGCGTCCCGCTCTTTGCATTCTGTCTTTGGGCGTTATTTCTTCCCAGTTGTCGCCTCCATCGTTTGTTTTTATGACAAGCCAGGGACCACCTGCATAGCCCACCAGGCTTCCCTGTGGAAAACAGACATCAGTAAGTTCACTTTCCCACAAATCCGGATTATATAATGGCGTTTTATCTATCCATGTCTCGCCACCATTAGTAGTCTTAAGAATCGTGGGCCCTCTATTTATATCACCAATTCCAACTACATAACCGGTGTCGTTGTTAACAAACCAAACCGCTTGGAGACCTCCAAAATCGGGAAACCCTATCTGTCGGATCCAGGTCTTTCCGCTATCTGTGGTTTTAAATATTGCGCCTTTCTCTATAGTCACGCCCTCAATTATCGTATCTTTAGTGCCCAGTATGTAGCCGACTTCTGGACCTTCAGGGAAATGGATCCCTTGCAAAGAACCATCAGTACCAACATTAATTTTCGCCCAGTTCATCCCGCCGTCAACTGTTTTTAAGAGCGTGTCCGTATCATTCCAGCCAGAGAGAACATAACCAATGCGGCAATCCTTAGGGAATTCTACCCTATAAAGATACGTCTTTATCCCCGAATTTAGTTTTTCCCATATCAACCCCCCATTTAAAGTCTTTAGAATCGTTCCGTAAGACCCCACAACAAAACCAGTATCGGGTCCTGCAGGAAAACAGACATCGGTGAGGGTAACATCGACTCCGGAATCAAGCCTTTTCCATCCCGCCCATAGAGCATTCGCTAAAAATAACGAACAAAAAATTATAAGGGTCTTGACCAGTAAACATGGAACACCCCTGAGACTCGTCTGCACAGGTAGATTTCCCCTTAAAGCCTCCACTCCACAATTGCCAAACTCATACGTTCATTTACCTCCTTACATTTTAGTTCCAATCGCTTCTTCAGCCTACATTCCTAAAAGCACAAAAGCAACCTCAGCGACCACCTTTAGCTCCCTCAGTTGCTTTATAACAAAAAAAACACATTCTTATATACACCCCCTTAGTTCACATTTAAAGTTTTTTTTGAATTTGTCAAGGGTTTTCTTTTACTAAGAAAACAATTTGTAATCCACTTATTAACAACGACTTACAGGAGCTAAAGCTATCCCATTATTTGATTTTGCGACCAATAATTCAGAGCTATTTCAAAATTTATACCAATGATTAAAAAATCTAACCCAAGATTTTCCATTGTTTCGCAAGCCGATAAGTCTTTTTAAAGTCTGATATAGCAGAAAGCACCCCGGGCTATCTCACTTCGTGAAACTGTCGGATTTGACGTCGCCATTCGGGCAGGGCAAAAATATCCCGGATGCCGAACCGCTCCTTGGTGCCTACCGCCACCCATAACTTACCAGCCTCATTGACCGGAGAGTAAGCGACAATATAGTAGCGACCTGCCCTGGGAAGCTCTATCGTTCGCTCGAGTAGAATCCAGGAATCAGTACCGGTCACCGGTTCATGAAAAAAGGAAGGCTTGACCGAGTCGGTTGCGAAAACGACCCCGCCGATTGCTGCCGGCGTCTCAAACGGAAGTTGAACCGCCGGTAGCCCCGGACCGAGCAAAACCAGCGCTGGCCGATATGTCCGCAGTCGCTCGATCACCGGCACGCCGATGCTTACATACAATTGGTAGCCGGCATCGGCCGTAAGCGTCAGCCAGAGATACGGACTCCGGGCGGTAACCTTATGGTAGACAACCTGCGATACATCGGGCTCGGAAATCGCGATTGCCGTCGATGCGGTGACGGCCGTCCCCGGGTCTGCAACCGGTCGGTGAGCATACAACGGAATCGAAAACAGCACCGTCGTCATCAGAATTACCCATCTGTCATTCTTCATTGCTCCTCCTCGATAAGTTTTACTTCATCCTAATGCACGGTCAACAACAAACTGGAACTTTAAACACACTGAGCCATACCGGACCCGGAAACGATCACGGCCTGCCGCCGCCTTGACCCGGTTCAAGCATATCCACAGCCGGTTCAACCTCGGGCGATACTGGTGGAAGAATCCCTTTGCTGATGTATATCGGAAGGATCGCCCGATGCAGCGCCGGCAGCTGGCTTGCGAAAACAACCGCGGCGATGATGCAGAATGCACCGCTCGCGCTCAGTGCCAGGGTCACTCCGAACCGGGCAACGATCCCGCCCATCAACAGACTCCCGAACGGGGCAAGCCCCATGAAGGAAAGCGTGTACAGACTCATCACCCGGCCGCGCCGCTCGTCGTCAACCAAAGTCTGAAGAACGGTGTTACTCGAAGCCATCTGTGCGATCATGCCCAAGCCGAGGATAACCATGAAGGTTGCCGAGAGCCACAGCACACGCGACCAGGCAAGCAGGATGAGCGCGCTGCCGAAGATACCGACTGCAATCGCAATCAACCGAACCAGCCCCCAGACGCTGCGGCGGGAAGCGAGATAGATCGCCCCGGTCAATGCACCGATGCCCATCGAGGTCACCAAGAGCCCCATCGTTCCCGGCCCGCCCCGGAGGACATCGCGGGCGATCACCGGCATCACCACGATGAATGACATTGCGAACAGGCTCTGGAAGGTGACCAGCAAAAGAATTGAACGGATCGGCACCGAGGTATAGGCATAGTGGAATCCCTCACGAAGGCCTTCGAAAATATTCGTCGGTTTGTTATCCCGAATGCAACGCGGTAGCCGCATCAAGCCGAGCGCAACAATCGCCGCCAGATAACTGACCGCATTGAGCAAAAAGCAGAGCCCTTCGCCGCTCGCCGCAATCACAATCCCGGCAATCGCCGGTCCGATCAGCCGGGCGCCGTTGAACAGAAATGAGTTGAGCGCGATTGCATTACCCAGATCTTCGCGTCGCTCGACCATTTCGACTACGAACGACTGCCGCATCGGCATATCGAACGCATTGACGATGCCGATGAAGAGCGCGAGGATGATGACGTGTCCGATCGAAACGAGCCCGGTCAGGGTCAATACCGCCAGAATCATTGCTTGTATCAATGAGAGAACCTGGGTGACGATCTGAACCCGGCGCCGGTCAAGCCGATCGGCAAGCACGCCCCCGAACGGGGTCAAAAACAGGTTTGGTATCTGTCCCGCGAAGCTGACAGCACCGAGCAGGAATGGCGAGTGCGTCAAGCGGTAGACGAGCCAGCCGATCGCGACCTGCTGCATCCAGGTTCCAACCAGCGAAGTTCCCTGGCCGATGAAAAATAACCGGTAGTTTCTGCCACTCAGGGCACGGAAGGTAAAGCGAAGCCCCCAACGGGTATTATTTTTGGATTCGGTTTGCGACATCTTTTTCACCATTGTAGGGTTAGCCTCGAACGAATGTCAAGTCCTCGGTCGGAAGGAAAAACCAACTCCTTGACAAGAAGAAGGCGAGGACTATAATCGCCGGTTATAGTTCTTGATGAACATGATATACGACTGGCTGCAACTTGCTTTGCTGCTTGTCTCCGTCACTATCCTTGCGGTCCCGCTCGGCAATTTCATCGCCCGGGTACTCGAAGGCGAGCGGACATTTCTGTCGCCAATTCTCGGACCGGTTGAACGGCTGATCTATCGTCTGTCCGGGATCGACCAACGAAAGGAAACCGGCTGGAAAAAATATACGTTTTCGCTTCTCGGTTTCAACGGTGCCGGCCTGGTCGTGCTCTTTCTTTTGCAGATCGTCCAGAAATGGCTGCCGTTGAATCCCCAGCACCTCCAACCGGTCCGCTGGGATACCGCTATTAATACGGCGGTTTCATTTGTCACCAACACCAATTGGCAGTCCTACAGCGGTGAAAAGACGATGAGCTACTTCACCCAGATGTTGGGATTGACGGTACAAAATTTCGTCTCGGCCGCGACCGGGATCGCGGCGGCAGCCGCTCTTATCCGGGGTTTCGCCCGCCGGACGACCCAGCAGATCGGTAACTTCTGGGTAGACCTGGTCCGCTCCACCCTCTACATTCTACTCCCGTTGTCCGTTATTTTAGCTCTGGTACTTATCAGCCAGGGCGTTGTCCAGACCTTCAGGCCATCGATTCAAGCCCATACCCTTGAGGGCAAAACGCAGTCGGTTGCGGTAGGACCGGTCGCATCTCAGGTCGCAATCAAAGAGATCGGTTCCAATGGCGGCGGTTATTTTAATTCCAACTCGGCACACCCGTTCGAAAATCCAAACCGCGTGACGAATTTCTTTGAGACGCTCTTCATCCTGCTCATACCAGCGGCGTTTCCCTTCGCGTTCGGAAGAATCGTCCGCAACCGGCGTCAAGGCACCGCCATTTTCCTCGTGATGATGACACTGTTCCTCGCCGGCCTCGGTCTGGCACTCGCCGCTGAACTACACGGCAATCCGAATCTCGCCCATGTCGGTGTCAGCGGCGGCACCAACCTCGAAGGCAAGGAGAACCGCTTCGGACCGATTCAGTCGGTTCTCTGGGGACAATCAACCACCGCCACCTCCAATGGCTCGGTCAACTCGATGCACGATTCGGCAATGCCCCTGACCGGCTTGATCTATTTGTTTAACATCTTCATCGGCGAGGTCATCTTTGGAGGAGTGGGGGTCGGACTGATGGGCCTCATCTTCTATGCGATCGTTACGATGTTCTTGGTCGGACTGATGATCGGCCGCACTCCCGACGCATTCGGCAAAAAGCTCGAACCGTTCGAAATGATCATGACCGTCATCGCCGTTCTTGCCCCGCCGATCGTGATGTTGGGTTTAACCGCCACCGGACTCAGCCTGCGTTCCAGCCTGAGCAGTATCGCCAACCCCGGTGCGCACGGCCTGTCGGAAATTTTTTATGCGTTCGCTTCGGCATTGGGCAATAACGGCTCGGCATTCGCCGGTCTGAATGCAAATACACCATTTTACAATTTCACGACCGCCTTTGGCATGCTTGCCGGACGACTGCTGACGATCGTCCCGGGCTTGGCGATTGCCGGGTCTTTGGCTCGGAAGCGGTCGCTGCCCGCGGACGCGGTCGCCTTTCCCTCGACGAGCCTGCTCTTCATCGTTACTCTCATCGGAGTTATTATCGTCTTCGCCGCACTGACGTTCTTTCCGGTCGTCGCCTTAGGTCCTTTGCTTGAACATCTGTATCTGTTACCGCATCCCTGATCGAAGAGCGTATGCCTAAAGACCAATCGATCTGGAACCGACCGGCGCTCTTAAACGCGGCCGGCCGGGCGTTCGTCAAATTGAACCCGCTTGTCATGTGGCGCAATCCGGTTATGTTCATCGTTGAAATCGGCTCGGTGATTGCAACATATTTCGCCTTTCAAAGTCTCTTCCGCCATGGGCCGTTCGGTTTCTTCCTCCAGGTCGCAATCTGGCTCTGGTTCACCGTCATCTTTGCTAATTTTGCCGAAGCGCTCTCCGAGGTCCGGGGAAAAGCCCAAGCCGATACCCTGCGGCGGACCCGGAGCGAAACCATCGCCCGACGCATCCGGTCGGTCGAAGATGTGGGTGCACCGGAGACGGTTCCGGCGCTCGCCCTGCGCCGAGGCGACCTGGTGGTCGTCGAATCGGGTGAGCCGATTCCCGGCGATGGAGAAATCGTCCAGGGCACAGCACTGGTCGACGAATCGGCAATCACCGGCGAATCGTCGCCCGTGATTCGCGAAGCGGGCAGCGACCGTAGTGCGGTGACCGGCGGCACCCGTCTCCTCTCTGGTCGAATCGTCGTCAAAATCGCGGTCAATCCGGGCGACACCTTCATCGACCGGATGATCTCGATGGTCGAGAGCGCCCGCCGTCAAAAAACACCCAACGAACGCGCACTTGAAATTCTCCTGATCGGTCTGACGGTCCTGTTCATCGTCCTCGTCGCCACCGTTCCCGCGCTCGGCCATTACTCAGGAGTGACGATAGCGGTTCCCGTGCTGCTCGCACTCCTCGTCTGTCTGATGCCGACGACGATCGGCGGTCTCCTGCCGGCAATCGGTATCGCCGGTATGGACCGGCTGCTCCAGCACAATGTCATCGCTTTGAGCGGGAGGTCGATCGAAGCGGCCGGCGATGTTGATGTCGTGCTGCTCGACAAAACCGGTACGATAACGCTCGGCAACCGAATGGCAACCGAATTTTTGCCCTGCGAAGGGGTGACCGCCACCCAACTCGCCGAAGCGGCACTCTTGTCCTCGTTAGCCGACGAAACGCCCGAGGGAAGAAGTATCGTCACCCTCGCCAAAAAGGAGCTCAGCCTCAAAGGCAGTGACATTAAGCCGCCGGCAAGCGCTTCGTTCATCCCCTTCCGGCCCGAAACCCGGATCAGCGGTATCAACTACAACAATCAGGAAATCCGTAAAGGAGCATCCGATGCCGTTGCCGACTACGTTCGGCAGCAGAACGGTTCCGTACCCGAGATTGTGCAACGGATGGTTGCACAGGTCGCACGCGACGGTGGGACGCCACTGGTGGTTGCTGAAAGGCAAACCGTACTCGGTGTCATCCGTCTGAAAGACATCCTGAAAGAAGGAATCAAAGACCGGATGCAGCGTTTGGCCCAGATTGGAATCCGCACGATCATGATCACCGGCGACAATCCTCTGACCGCCTCGGCGATTGCGGCCGAGTCCGGTGTCCAGGATTTTGTTGCTCAAGCCCGACCCGAAATAAAACTCGAATTGATCCGCAAGCACCAGTCCGAAGGCCATATGGTTGCGATGATTGGCGACGGCACCAATGACGCTCCTGCCCTTGCCCAAGCGGATGTTGCCGTTGCGATGAACGCCGGCACCCAGGTCGCGCGGGAATCGGCGAATATGGTTGACCTCGATTCAAACCCCACAAAATTACTCGATATTATTGAAATCGGCAAGCAGATTCTGATCACCCGCGGGTCACTGACGACTTTCAGCATCGTCAATGACATTGCCAAATACTTCGCCATCATCCCGGCGATCTTCGCCGCCCGCTATCCGGCGCTCGGCGTGCTCAACATCATGAGGTTAGGGACACCTGAGAGCGCGGTTCTGGCGGCGGTCATCTTCAATGCGATCATCATCCCGTTTTTGATTCCGCTGGCACTACGGGGCGTCAAGTACACCCATGCCCGGCCGACCACCATCCTCATCCGCAACCTTTTGATCTATGGGCTGGGCGGTATCGTTCTGCCGTTCGTCGCTATCAAGTTTCTCGATCTGATTATCAACCTTCTGCACCTGGTGGGCCGTTAGATGCGCGAGATGCTGCGTTCGCTGTGGATTCTGCTGATCCTGACCGTCATCACCGGTCTTTGTTACCCACTCGTAATCTGGCTCGTAGCGCAAATCGCCTTCCCTTACCGGACAAATGGGAGTATAATTAAGAATGGAGAACGAATCATCGGGTCGGAATTGATCGGCCAGAATTTCGAGAACCCGCTCTACTTCCACGGCCGACCCTCGGCGGTCGATTACGATGCTTCCGGTTCCAGCGGTTCCAATCTCGGCCCGACCAATTCCTTACTGTTCAATCAGGTGCTGGATCGGATTCACGAGATTCGTTCCAATAATGGTCTCGACCCGGATCTGCCGGTCCCGGCCGACCTCGTCCTGACCTCGGCGAGCGGTCTTGACCCCGACCTCAGCCTTGAGGCAGCACTGCTTCAGGTACCGCGGGTTGCCCGCAACCGGCAGATGAATGCCGAAAGTCTCCAAGTATTAGTGCAAGCGAACGCACGGATGCCATCAGTTATAACCGGCAGCCGTCCGTTGGTCAATGTGCTCGAACTGAATCTTCTCCTCGACCGCCGGAACGGAAAGTAGCCATGGCCGACGAACCACGACCGGATCCCCAGGCTCTGCTCACCGAAATCGAACGGGAAAGCGAACGCCGGGGCCGCCTGAAAGTCTTCCTCGGCTACTCGCCCGGTGTCGGTAAAACCTACACCATGCTCGAAAAAGCGCAGCAGCTCAAACGGGACGGGATCGATGTCATCATCGGTCTTGTCGAAACCCACGCCCGGGCCGAAACCCAGGCTCTTCTCACAGGACTCGAAATAATTCCTCCTCTGAAGGTCCCCTACGGCACCCTGGTATTGGATGAGATGGACACCGATGCTATCATCAAGCGGCGGCCGGCACTCGTTCTGGTCGACGAGCTTGCCCATACCAATATCGGCAACCGGGAGTACGAAAAACGCTACCAGGATGTCGAACGGCTACTCGCGTCCGGCATCGACGTCTACACGACGGTCAACGTCCAGCACTTCGAAGGGTTGAACGATATCGTCGCTGAGCTAACCGGTATCCGGGTCAATGAGACCGTTCCCGACCATATTCTCGACCAGGCGGATGATATCGAAGTCATAGATATTCCGCTCATCGAACTTCTCCAGCGTCTCAAGGAAGGCAAAGTCTACATCCCCGAACAGGCTCGACAGGCGATGCAGAATTTCTTCACCCGTCGCAACCTGCTCTCGCTGCGCGAGCTAACCCTTCGACGGGTGGCTTCGAAACTCGACCAAGAACTCGTGACCTATGCCAAAGCCCGGGCGATCGAAGGCAGTGTGCCCGCCGGCGAGCGGCTGATGGTGTGCGTTTCTCCGACCCCGTGGGCGAAGCAACTGGTGCGCAAAGCTCACCTCTTGGCGACCGACCTCAAAGCTAGCTGGTTTGCGGTTCATGTCGAAACGACCCTCAAAGCCGACCTGTCACCCCACCAGCTTGCCTACCTGACCGATGCGCTCAATCTGTCAGAGGAGCTCGGGGCGAAAATCGTAATTTTGTCCGGCAACCGCGTCGCACCCGAGGTCATCCGATTCGCCACGCACGAAAAGATCACGAAGATCATCGTCGGCAACCCCGGTCGAAACCTCCTGAAACGATTGTTCAATCGTTCGCCGTTGCATGGCATTATCGAAACGGCGACCGGCACCGATGTCTATGTTGTGCAGCCGACCGAAGATGAAAAAACCATCCTGCCGGTCGCACCGCATCGCAACCGGCGAACCATTAAACTCAAGTCCTATCTGCTGGCTCTGTTGACCGTGCTGCCGGTGCTGGCGGTGGCGCTGATTCTGTTCGACCTGCTTCACATCGGTCCATCGATCGTTATTTTCCTGATTTCCACCATCGTCAGCGCCTTCCTTTTCGGCGTCGGGCCATCAATCTTCTCCTCGGTGGTTGGCACCCTCGTCTACGACTTCTTTTTCATCGAACCCAAGCTCACCTTCAACATCGCCAAACCAGAATTGGCGATCGATCTCTTGATCTTCCTCGGTACGGCACTCGTCATCGGGCAGTTGACGAAACTCATCCGGCGTAGCCAGGAATCACTCAGACTGCGACTGAACGAAATTCAGCTCATCTCGGATATGAGCCGGGATCTTCTCTCGATCCCGACCTTTGCCGAACTCTATCCGACCCCGGCCGGGAATGTCGGTGACGATCAAGACGCAGCACCGATGCTCCGGAATGCGGTGCTCGACATCATCGCCGATACGATGGTCAATTATTTGCGCAAGGAACTCGCCTTTCCGACCGTGGTCATGTTTCAAAGCCAGAATAGTGAGCTGAAAATCTGGGCCGGTTCAGAACCTGAGATACTGCTCAGCGAAAAAGAACTGGCAATCGCTGAATGGGTCTACAACCACAATGAAATCGCCGGTTGTGGAACCCGCACCCTCTCCGGCATTCCCTGGTTCTTCTTACCGGTCAACGTCAAAGAAAATGTCTACGGCATCATCGGCATCCGGACCGATTACTCTCGTCTCCTGCCGCACGAACGCTACATTGCCGGAGCGATTGCCAACCTCTCGGCGCTGGAAGTTGAAAAGTACCGGATCTTTGGTCGGACTTCAACTTTTCCGTCGCCCGACGCACCCGAAGCCTAATCCCCAACCACCACCACCCGGTAATCGCGTTCGGGAACAAAAGACTCTTGACAGGATAGTGTCGATAACTATAATTCCCGCAAACAGGAGGATATATGAAACGTTATCTTATTGCCGTCTCGGCTCTGGTCCTGGGCTTAGGCTTGCTCTCAGCGGTTGCAGCCGCGGATCGCTGCGTCCTGTGTGAAATGGTTTATTCCGAAGGCTGAGGTAGCTGTCCAGGTGCCAGCAGTGTGCTGGCAAACATCCAAACCGCAAATCCCGATGATGTCGCTGAGGTTGAATTGCACTGTGCCAGTGGTTACCCCTTGTTCAGTTCCGAAGCAAGTTCTCGCGCCGGCTGGTATGCTGCGAAGTATTACGGCGACACCTATATCGACGGTGCTTATGGAGGCGGTTCGAGTACTTCCAGCTCCTGGAGCAGTAAAGTTAATGCCCGGAGAGTTAAATCCTCGCCGATAGCAGAAAGCCTGTGGGGTGACTTGGATCCAACCACCCGCAAAGGTAAAATCTATGCCAAATTCCTGAATGAAACCAGCTCAACCATTTCAGGAAAAATCTATTTTTTGATAGTCGAAGACAACATTGATTATAGTGCTCCCAACGGCGATAAAGTGCATAATAATGTCGCTCGTAAATATCTGCCCAACACCGTCGGCAGCTCCGCCACTATCATTGCCCATGATTCGGTAATCCAGAATCGCAGTTTTACTCTGGGTGCTTCCTGGAATGTCGACAATTGTAAGATTTACGCCTGGATTCAACAACCCGATGATCCGAAAGAGGTCTATCAGACGGGCAAGATTTACGTTTCCGACCTGCCGTTACCAATAGCGATCGATGAGTACACCAATGAAACGATCGCATCAAAACTAACGGTTACGCCCAATCCCTGCAATAAAAATGCTCATTTCATATTCACGGTGCCGGCTGGTTCTCCTTACTCGATCCGGGTATATGATATTACCGGCAGTCAGTTAAAAGAAATCCGCGGGCTTTCGGGCAACGGCGCCGAGACCATAACCTGGGATTGTCGGGATAACGCGGGTACACCGGTCGGTTCAGGAGTCTATTTTTATCTCTTCACCAGTAACGCGTTCAATACTTCCGGTAAAATAATCGTCCAGTAAAATTGTTCTGCAAAAACATGGGGAGTTACCGAGGTAACTCCCCATGTAATTTTTTACCGCTTTTCTAAAGACCTTATCTTTGACGACCGATCGTTTCCGGTAATGCCGAAAAAATCACGGGCTGAATTCTGGACGACGTTCTAATCCCTGATAAAACCTCCTAAAACCGTTCACCGGGAACTCGAATTCGGCATCCCCGGATTGACCTTGGGAAAAACTCAAAAAGCGTGTCCAGTATGCAAAACCAGATTCCAGCCCTCCGGGGTCACTCCGACATCAATGCCGATGATTGAGTTTTCATTTGAACCGAAATTGAAGCGCGGACCAAATCCGACCGCCGGATGGAATCCGTTCAGAACCAAATCGGCAGGACTTTTCTGGAACTGCCCGAGCTCGGCAAACACCGTCCCACTCAGGAAACTCCAGATCGGGAAGCGATACTCGAACTGACCGTACACTCCAACCCGATCCCGGAACCGGTAGGGTAGATATCCTCGACCAAGTGTATCGCCGCCGAATTCCGGGAGATAATAAAACGGCACCGTACCGAACGCCTGGGTGTAGAGCAACCGACCGGCAAGAATATGTTTGTGCTTGACCGAACCATAGCCCCGGACGTCGAAGACAACTTTCTGAAAACGGTGACTGCCGCCGAGGATTGCAGGTGCAGCCTGACCGGTGACCGCGATGTAGTGCCCGGACCATGGGTTATTCTCGTGGTCGCGGGAATCGTGAATCAACGAAAAAGAAAAGACGGTCTCGTTTCCGCCTTTGTCACCGGCCATCACCGGCAGCGATCTGCCCTGGTAAGCACTGACTCTTGACTGGTCAAGCACCAGCGACGTGATGAACTTCCAACGTTTCGTGACGCGCGTGGTTCCACTCAAACTTTCTTTGAAGATAACATTGGCATATTGGGTCGTGTCGCCCAGTTTCGTATCATTGCCAAGACCATAGAACAGCCGGTTCTGATTATCGAAGTGAAAACCCGCCCTCAGTGCGGTCCGGGGAATCGGGCTGGGAAAAACGAGTGCCAAATTTGCCGACCACATGTTGCGAATGCTGAACAAAAGGTCGGCCGACGCGCTCACGCCGGTTCGGAGCAGATCGAATTCGGTCACGCTCACACCGATTAAAACTGAAAGCAGAGGGTCCCAATAGGGGTAGCCAAAAACCATCAATGAACTCTCGCGAAATTTTCGGGCGTACTCAGGACGCAGTTTACGATTCTCGGTCACCACCGTGCCGTCGAGCATGACCGCTGAGACCCGGTCAGTAGAGAGATTCCCGGTTTCAATCGAACCGCTATAAACAACCAGATTCGCACGATAGCCGGGTGCAATCATTCCGAGTTCCTTGTCCTTGCCGATCTTGGCGGCAGCGGTCGAAGTCACTGCTTTCAGGACGTCAATGCGCGGAATGGACTCGTCTTCCCACATCTTCATTTCTTTATCGATATCAGCCCCGCACTGCTCACCGAATGACGCCGGAAAATCGGTGCCGATGCACAGCGGAACCTTCATTTCATATGCCCGTCTCAGAGTTTTCTGCATCTGGGGCACCGCGACGGGTGCATAGTGAACGTAGGCGCAGAGCGTGGGGGTAAAGAACACTCCCCGGGCTGCCATTTCCAAAAACAGGCTGTCCGAGCTAATCGCAAAGCCATGCTCGAGGCCATCGACACCCGAATGAACCATCGCCCGCGCTTCTTCCTCGGACCCGACATGAGCAAAAACCTTCAGTCCCAGCTTGTGCGCTTGGTCAATTATGGTCTGGGCGACTTCCAGTTCCAATCGCGGCGCGCCACCACTGCGGTACCCCATCCGGTCATAGACAATCTTGATGAAATCGACCCTCTGCGCGGCAAGCGCAATAATCTTTTTACGGGCGGCGGCGGAATCAGTAGTCTGAAAGGTTCCTTTATCAATCAGGTCATGCTGACCGATATAGGTCGTTCCAGCTGGATGACCGCCCGGCGCGGTAATCAGCGGTCCCGGGAAATACAGTTCCGGACCGATGATGCTGCCTTTCTTCAGTGCTTTCCTTAACCCTTGATAGGTCGTGATCGGCGCCCCCATGTCGACGATGGTCGTGACACCATGTGACAATAACTGGAGGCGATTCCCAGGAAAGGCTGAGTTAGCTTCGGCTGCCAGCTTACCCCAACCGTATTTTTCAATATTCATCACATAGGGCAGCGGCGCGGCCATGAAATGGATGTGGCTGTCGATGAAACCGGGCAGAATCGTCTGATTGCTGGCATCAATTATAACAGCACCCTCGGGAATCACATAATCCCAGCCAACAACATCCCTGATCAAATCCTGCTCGACAACGATTATCCGGCGGTCAAGTAGTTGCTGCCCGTCAAAGACCTTGCCCGCTCGGATACAGGTCGTCTTTGCTTCGACCACACCGGCGGCAAAGATCAAAAGGGAAAAAACCAATTTTCGAATCATCAAAGCCCTCCTTCGGTAAGACTTTCATTCAATGAGTTCGCTCCAACGAACGACCGCAGCTGCTTTTCAGCCTGCGGATAGCTCCGGCCTGATATCACTATTATTCCTCACCCGGTCCTGTTTATCAATAGGGCACGCTCTACTTCGCTAAAACTACCTGGGGTAAACTCGAAATAAATCATATCAGGTGCTTTTTTAGAAATGCTCTACCTGAACCGCTCTTCAAATACTTTTCAAAAGTGTAAGCTTTGTCTTTGTTTTCGAAAGAGGAAAACCATAGTAAAATAAATTGCCCGCGGTTTTTCGTATACGGACTCAATCCTTTGTTGTGTTCCTCCAGCCTCCTCCTCAGGTTCGATGTGCACCCTATGTAGAGGGATTTGTCCTTCTCACTTTTCAAGATATAAACAGAGTATATCATTCAATATTTTAAAACCCGTTCGCCGTAGCTTCAGCAAAGCTAAATTGTATTCGCCGAAGCTTTAGCGAAGGCGAACTCCTCGGGGAGGACTCGAACCTCCAACCTTGCGGTTAACAGCCGCCTGCTCCACCAATTGAGCTACCGAGGAATGAAACAGCTCTTAGCTTTTAGGCTTTAGCTGTTAGTTTAAAATATAAGAATTTTCTGAATTGTCAAGACCGACCTAGCCCGGAAGCAGTTACTAATGAGAGCGATTAATATTTTACACTATGGACCGGTTAAGTTGTCATTGCGAGCCCCGATTTATCGGGGCGAAGCAATCCCAGCCCTTGTAAATCA
>CAYHGV010000041.1:0-23701 GCA_964356135.1 uncultured bacterium
TGCAATCGGGGCAGTGTTCGTCAATACCACCATTCCCGACATTGAAGGCGACCGCAGGACCAGCAATATCACAACTGCGGTGTTTCTGGGTAAAAAGATTTCAGGTTTTGTGGCGCTCGGCCTGCTTGGGCTCTGCATCGCCAGCGGTTTTTTGCTGAATGATATCGCGGTCATCGTTGCCGGTCTTGTCGCTTTGCCGTTTTTCATTATCGCCGCGGTCAAACAGACCGACAAATTCTTTCTCCTTTCCACCCATTTCGGGATTATTGCTTTAGTACTGGTAACATCGTTTTTCTTTCCTTATTTCTTGATTTTTCTTGTTGTGGTAATTCTTGCGACGAGATTTTATTATAAACGTCGTTTCAAGATTGCCTACCCTCAAATTTCGTTTTGAAGGAGGATTGATGAAAAAAATATTGTTATTGCTCGGACTGCTGGGATTTTTTATTGTCACTACCGCGGCCGGCGATGAACCCCGCAATCTTATTACCGTTTCGGCGCAGGGGGAGATTGAAGCTGAGCCGGACCTGGCAGTGGTGGTGGTTGGTGCAGTCACGACCGAACTCCAGGCGCTCGATGCCTACAATAAAAACAATCAAATAATCGAGCGGGTGATTGCGGCAGTGACCGGTTCGGGCATTAATAAAAAAGATATCAAGACGACCCGATTTTCACTTGCTCCGCAATACGATCACTCGGAGCGTCAGCGGAAATTCATCGGTTATGAGGTACGCCATACTCTTGCGGTCAACGTGCGCAATATTAAAAAAGTCGGCATGGTGCTCGACCGGGCGACCGAAGCCGGAGCCAACGATATCGGCAGCATCTCGTTCACCATTGATGACCCGACGAAACTCGAATCGATTGCCCGGGAACGGGCGGTGAAGGCAGCGCATGCCAAAGCCCAGGAGATGGCGAAGGCAGCAGGAGTGAAATTGGGCAAGGTGGTTCAGATTTCTGAAAGTGCCGGTTATCGGCCGCGGCCAGCCGATTTTGAAAAAGGGGTGGCGTTTGAAAGCGCGGCAGCGGCGCCGATCGAAGCCGGTACCCTGACGATTCAGATTTCAGTAACGATTCAATATGAAATCGAACAGTAAAATTGTGTTGTTTTTTAGAAGCGCGCATACTCAGAAGTTTAAAAAATCGAGGAATAGCTGTGATTATCCCGATCTGTGTTCATCTGTGTCGGCACCGCGGCATCCTTGATGCCGATTGGTGCCGGAATCCGTGGTTACAAAAATAATTTCAAGGAGGTGTAATTTTGAAGGTACTCATCACAGGTATTACCGGTTTTGTCGGTAGCCACTTAGCCGATTATATTCTCACCCTGTCGGGCTACCAGGTTTTCGGCATCTACCGCTGGCGGTCGCGGATGGAGAATATCGAAGGGGTTAAAGATAAAATTACCCTCTTTGAGTGTGATATGCGGGATGCGACTTCGGTGCGCAGAATAATTAAGGAAGTTCGACCGGAGATGATTTTCCATCTTGCCGCCCAGAGCTATGTGCCGATGTCGTGGCATGCACCGGCTGAGACTTTCTCGACCAATGTTATCGGCGAGGTGAATTTATTTGAAGCGATCAGGGATATCGGCATCGACCCGTTAATCCAGATCGCCGGCTCAAGTGAAGAATACGGTTTGGTTTTATCGGACGAAGTTCCGATCAAAGAGACGAACCCGTTGCGGCCTTTGAGCCCCTACGGGGTGAGCAAAGTCGCCCAGGACCTCCTCGGTTACCAGTATTTCAAGAGCTACAAAATGAAAATCGTCCGCACCCGGGCGTTCAACCATACCGGTCCGCGGCGGGGCGATGTTTTCGTCACCTCCAATTTTGCCAAACAGCTGGTCGAGATTGAAAAGAAGAGACGGAAGCCCGAGATTTATGTCGGCAACCTGGAAGCGGTTCGGGATTTTTCCGATGTCCGCGATGTTGTCCGGGGTTACTTTTTTGCGCTCACCAAAGGCACGCCGGGCGAGGCGTACAATATCTGCCGTGGAAAAGGGTATAAGATAAAAGAAGTCCTCGATCTGCTCGTTAAAATCTCCCAGGTCGATTTGGAGATTATCAAAGAGCCGTCCCGGATGCGGCCATCGGATGTCGAACTGTTGGTCGGCGACCCGGCTAAATTCGAAAAAGAAACCGGCTGGCAGTGCACCATCCCGTTTGAAAAAACCCTGGAGGATTTATTGAACTACTGGCGGGCGAAGGTGTGAAAAAAACCTGCATTACCGGCATCGAAGGATTTGTCGGCCATTACCTTGCCGACCTGCTCGCATCGAAAAACCACGAAGTTGCCGGTGTCTATTTTGATGAGACCGCGGTCAAAGGCTTACCAGGAAAACTCTATCGCTGCGACATCCGAGAAGTAGACAAACTGAAAGCGGTGTTGGCTGAGATTCGACCGGATTGGGTCTTCCATTTAGCCGCGGTCAGCTCGGTCGCCATCTCCTATAACCAGCCGGCACTGACTTTTGAAATAAATGTCCAGGGGACCTGGAATCTATTGGCAGCGCTCAAGGAATTGAATCTCGGGTCTCGGGTGGTTATAATCTCATCGTGCGAGGTCTATGGCAGGGCTCAAACCTTTCCGACAAACGAAGGTGCTTTGCTCCGGCCTTTAAGCCCGTATGCCCTGAGTAAAGTCTTCAGCGAAGAGGTCGGCCAGTTTTATCACCGAACCTCGGCAATGGATGTGGTGATGCTCCGACCGTTTACCCATACCGGCCCGGGGCACAGCGAGGTTTTCGTCTTTCCCAGTATCGCCCGGCGGATTGTTGAGATCGAACGCGGCAAGCAACCACCGCTTTTAGAGGTCGGCAATATCGAAAACCGGAGGGATTACACCGATGTCCGGGACATGGTGCAGGCGTATCTGTTGGCGGCAGAGCACTGTCCGGCAGGTGAGACCTATAACATCACCTCGGGCAAGACGGTTTGTATCAGAGAGGGAATCGAATTTTTGCTCTCGCAGGCGCAGAAGAAAATCGAGTTAAAAACCAACCCCCAGCTCCTCCGGCCGAATGACATACCGGTTTTGCAGGGCGACGGCAGCAAATTTTTTGCTCTAACCGGCTGGAAACCAAAGATTGAATTTACCCAGACTCTTTCGGAGTTATTGGAATACTACCGGCAGAGATAATAAATAATATAATTTAACCACAAAGAAAACAAAATTGGACCACGGATTAACACAGATAATTAAGGATAAACACGGATGAAAAAGATAGTTAACCACTGAAGACACGGATGGATAGGGAAATCAATGCAAAATGAAGAATGCAGAATGCAAAATTAAAAGAATTTGATGCACAGCATAGATTGACCAACGGGAAATCAACCACGGAAGACACTGAAGACACGGAAATGGAAGAATTGGGACACGGATTGACACGGACAAAATACAAAGTATAGCTGGAACGTAGTGACAGCAACACGGACAAGATATAATTTACTACGGAAGACACTGAAGACACGGAAAAAGATTTACCACGAACCGACACGAATTCGCCTCGCGGCGAGGCGCAACACGAATTAATTCTACCACGGAAGACACCGAAAATACGAAATTTAACCACACAGATAATAAAAATACATTAGCATTCCTTTTTTTGTAACTTTAGTCAAGTCTTTCCGAGTCTTCCCTTTCTGTCATTCTGAGTCCGCCATACCTGTGGCGGGCGAAGAATCTCGGAACCATTCCTCTGCCAAATCCTTCCATTGAGGGTTTTTGTCCTCAATAAGAGAGATTTTCTTTTTGCGGAGCCATCCCTTTATTCGTTTCTCACATTCTATTGCTTCACTAATACTTGGAAATTCCTCAAACCAAACTAATCGGGTTATGTTATATTTTTTCGTAAAACCGCTGATGAGTTTTTGTTTGTGTTCATATACCCTTCGGAGCGAATCACTTGTGACGCCGGTATAAAGTGTGCGAGACTTACTTGCCATAATGTAGACATAGTAGTGCTTCATATTGGATTCTTCGCTTGCGGCTCGAATCGGCACCAAGGGTGCCGCCGAGCCGAGCTCAGAATGACAAGAGGGCCATTTCAGTCATTGTTGAAAAATTAAGTTTCTCTTCCTCAACAGACAGAATGAAAGTCCCTATATCTTATTTCAATTTTACAACCTTTTTTGTTATCTTGGTACTCTCGCTTTCCAACCGGCAGAAATAAATGCCGGCGGGAAGGTTTTGGCGAGAATCGTCTTTCCCGTCCCAGGTGAGTTGGTTAAATGGTTCGGCTCGTTCCGAGCCGCAATGGTTAAATTGCTTAACACACCGGCCGGAGATGTCGTAGATTTTTAATGTTGTTTTTTCATTGACTGCTCCCTGAAACCTGATTCCTACAGCCTTACTAAACAGGCTGGGAGTCACTGTCAGCACATCTTCCATCTTACGTCTAACGTCTTCCGATTCCTCGATTCCGGTAAAGGGGTAGAACTTCCCCCAGATCCGCATCGTATTCGCCGGCTTGCCGTTGATTTCCGGCGTCCATCCGGACCAGACGATGAGCAGTTGCCTGTTTGGACCTCTGGCAATAGCCGGCTCAACCTGGTCGCCGGGCTGCACGCAGACTGGAAATGTGTCAATTACTACTCCGTCCGGACTTACCCGCGCCCCATAAATATCCCAGTTGTCATTTCTGTTATCTTGCCAGACGACAAGGAAATTAGAACCATCATAGGCGGCTGAAGGATACAAAGGGTACATTTGATATTGGTCCCCAAGAGGAATATAAAAAAATATTGGGTCTAAGGAAGTACTATTTTTATTAATTAAAGCCCCCTCGATGTTTCGGTAACCTTGCCATATCAAAAAATAGTCAGAGCCGCCGAAAGCGATTGTGGGAAGGGGATTAAAATCCGACCCAAGTGAAATACCCATTGATGTTAAAATGTCTCCGGATGGCGATATTAGAGAACCTGCGATATTATATACCCAGAAATACCAGTCGTAGGTTACCCAAATTATCAAATAATTAGGATCACCAAAAGCAATTGCTGGGGAGCCACCACCTGAGATTATAATTCTTTCGGTATCCAAAACTGCTCCGGATTTTGAAACTCTCACGTAGCAAACAGATCCATTTTCTACCCAAACCACAAAAGAATTAATTCCGTCAGATGCAACTAAAGGAGATATTTGTCCGTTGGCGGAAGGAGATATATCAATCTTAGTATGGTCAAGTATCGTTCCTGTTTGCGATAGCCGAGTTCCTAAGATATGAAATTCCTCAGGCGATATATACTGACTCAACCAGACTGCGAAATAATTTGTAGAATCAGACGCAACAGCGGGAGCGGTATCATAACTTAGTTCAGTTGAGAAAAAAATTGCCGACGAATCTAATATCACACCAGAAGACGCAATTCGAATACCATAAATATCCTGATAGGATTTACGATTGCGACCATCTTGCCAGACGGCAAAGTAGTTTGCGCCATCAGATGTCAATGATGGCGATTGCTGAGGATTTACCGTGTCAGTTATAGAAACACATAAGGTATCAAGAATTTTGAGTGATTGATTTATTATTGCACCGTAAATATCCGAATTGCTTTCCCATGTCACAAGATAATTATCACTATCGAAAGCTACAGCAGGGAAAAACTGGTTAAAGATTTCCCTCTCAATTGCAACTCCGGTTGGGTCTAAGACTATACCGGAGGTGGATACTCGAGCGCTATAAATGTCCCAAACCCAAAGCAAATCTTCCTTACGGTAATCGTGCCATACTACTACATAGTTTGATCCGCCAAATGTGACAGATGGGCAAGATTGCAAACCTACCGCATTCGAGATTGCAAAGCCCATGGAATCCAAGACAGAACCTGCGGGAGTAACTCGGGTACCGTAAATATCCCCTCCGTGATCCCACACGACAAGATAGTTCGTTCCATCAAAAGCGATTGAGATGGATGAACCTACCCAGACTCCGTGATCGGTTGATATTGGAAGGTACGAGGTATCTAAAATGGCACCGGATTTAGAAATTCGTGCGCCATAAATATCCCACCAAGATGCACGATTATGTTCCCACACAACCAGATAATTTTCTCCATCAAATGCGACGGCGGGAAGCAATTGGGAATCTGCTGGATATGATTTTGTTATAGCAAAACCAGCGGAATCTAAAACAAAACCAGATTTAGAAACCATGTTGCCATAGATATGACTTCCACCACCATGATCATCATCTTCCCAAACAACTAAATAGTTTGTTCCATCAAAAGCAACCGCAGGAAATCTCTTCCAACTATCAGTGATTGATAGCGGTATTGCCATCGAATCTATCATCTTGCCAGCAGGAGATATCCGTTTGCCATAAATGTTTCCACCAATCCATACTACAAAATAATTAGTGCCATCAAAAACAACTGAAGGTTTGTTGCTAAAATATCTATTATTTTTGTCATCAGGGTTGAACGTAAATGAAGATAAGTTACAATTCTTGCCAGCCGTTATTGCGATGCCAGAAGTATCTAAAATGATGCCTGATTTATTTACCCTTGTTCCATAAATCCCGGGATAACGTTCGTCACCCCAGACAACCAAGTAATTAGAACCATCAAAAGCGATTTGGGATGATCCCTGAACTCCAGGCGCTGGCATATAAGTAATACCCGTATCAATCAGAAACTCCCCAGTTGTCATTTGCGGATGCGAGACTTGCTCGATGACCTGGTTGACATTGAAGGGCGGGTGTAGGTTTTGGGCGCGAAAATTATCCTGACCAGAGAAGCCTATTACAATCAATACAATTACTACTCCCATTTTGCCCCCTTTCCTTCAGAATAATACAAACCTGAAGGGTTGCTCTATGTTACTGATTAAAAGATAAAGCCTTAAGTTACAACTGTCAAGTCCTGAAAGGGAGATTCCTGAAAGGGTTTTTTAACCACAAAGGCCACAAAGTACACAAAGAAAAAGATTTGAAAATCCAATGAGTTTTAAGAATTCACGAGTTCAATAATGAAGTGTAGTTTTTCAGGGTTCTCAAAGGGCTAACCAAAAGGTCGGATAAAGCCGACCGCCTGACTGATAAAAGTCAGCCGGATGAATCCGACCACTACAATTTTTATTCCGCGTCCTTTGATGGTATCATTATTTCCGTCTTTTCTAAAGTTATTTCTTTTCCTCCCCATACCTCACTACTCGCTACTCACTCCTTCTATAGTTACTTCGTCGTGAATTGAATCTTCCCGTCTTTGAGCGTCAGCTTCAGTTTTTCCGGTTTTTTCTCCAAAAGAAACTTTGACAGCGGATTTTCGATTAACCGCTGGATCGTCCGCTTTAACGGCCGGGCACCGAACTGGGGGTCAAAGCCTTCGTGTGCCAGAAGGTCTTTCACCTCGTCGGTCAACGAAATTTCAATGCCCTGTTCTTTTAATTTGCCCTCGAGCCGCTTAACCTGCAGCTCGACGATTTTTTTCACATCTTCAAAGCTCAACTGGTTGAAGACGACGATTTCGTCGACCCGGTTTAAAAATTCGGGCCGGAAGTTGCGCCGCAGCGCCGAAAGCAGCTCTTCTTTGGAATATTTGCCCGTGGTCGTGAGCTCGGTCCCGAGATTCGAGGTCATTATTATAACCGTGTTTTTAAAATCGACCGTCCTGCCCTGGCCGTCGGTCAATCTGCCGTCATCGAGCATTTGTAATAAAATGTTGAAGACATCCGGGTGCGCCTTTTCGATTTCGTCGAGTAAAATCACCCGGTAGGGGCGGCGCCTGACCGCTTCAGTAAGCTGCCCGCCTTCTTCGTAGCCGACATAGCCGGGGGGTGCACCGATCAATCGGGAAACGGTATGTTTCTCCATATACTCGCTCATATCGAGTCTGACCATCGCCTCTTCCGAATCGAACATAAATTCCGCCAGCGCCTTTGCCAATTCGGTTTTGCCGACGCCGGTCGGACCCAAAAATATGAACGAGCCGATGGGCCGGTTCGGGTCCTGCAAACCCGCCCGTCCCCGCCGGACTGCATCCGATACCGCGGTGATCGCTTCGTCCTGGCCGATTACCCGCTGGTGCAGCCGTTCTTCCATCTTCAGCAGTTTCTCTTTTTCGGTTTCAAGCATCCGGGTAACCGGAATGCCGGTCCAGAGCGAAACCGTCTCGGCAATATCCTCTTCGTCGACAACATCGTCGATCCCCCGCGCTGCCATCCACTTGTTCTTTTTTTCATTAAATTCCTTCTGGAGCTTATCGGTCTCGTATTTCAGCCGTGCCGCCCGCTCGTAGTCCTGAATCTGGACCGCCTCCATCCCTTCTTTGTTCAATTCTTTCAAGCGTGCTTCCATTTTTTTTAAATCGTCGGGCATCGAATAGATTTCGATTTTCAATTTCGACGCGGCTTCGTCGATCAGGTCGATTGCCTTGTCGGGGAGATAGCGGTCGGTGATGTATTTTTCAGAAAGACTGGCGGCGGCTTTAAGCGCTTCATCCGAGATTTTTACCCCGTGATGGGCTTCATACCGGTCGCGCAGGATCTTTAAAATTTCGACCGTTGCCGCAACCGAAGGTTCGGAGACATAGACCGGCTGGAAACGCCGCTCGAGTGCGCCGTCTTTTTCGATGTGCTTGCGGTATTCGTCGAGGGTGGTCGCGCCGATGCACTGGAGCTCACCCCGGGCAAGCACCGGTTTCAGCATATTCGAGGCGTCGATCGCGCCTTCGGCTGCGCCTGCGCCGACAATCGTGTGGAGTTCGTCGATAAAGAGAACGATCTCGCCTTTCGCCCTGGTTATTTCTTCCAGGACTGCTTTCAGGCGGTCTTCGAACTCGCCGCGGAATTTGGTGCCGGCAACCAGACCGCCCATATCGAGCGCCAGGACCTTTCGATTTTTCAGAGTTTCGGGTACATCGCCGCTGATTATCTTCTGCGCCAGTCCTTCGACAATTGCGGTCTTGCCCACGCCCGGGTTTCCAATCAGCACCGGGTTATTTTTCGTCCGGCGCGACAGAATCTGAACCACCCGGCGGATTTCATCGTCACGGCCCACGACCGGGTCGAGCTTGCCCGCTTTTGCGAGCTCGGTGATGTCGCGGGTGAACCGTTCCAGTGCCCGGTATTTGCTTTCGGCATCCGGCTCGGTTATCCGCTGCGCACCCCGGATTTTCTGGAGTGCCTGGTAGATTTTTTCGCGGGTGATGCCGACATCCCGGAAAAGCCGAAGGATACCGCCTTCCCGTTCTTCGCTCATCGCCAAAAAGAGGTGCTCGGTGCCGACATAGTCATCCTTGAGCCGGCGTGCCTCGTCGAATGCCAGGTCGAAAACCCGCTTGGCGCGGGGCGTGATATAAATCTGGCCTAACGGCGTTGCGCCTTCGTAATAGACCTTGGGCAGGCTATCCAGTTCCCGCTCCAGGCTCTGTTTGAACCCCTGGGAGTCGATGTTCAGTTTTTCAAGAATCTGTGGAGCGACCCCATCCTTTTGTTCTAACAGGCCGTAGAGAATATGCTCGGTATCAAGCTGATTATGGTGAAACTTCGCCAGGCTTTCCTGGGCTAAACCGATAGCCTCCTGTGCCCGCTGGGTAAATTTATCGAATCGCATGTTATAATACATAGGCATTTTTGGGCGGATGTCAAGCCATCGTGGATGGGCGGTTAAATTTTCAACTCGGGATTGACAAGGGGCATGAATTTTATTAGAGTTTTCAAAAATATAAGGAGGTAAAATGTCGATTATGGGTCTCATTATGCTGACGCTGGTCAACGCCGGTTCGTTAGGGTTTGCTACTGACCCCCTCGCCGGCGGGGTTAGTTTCAAGCTAGGCGCGGAAAATGGTGTGCAGATTCATCTCCTGGCGAGCTTTGGCAGCGGAGAAAATTCGGTCGATTCAGCGAAGTGGGTCTCGGATAGTGCCTATTACCGCAGGACCGTATACGATACGACCTTCTGGAAGCCCTATTCTGCGCTCAACTTCGGCGGCAGGGTTGAATACTACTTTTCGTCCAAATCCTGGTTTCAACCCTATGTTGGCATTGGCGTCGGGTGGAAGAAAGAATCGAGATGGGTTACTATTGACCACTACGCAGATACTGTTGAAACCTTGACTCCGGAGCTGACCGAGCAGAATTATTTTGGACCGATCGGCGTTATCGGCGTCGATTTCTTTCCGGTGCCGTTTTTCGCCAAGATGCTGAAGCTGAATTTTCCGTACTCCAAGGCAATTTCGTTCAATATCGAGGTCTGTCCGTTCTACCTCATCCAGCATGATTTTAAATGGCCTCAGACCGACGATGGGATGCCCTATCCCTATGAACCTTTAAGCTTCAGCTATTATTCAGAACATGCATTCAGCGGCATCGGCGGTGGAATTGGCATTCACTATAATTGGGGTAAATCGAAAAACGGAACCGACGAAGAATAGAGAATTTTAGCACGCTGAGTGTCCAAGGATTTTTAAGAAGGGTTGGAGTTTGTCTCCAACCCTTCTTTTTGCGTTTCTCAGTCTAAATCAATGCTTTAATGTTTTTCTGTTTTTTAATCCAAAATTTAGCTGTTTCAATCAATGCCTAAACATTCTCTTTAATAAAATCCTTCAGATGGTGAATTTCGTTGAGCAGGGTTAGGATGTAGCCCCGCTCGACATCATATTCCAAAATACTGTACGAACCGTTATCAAGATGGAATTTCCAGAAATAAGGCGCTGCGACCCCGAGCGCCCGGGCTAACAGCGGTTTGAGCACCGCCCGGTGGGAAACAACCGCTACGATCCTGCCAGAATTTTTTTGAACGATTCGCTCGAGTGCCTTAAAAGAACGGTCCTGCACATCCTGTAAGGTTTCTCCTGCCGGCAGCTGCAATCGCTCCGGTTCGGTAACCCACAGATGCCAGAGTTCGGGGAACTTTTCTTTGATTTCTGCTTTCGGTTTTCCCTGCCAGGCGCCGAGGTGAATGTTGGTAAAGCCCGGTTCAATTTCGACTTCGAGATTATGGGGTCGGGCGACGATTTGGGCGGTGGTCAGGGCACGGGCTAAGGGACTGGAATAGACTGCCGTTACAGCATAGTTCGCCAGGGCAAAGGCTAAATCCCGTGCCTGGTTTAAGCCGTTTTCATTTAACGGGAAGTCCATCTGCCCCCGGAACAACCCTTCCCGGTTACCTTTGGTTTCGCCGTGCCGGATGAGGATGATGGTCGTCATTTTTGTATTTTCCTCACTACTCCCTTCTTGCTACTTTTTCTTTCTCGATTTCGTGTCAATTCGTGATTCAATTTTTCCCTCGTTCCTCGCTACTCACCTCTCACTACTTTATTGTGACTTTATTTACATACAGCAGTTCCCGGTCGCGGTGCTTTAAAAAATTTTCAAGAATAAATTTCGGGTCGGCATTTACCTTATTATTAAAAACCTCTTTGCCGTCGACGGTGATAACAAGATTCTGGTCGAGTTGAACCATCGCCGGATGGATATAAACCGTAAAACCAGCGAGCTGTGAGCCTTTAATATCGAATTCGTTCCCGAGAAACGATGCTTCAACCCGGGCAGAAGGGTTTTCCCGTTTAAAAAGGCTGTAGCGGAACGGTCCGGGAAATGTGCCCGTGAACTGTAATTCTTCACCATCGCGGAGCACGGCCATTTCTGCGGTATCGCCACATTTTTTATTCACCTTGTAGGCGGAGACATCCGGCATGCTGTCGACCGTGGTCTTGCCCAGCCGGATAAGAATATCGCCTTCTTTCATGCCGACCAGCGCACAGAGGGTGCTGTCGCCGACAATTTTGCCGGTTTTCACCCCCGGACCTTTGTATTTTTCATCGGCAACGAATCCGAACATCACCCGGTCGTTGACCAGTTCCAGATTGTGGTCTTCGTACCATGGGGCCGGCTGGCCGGCCCTTATCGAATCGATCGCAAGCCACGAGCAACGGCCAAGCTCGGGATAGGCGGTCTCCCATTTAATGACCGGGGGATTGACGATGCGGGGATCGGTTTCCATAAATTTTACCATCAAGGGAATTTCTTTCTCGGCATAATCGAATTCGTGGCCGATGCCGGTATAAATCCGGTAGAGCAGATTGGCACCAGCTTGCTGTGCGAGTGCCATCATCGGTCGCATTTCTTTATCCGGATAAAGCTGGTCTAAGTCGGTATTGACGACCGAGAGCGGGCGATTGAAGAGGTTAACGAAATACATCTGGATTCCGCCGTCGATCGAACCGACTCCGGGATGGCCGTTTAAGGGCATGAACGCGGCAAAATCGGTCGGATGGCACATCGCAAAGAAGAACGACCCCGAGCCGCCGTCGGAAAAACCGGTCATATAGACCCGGTTATCATCGATATTGAATTTGCGTTTTGTGGTGCGAATCTGCGCAAGAACATTGGCAACGCCGACCGAATCCCACCAGGCGGCTTTTGCTTCGCCTGCCGGGAAGAGCATGATATACCCGGTTTCATTGGCTACATCCATGAACGTGGGATACACCAGGTCTTCCGGCTTGTCGATGATTTCCGGCCGCATCACCCCGCCATGGATGCAGACCAGAAGCGGCGTCTTTTTTGCCGGGTCATAGTTTTTGGGAACTAACCAGTAGAACGGCCGCTTGACTCCGTCGATGCAGAGATTTTCGCCCCGGATGATGCCGGTTGAGTCGGGTGCGGGGAATTTTATTCCCTTTAATAATGCAATCAGACTATCGGGAGACGGTTTCTGTTTCAGGATTTGGGCGATAATTTTTTGCTGTTCTTTTCCATCATTTGCCGCTAAAAGCCGGTCAAGCTTTCGGGCTAAATCCTCCGCTCTCACCGACAGAGCGAAAAGCATTGCAATGACCACAATAAATTTCTTCATTAATACACCTCCGGGTTTTGAGATAACCCTATCTTATCGATGAAAAACAAATCGTCAATGAAAATATGGTTATAACGTGGGGAAGCCCCTTCAGTTTTTAGGCGAAGTAGCTGTGCGATTTATCGGACAGAATAAAAGATGTGATTCCCGAAGGGCTGCCCCGTTCTTAGTTAATTCTTTTATAGTACTTCCATCTGTATACATAGTGCATACAATTGTATGCAGGTTGCACAAACCATTGAGTGGTAATGTAATGTTGCGGTGCGATTTATCGCACAAGGAAGAAGAAGTGCTTTCGGCTTAGGAGCAAAATTGAGTCGTTTCTATTTTGTTTCTTTGCGCTTAAAGGTGTTATGATATTTGTGCGAACAATTTATCTATTATATTCGGAAATTCTGATAATTTATTTTTTGGTAGAGTTCTTATAAATCTATCTAATGCAGTGAAAGTAGTTAAATTGGGTTCTTGGCGGATTGGCTCAAGTAATGGTTTTAAAAATTGGCTAAAGATACGAATAGCAAAATAGAGTATAACAATTACAAAAGTGAAGGTCATGTTGAGCATCTTCTTGTCATACTGATAACCTAAGTTAAATTGCACTTTCCCTTTTTCCGTCGAGTGTTTTAATTCCAGCATTATACGAAGTCTCATGCCATGAATAGGGTCGCTTAAAATTTTATAAATATAGTCCTCTTTAATTACTTTTGCATCTTGGGTCATAAAATTCGATGCTTGGAATTCTATTTGTCCTTGAGGTGGTTTGACTAAACCTGCCCACATATCTTTCGGATGCATCTGAATGAAGCATACTCTCAGTAAGCATTCATAAGCTATACGACTGGTAGCCATGCTTTCATCATAATCACCCCACATCATTTGTTGAAAAGAAGAAAATAGAGTTTTTGGAATTGTAGATAGTAAAAATGACTGTAAAGTGTTGTGGTCTTTCCAGGTTGCCTTATTTGGCAAATTCAAATCGTTGATAAATTTAGCAAGAAATGTATGATTACCCTCGAATAATTTAACATAACTTTCCATGTTGCTGTTCATTATTGCTTGATTGTGCATTTTCTGGAAATTGTAAATTCTCAATGTTAATTGAGAGGGTGGTAGATCTAACCCTGCCTTTATTACTTCCCAATCTTCGGTACTTAAATTATTTGGTCCATCTGTTTTCGGTTCATTTTTAGTGTTATTATCAGGCACATTCATTTTATTACCTCCACCCATAACTGATGTTCGATTCGGGCGCGGGTTTTGGGGGCGAGGATGGAGTCGAGAGGTAATGTGCTTTTAATTTTTAGAGTTTCCCTGTAGTATAGCGATAACGCTCTTTAGTTCAATTACTTCAAGAGGGCAGTCAGGCCAATCGTGTTCCCAGCATACAATCAGATCACAGTTTTTAGGATCGTGCTTATGAATTTTGAAAGCGGAACTTTTATACTCAAATTCAATCCAAATATCTTCCCATCCTTTTTGAATCTTGCGCCGGGCTTTGGCATCAGGATAAGAAGGCTGGATCGCTTCAATATTTATCCCTAATTTATCGTGAATTTTACTAAATAAAAAGATGACGCCGTTTTCGTTTAAGGGGCCATATATCAGACCTCCAAAATTAATAGGTTCACCGACTATTGACCGTTTTCGTGGCAGTGCTGGTGTTTCCTTTTCTTTTTCTTCTTGTTCAATCTCACCTTTTATGACATCAAGTCCCCATTCTCTTAATCCGAATCTATTCTTCCCTAATTGAACAAAATAGGATTCGTCACCCAAACGTTTGATGTCTGTATATAGTTGCGCCCCCATTGAGGCTTCAGGAGTCTTGCCATCCGAAACGAGTAGACCTTCTTTCATGGCATTCGCCGTTATCTTCTGAACATTTAGGGGCTTATTTTTAGATTTTAATACTTTATAGGCAGCATCCTTAAAGCTGCCGGCTCTGAAATTCGGCTCTCTTTTTTCCGTCCATTCTTTTAATCCGAATTGCCCTTTTCCCGATTTCGTGAATAATGAATTATCGCCTTTCTTTTTAATGTCCATATAAATGATGGCCGACATTGTTGCGATTGGGGTTTTGCCTTTAGTCTCGATTAATCCGTCTTTTACGGCAATTTCGGTAATTTTTTTGGCACTCAAGGGCTTTTCGGTTTTTTTGAGAATCTGGTATGCGGCTTTAATAAAACTCATTATCGTTCATCTTAATCCGGCTCAAAGGATTGTCAAGCGGAAGACCGTAACGAGCCATTAGTAAAAGAATGAGATTCCTCGCCCGCTCCACTTCTTGGCGGGCTCGGAATGACCTTTCGGGTCAGATTGCCGCGTCGTTCCGTAAAAACGGAACTTCTCGCAATGACAGAACCTGAATCTTGTTCGAAGCGCGAGCTTTTCGAATAAAGCAAAAAGGAACCTATATATCCAGTATATTCAAGCCGGTCGTTTCCTCTTTTTTCCGTTTTAAGGAGCCGGCAAAGGGGAGGATGATAATTTCACCGGTTGCCGGGACGGTGCCTTCGAAGAGATGGCCGCCAAAGGCGTTGAAATTACTATCGGTAATCGTTACATGGCAGTGGATGATTGTTTCTTCACCCAGTTTTGAAATGTTACCGGAAAGGCTTGTAAATTCGTATTCACCGGCAAATGTTTTTTTAATGTAATATTTGTTATGGGCATCAAAATAACCCAGGATCAGGTCTTTACCGACACCGAGGCCGAAAAAAAACCCGCTTTTGATGTTTTTCTGGGTTACCGCCTGTTTGAGCGCACCAATAATCTCATCATCCTTTTCCAGGCGCAGGGCATAATAACTCTCGAATTTTTTGATTTTCATTGTGCCTCCTTGCAGTTTTGTAAAGCATACCAGCAGTTTGAGGAGTGTCAAGCATTCCCGCTGAGAATAAACCTCGATACCCCGATTTATGGCGACCCTGAAGGGTCGCACTACTGTCGGATGAATCCGACCGCTACAACGCCCAGATGAGGGTGGTTTCGCCCACAATGACAGACCCATTGACAGTGGGTATTTTTTCGGCTAAAGTACCAAAAAAAGGAGTTACCATGGCATTAACACCGTTGGAGGTTAGAAAACAGGAGTTTAAAAAAGGTATGAGCGGTTATAATGTCCAGGAGGTTCGGAATTTTTTAAACTTGGTTGCCGATGAGCTTGAAAGTCAGGCACGGCAGAATGCTACCTTCACCGAGCGTATCAAAGAGCTGGACGCCAAGATCGAAGACTATCGGCGGATGGAGAAGCTGCTTCAGGATACCCTGACGACAACCCAACAGGCGACCAATCAGCTCCGGGAGAATGCTAAAAAAGAAGCGGAGACGATCGTCGAACAGTCGAAACTGGAAGGCGAGCGGATGTTACAATCGATTCGGGATGAAGAGTCGAGGCTGCGCCAGGAACTGGGGATTTTGGAGAGTCAAAAAATGGCATTGGTCTCTGAACTGAAAGGGACACTCGAGACCTATCTGAAAATGTTAGAGCAGTTAGAGAAGGGGGAGAAATAGCGGACCGGATTTCCCGGGCAGCAACCGCTATCAAAAAGGCTATCCGAATCGATCCGGAGGTCGCTATCGTTTTGGGAACCGGTCTGGGTGGTTTTGTCGAGAGCATTAACAAACTTTCGGAACTGCCCTATACAAAAATTCCCAACTTTCCTTCCCTTGCCGTCGAAGGACATCGGGGCGCGTTTGTTTGCGGTGAATTGGGGGGCAAGAAGATCGCCTGCCTCCAGGGTCGCGCGCACTACTACGAGGGTTACAGTTTCGAAGAGATTGCTCTGCCGATTCGAGTGCTTGGCGCTCTGGGGATAAAGACAATCATTGTCTCCAATGCCGCGGGCGGGCTTAATCCGAAATTCAAAATCGGCGACCTGATGGTGATTACCGACCACATAAACTTAATGGGCGCTAACCCGCTGCGGGGACCAAATGATCCAGCTTTGGGCCCCCGGTTTCCCTCGATGATCGACTGCTATGACCCGTCACTCATAGCACTGGCAGCGCAAGCGGCGCAAAAGAACAAAATTGGTCTCCGAACGGGCGTCTATGCGGCGTTCTCTGGCCCGTCATTGGAAACCAGAGCGGAATACCGGTTCTTAGGGAAAATCGGCGCAGATGCGGTGGGAATGTCAACCGTACCCGAGGTAATTATCGCCCGGCATCTGGGGCTCCGAGTTTTAGGGTTTTCGGTCATCACCAATCTCGGACTTGCTGATAAAAGAGAATTTGAGCCCGTGAAAAATGTGCTGGCAGTCGCCAAAACGGCAGAGCCGAAATTGAGTCTGCTGGTTAGTAAGGTTCTCGAGCGATTGGGCAACTGACGATGATACGGAAAATCACACTGGTAGTGCTCGTGGTGCTCATCGCCGGTTGTGTCAATGAACGAAAGGCGAGGATCAAGGAAGCGAAAAAAAATTTGGACCGGCGTGACTTTGGCGGTGCAATCGCCCAGCTTCAATCCTATAAGGACAGCGATGACGGGGAAATTCAATACCTGTTAGGAGTCGGCTTTTTGGGTGACAGCAAATTGGGTGATGCCGCCTTCCATTTCTATCGGGCAATAAAAGTACGGCCCGAGTACCAGGAGAGTGTCGCTCTCCGGTACACGAAGCGGGCGCTCGAATTTTACCGGGTAGGCGAGAATAACCTGTCGGTCCGGTGTTTTGAAAAGGCAATCGCCCTCAAACCGGATCTGGGTGATAATCTGTTTGTCCTGGGCGACATCTATTTTAATCAAGGAGAGTACGCGCTGGCGGCGGAAACCTATACCAATGGACTGGTCAGTGCGAAGGATTCATTGTCGCGCGCGAAAGCCTATGAAGGACTGGTAAAATCGTACATTCAGCTGGCGAACTGGGCTAAGGCACAGGAGGCGGCGGAAAAGGGGATTATGGAACGCCACTACAACCTGACGATTCTTCAGGGTGAAGTCGCCTACAATTATGCGAAAGCCTATTATCAAACCGGGAATCTCGATAGCGCTCAGGTACTGGTCGAGAAGACGGTCGAGATCGGTCGGCCTTCCTATTTGCAGGATGACGCCTATTATCTCCTGGGTGAGATACTGTTCCAGAAAGGTGAATTCGACAAGGCGAAAACCGCTTACGAATCGTTGCTGCGGGCTGACCCGTATTTACGGGGCGGTTTGGTGCGGCGCGCGGAGGAGAGGTTAAAAATGATAAAAGGATTTACGGGCCAATGATGTTTAAAAAATTCAAAATTCAAAATTCAAAATTCGTAACTTTGCTATTAATCACAATCCTCTTGGGCTGCGCCAAAAAACAGATGGTTGCCCCGCCGACGACCGGCCCGGAAGAAGCCTATAAGAAGGCAATGGTCTATTACGAAGAAAAAAAATACGATAAGGCGATCGATGCCCTTCAGAAATTCATTTTTAATTTCCCCGGCAGTGTCTATGCCGCCGATGCTCAGTTTTACCTGGCGGAATCTCAGTATGCGAAACGGAATTATAGCCAGGCAATGCTCGAATACGACTTTCTTTTGCGCAATTTCACCACCCAACGCCAGGAGGAGGTGGAATACAAATTAGCCCTCTCCCACTATCGCACGGCACCGCCCTATTACAAAGACCAGGCTCCGACCGTCCAGGCGCAGGAGCGGTTGGAGGCTTTTATCGCCAAATACCCCAAGAGTCAGTTTTTAGCCGAAGCCGAGAAAGCACTGCGGGCAACGAAGGAAAAACTGGCACAGAAAGAGTATGAGGCGGCACGGCTCTATCTCCGTTACGATGAACTCAATTCGGCGTTGGTCTATATCAACTATCTTCTCACAACCTATCCGGCTGCGGACTACACCGCCCAGGCGCAGTTCCTTTTAGCGCAATACTACGAACGGAAAAAAGAAATTGCGAAAGCGGTTGAGCTCTACGAGGCGCTGGTTAAAACCGATAGCAGTATTAAAGTGAAGGCGCAGGAGCGTCTGGCAAAACTGAAGGAATGAGATTGGGGATCCTGGGGGGCGGTTTTAATCCCATTCACTTGGGCCATCTGCGTGCCGCCGAGGAAGTCCGGGAACGGCTCAAGCTGGACAAGATTATGTTCATTCCCACCTATCGCCCACCCCATAAGCGGGTTTTGGATTCGTTTCAACAACGCACGGCGATGGTCGAGCGGGCGATCAAAGGCAATGCTGCCTTTTCGGTCTCGACCATCGAGCGGGAACGAAACGGAAAGTCGTTTACGATTGAAACGATTCGGCTGTTACAGCAGCGTTTTCCCAAAGACCGGCTCTACTTTATAATGGGTGCCGACCAGTTTGTCGAAATTCGGAGCTGGCGTTCGCCCCGAACTCTTTTCCGCTTGTGCCGGATTGTGGTCATCAACCGACCGGGCTATCACCTGCCGCAAAGAAAGAACCACTTCAGCCGGCATGCCCAGTTTGTCAGTATGACACCACTGGATATATCTTCGACCGATATTCGCCGGCGGGTTGCCCGCGGACAATCGATTCGTTATCTGGTGCCGGAACCAGTAGCACGGTATATTAAAAAACACAAACTTTATCCATAAGGAGGAAAAATGAACGTAGCATTTGCCCAGGGCGGTGGTCAGACCGGTAGCAATCCTTTACTCGGTCTTTTGCCGATCGTTCTGATTTTCGTTGTACTCTATTTACTGCTCGTCCTGCCCCAGC
Organism: uncultured bacterium; assembly: GCA_964356135.1. GTDB lineage: Bacteria > Hydrothermota > Tepidihabitantia > CAYHGV01 > CAYHGV01 > CAYHGV01. The sequence continues at coordinate 19,463 of CAYHGV010000041.1, forward strand.
AGCGGCGGCAGAAAAAGCATGCCGAGATGTTGCGCAATCTGCAAAAAGGCGACCGGGTGATCACCTCGGGTGGCATCCATGGTGTCGTCACGTCGGTTAAAGACAACAGTTTTGTCGTTAAGATTGCGGAGAATGTCCAGATCGAAGTCGACAAGGCGGCAGTAGCCCAGAAGCTTCAGTAACCAGATTTCCCGATAGTTTGTAACTTATCTGCGGAAATCTGCGTGTATCTGCGGTTTAATTTGTAGATGCGAATTACCTTTTTCGGTGGAGCAGAATTTGCCAAGCCGTGCCTGGCGGCCGTTTTTAATAACGGGTTTGAGGTCGTCAGGGTGGTCGTTCCCAAAGAGAAACCGAAAGGCAGGGGCTTAAAACCAGAGCTGGGACCGATAAAAGAGTTGGCGTCCGAGCTTGGTCTGCCGGTCTTTGAGCCGGAAGACCCGCATAGCCCGGATTTTGCTGAGGGGATGAAAACATTGCAACCGGATGTCTTTATCATCGTTGCCTACGGCTATATTTTACGACCGCTGCTGCTTGGGGTTCCGCTCAAAGGTTCGGTCGGAGTTCATCCTTCGCTGCTTCCCCGGTACCGGGGCGCAGCACCGATTCAGCGCGTGCTGATGGCGGGTGAAGCTACAACCGGCGTGACGACCTATTTTCTCGATGAGCGGGTCGATACCGGTTCGATAATCTTACAACAAACGATAGAAATTGGACCAGAGGAGGTCTATGGCGAACTATCTCCACGGCTTGCCGAGCTCGGGGCGACGATGTTGGTCACCACCCTTCGACTGATGGCGGAAGACAAAGTCCGAACGACTTTTCAGGACGACCGGTTGGCGAGTCCTGCCCCCAAAATTCGCAAAGAAGAGTGTTTGGTTGATTGGCACAAGCCGGCACGCGAAATCTTCAATCTCATCCGCGGATTGAGCCCACAGCCCGCGGCGTATAGCTTCTTTCGCACAAAGCGGGTAGAAATCTACCGGGCGAAGTTGGTTGCGGGTAAAGGAGAGCCGGGCTCGGTTGTTGCAAAACCGAAGGCACTAGTGATAGCGACCGGCGACGGCAGTCTCGAGATTTTGAAACTCAAACTGGAAGGAAAAAAAATAATGGCCGGTAGCGATTTCGTGAACGGTTACCGTCCCCAGCCGGGCGAGAAGTTCGGATATTAATTAATAAAAGATTGGACCACAAAGCCCACAAAGTTCCCCGTTAGATACTATAATCTTAAAAAATGGATATCTAATGGGGCACACAAAGAGCACAAAGTAAATATCATTTTTAAAAACTTATACTTACTCAACAAATAATGGAGCAGTCATCGGTTGTCAAGAATCTTTATGTGAGACCTCTGAAAGACTCTTTTTTACCACGAAAGCCACGAAATTTGGAAAACACGTTATCCCAAGGATCGAACGACTGCAAGGAGTTCAAATCGTAAATATGTTGAAAATATTATCTTCTATTTTTCGTGAATTTCGTCCTTTCGTGATTTCGTGGTAATTTTTATACTTTGTCAGAGCTATCTTATATCTTTTTTATTTGAATCAATGCCAGGTTTCGACCGGTGGAATTGTCCCGGCGTGCAGAATAGAATAATTCACTATGGCAGCGGGTGCAGTAGTCTAACGAGCCGACTTCTTGCAAGCCCAATGCTTGTAAGACCGAACGGTTAGCCGCCTTTAAGTCAAGGAACCTTCTACCCGAACGTTCGATTACAAAATGATAATTGAAAGCCTGCTGCGCGTCTTCGCCGACTTGATAGCAGCAGGTGGAGATGCAGGGACCGAAGGCGTAGGCGAGGTCGGTCGCGAGTATGGCAAATTTCTCAACCATTGCCCGAACCATCGCCGCGCTAATCGTTGCGGCCGTGCCCCGCCAGCCGGCATGACAGAGTCCGATAATCGGTGACCTAGTGCCATAAAAATAAATCGGCAAACAGTCGGCAACCTTGACCGACAAGGTTAAACCGGGGTGGTCGGTAAAAATCCCATCGCCGGAAAACGTGGTGGTGTCCTGGACGTAGAAAATCTTATTGGAATGAATTTGATTCAGCTTCACCATGCGCTGGATAGTAAAGACCTTTTTTAAGCGGGAGAAGTTTTCGTCGACATTTTCATCTGTATCGCCGATGCCATAGCAGAGGTTGAGGCTCTGAAAATTATTGGAACTCACACCGCCGATTCTACTGGTAAAAACTATTAAAAATCGGGAGTTGCAGTTGAGTTCAAAGAACTTTAGTCCGCAAACTTCCTTTAACTTCCACATCTGATTTTTAAATCTTTTATTGTCAGTTCTAATCGAGGTTTGCCGGTAAAGGTGTTCTCCTCGAATTGATACGCTATATCGATGTGCTCTTTTTTGCCGACCTCTAATTTTAAGAGTTGCTCGCCCATGCCGAAGGCGATCGCGGATAGGACTTTATCGTTTTCGCGCACTTTGAATTTGAGGTGGTCTCTAACTTTGCCGACGGTCCGGGGATAGCCGACGACTTCTAACGCCCGGGTGGAGAAGACCGGGCTGGGATTGTCCGGCCCAAAAGGTTCGAACCATTGTAAGATTTGCAGGAGCCGTTCATCAATCTCAGACAGGGAAGCGACACTGTCAACGAAGAGCCGTTTCTGGAAGAGGTCGTCGGGGAAGTGCTTAAAGGCATACGAATTGATCGTTTCCTCGAAGGATTCGAGTTCGTCCCGGCTCACCAGCACACCGGCGGCGTACTTATGACCGCCAAAGCTCAGCAAATGGTCTTCGCATGCTTTTAATGCCTGGTAGAGATGAAATCCGGGGATACTGCGCCCCGAACCCTTGCCCCGGTTTTCTTTTAAGGCGATGAGGATAGCCGGTCGGCTGTATCGTTCGACAACCCGGGCGGCGACGATGCCCACCACTCCTTCGTGCCAGTTTTCGCTGGCTAACACCAGCACCCGTTTTCGCTGCCAGTCTTCTTGTTCGATCCGTGCCGTGGCTTCTTTCAGGATACCCTCTTCGATACTCTGGCGCAGGCGGTTCTCGCTGTCCAGCTCCTTTGCCAGTTCCAGCGCCTCGGCAGGGTCCTCGGTAATCAATAACCGGACCGCTTTTTCCGCCTCCGACAACCGCCCGGATGCGTTGATCCGGGGGCCGAGGATAAATCCGATATGGTATGCGGAAATCTCTTTGTTTTCCAAGCCGGTGATTTTCAAGAGGGCGCGCAGCCCGGGCTTTTTCGTGTTTGAAAGTTGTGCCATTCCGAACTTAGCTAAGATTCGATTCTCACCGGTTAACGAGACGACATCGGCGATGGTTCCTAAAGCAACCAAATCCAAATGTTCGTACAAAAATGCGGGGAATTTTCCAAGCGCGGTGATGAGCGCCCATGCCAACTTGAACGCGACTCCAACTCCGGCAAGCTCAGGAAATGGGTAGCGGGAGTCTTTGCGCTTGGGATTAATCAGGGCATAGGCAGGCGGCAACGGGGAAGATTCTTTCGGCTCGTGGTGGTCACAGACGATGACATCGATACCCAGGTGGCTGGCAAGGTTTATTTCTTCGACCGCGGTGGTGCCGCAGTCGACCGAAATAATTAAATTGAATCCTTCTTCTTTTGCCTGCCAGATACCGGTATCGGAGAGGCCGTAGCCCTCCCGTTCCCGACGGGGAATATAAAAGGAAGCGGTGACACCCAGCTGTTTCAAGAGATAGACGAGCAGGGCAGTCGCGGTCACCCCGTCGGCATCGTAATCGCCGTAGATTAAAATCCGTTCCGGGGTTTTGATTGCCTTTGAAATTCGTTCGACGGCGCGTTCGATATCCGGCAGAAGGAGGGGATTTTCCAAATCTTCCAATTTCGGTCTCAAGAATGCGCGCATCTCCTCTTTGGTTTTGTAGCCGCGTTCAAGCAGGAGTTTGACAACCAACGGCGGCAGGTTGGTCTCGGCGCTGAGGTTTTTGAGGAGGGTGAGATCAGGCTCGGGCGGCAATACCCACAAAATTGAATTGCGTCCTGTTTTGTTAGTATTCCGCATTTATTCGCTTTTATTAGTCTTCATTATTATATTCAGTAACAACGGTCAAGGCAGGTCTATAAGCCGAGTTCTGTATTTGTGCGGTCATCTATCTGGGACCGATGTCGGGTGATTTCTCACCCGCGCCATCGGCCTCATGCGACCTACCCGAGAGTAGATAGGGCAGTGAATAGTGCAGAGTGCTGAGTGCCAGTGTTTGTCACTAGCACCTAAACCCTGTTCCCTAATCCCT
>CAYHGV010000042.1:0-23396 GCA_964356135.1 uncultured bacterium
CGGGCTGGGCCAGCCCTGTGGAATATAGACTACTCCACCAGGCCAGTCCCGTGGAGTGTGACAAATTACTCCACGGGACTGGCCCTTCCCTCTTATTCGGTCTTGCTCCGGACGGGGTTTGCCCCCGCTTCGCCTCACGGCCGAGCGGAGTGCGCTCTTACCGCACTTTTTCACCATTGCCAAAACGACGGTGCTGAGCGTCAAGTGGTAAGTGCTTACTCTGCACTCTGCCCTTTTCACTCGACCCTGCCGTTTCGGTTGTGTAGTTTCTGTGGCACTTTCCGTTAATGGATGATTTTTCATCCACTACCTCCCAGTTAGGGAGCGTCCTGCCCGCTGGAGCTCGGACTTTCCTCCAAGCACCTTTGTCAGGTAATCTCCATCTGCATCCGGAAGCTTAATCGGCAGATGGTCAAATATATGTAGTGGTCCGACAGCCTGATAACAAAGGTGCCCGGCGACCGCCCAACCTGCCTTGACCATAAAAAAATTATAGGCAACTAAAATTCTAAGTCAATGTAACTTTAGAATCGACGAGGAAAAATTATTCGGGGTACAGTCGGAACTGTCGGTGAGACGCTGGTTCTCAAAATTGTAATGGTTTTAAAAACCTCCAGGGTCTATCGTTTCCAGGAATAGCATCTGGGTGGTCATTTTGGGACGGTGTAAATTTCTGCCGCCAGGCTCCGGTTCTGCGTTGAAATCTGCCCTACGTAGGCTTTGGTCAGAATGGCATCGAGAAGCGGGGTGATGCGTTTTTCGACATCTTTGGCGGAGAAGTAGGCGCTTTTGTCACCGGCATAGCTTAAATAGGGTTTTAACGCCGCAAGCAGGCGCGGGATGTTGAGATAGAAGGCGGGCCGGCTAATATTCAGCCCCTGTTTTGCCGGTTTGAAAATGCCGTCATCTTCGACCGGTGAAGTTTTACCGGTTTTTGTGTCGATAACCATTTTTAAGAGGTCGGTGCTGTTTGCCAGAAGGAAATAACCGGCACAGTGGGTTGAAGCGAAGGTCGGCAGGTTTTCTCCCAGTTCAAACAGGTCGACGCTCAAACTCTCATAGGTTACGTTCTGGGTAGGACCGATACCCAAAAGCCAGGGGGCAATGGCGGGCCACTCTTCCGGCAGCGACGGCGATTTCAGTTTTAAGCCCAATAAGAACATCGCCGGGGCGAAGCTTTTCTCGGTATCGAAGCCGGAAAAGATGAGAAATCCTTCGTTGCTGAATTTGCCGAAGAACCGCTCGACGGTCGGTTCGAGCTCGAACGCGGGCCGATTCTGGGAACGGGCGAACTGCTGGGCAACCTGCCAGACCTGGGCTGGATCCAACCGGGCAAGGTTCACAAAACCGACGGCGTTGACCGGAACGAACGAGTAATCGCCGGGTGGTTCGCAGCGGGCTAACGCACTGCCGATAGAACCGCCCAGGTTGTCAATCTGGATGTTGAATGCAGTACCGGTTTTGGCGCGGGTGAGATAATAGTCGAGTTTATCAAAAGTGAAAAACTGGTTTCCTTTTAACAGTCTGCCGTAGATGAGGGTCTGCTTTGGTAGGGTGGTTTGAGCCGATTCGGAGATTCCCGTACCCAGATGGGCAAGGTCGATCTGCGATTGCAGCAGCTCTTCGGTCGATGCAAACCAGAAGTATTTACCGATAAAGCAGAAGGTTTGACCACCTTTGAGTTTTGTATAGGGAACACCCTGATGATTCTTAACCTCGCCGCTTTTGATTGCCCAGCGCCATGCAATTCGTACCGTCCAGCCGGGCTGGCTGATCATCACCCATCCGGGAGCATAGTCGGCGAGCAGTACTCTTCGACCCAAAATCTGGAAAAACTGGCCGTGGGTCTGTTTCTGGAAACGTTCAATCTCGGGCAGGGCAAAGAAATCCTTTTCAATACCCAGATCTACCGCCTTTTTATGCAAGTCGCCATGGCGATAGAGCTTGAGCAACGCCTGGGGGTTTTCGAAGACGACATAGCGTCGAGCACCCTCGGGCAGCAGCTCCTCAATGGCGGAAACTTTTTTTGCAAGCTTGGGAGTAGCGGAGAGAGCGGCATAGGCTACAAAAAACCCTATTGCCAGGACTATGACCACACCGCCACCGATGATTAAACCTTTGATTACCCGCTTATTCATTGTCCCTCCTTAGGTTGTTGAGCCACAAAGAGCGTGGAGCACACAAAGAATAATGCTCCGGGTATATTTTAAAGTAATTGTCCGGGTATGCTCGACGGTTCATGTTCTATGAGAATAATTATACTTTCTTTTTTCAATTTAGCAATAAGTTTATTTAACAGGTCTAAAGACCTGTTTCTACGAACTTCGCTCTTGGGCTGTAAGATAGTCATTTCACAGCCTCACCTAACAGCCTGATGATACCTTCTCGTCCTGATTTTTCCATGAGCTTGAGAATGAGCCTATGGGCGTATGCATAGCCGGTCTGGACCGAATCCGGGTCAGAACTCCTGAGCATTTTTTCGATTGCTGCCGGTTTTGGTTCTGCCTGGCCATCAGCGGTTCGTTTCAGATTTTCAACCTCGCCGGAAAAGTAGACGGCCAAGCCTTCTTCGAGCCATAACGGGAGCTCATACCGATCCAGGAGGAGATGGCTATATTCATGGGTGATGGTTGTTTGGGCGATACCCCGGTTCTCCAGGGTTCGTAACGGCTGGAGATAGAGGGTGCTGTCAATAGTGCGCGCTGCCCGCCAAACGGGCTGGCCGGTCAGCTTCGAAAAATCGTAGCTGGTCGGGCAGAGAACAATTGTGATTTTCCGGGGCGGGTTGATTTCGAGAAAATCGGTGGTTGTGATTTCGGCTGTTTTTAAATATTTTATGAGGTGCTGAATTTCAACCGTACTCGAATCGGCTGGTGCGATAATTTCATACCGGTCGGTTCGGATCGTAATCGAAAAGACCAAAAAGATCAGGGCCATTTTTTAACCTCGGTGCCGGGGAAGTAATGTTTAAGAATCTGGATAAAGTCATAGCCTTTCTCCGCCATGCCTAAAGCACCGTACTGGCACATTCCGACGCCATGGCCCAGCCCCCGACCGGCAAGTTCAATCCAGGTAGTATGGTCAATAATATCAAAGAACGAGCTTTTGACCGTATTCCAGTTCGATTCGCGACAGATTCGGTTTCGGAAATCCCAGGCGGTCCAGACACTGTCCCGTAAACCGCTCAGGCGTATGAGCTTTGGTCGGCGGTCCCGGTTAAACTCGATAACCGAGATATGGCCCAGGGGGCCGGATCCAAGAAGTGCTGCCAGCGAGTCCTTGGAGATTTCGAACCGCCAGCGGTAATGGATTGAATTTTCGCAGAAGTTTGAATCGTTCACCGAAACCAGGTAGGGTGGGGTCGAATCGCTACCCCAGACCGAACCCGGCTCAGCGGTTCTTCCGCCGCAGGTGGAGTGGTAGTAGACCTCGCATAGGTTGCCGGCGTATTTTAAAACCAGGCCGTTGGTCGAATCAACTGCCCGCTTGGCAATTTCCGTCTGGTAGTCGAGACCTTTATACACCTGGCAGTGGGTGAGGTCGCAGAGGTCGTAACTGCCATGACGCTGGAGATTTGCGTAGAGAAAGGTTCGGGCAACTACTGCCTGAGCCTTTAATGCCGCAAACCGTGCCTGGGGCATTTCGCAGGACACGACCGACGAGAGATATTCTTTATCATCGATAAGATTTATGATTACCAGTTCCTGGTTCTGGGCGTAGACCTGGAGTCCGCCCCCGTAGCGGCGGGGTTCAATATTTTCGACCGTCAGAAGATTAGGTGATTCACCGGAAATATTAAAATAGTCGAATAGTTTTTCACCAATTTTGAGCTGCGAACCCTTGACTACGATCTGCACGGTTTGTTTTTCGGTTTCTACCTTCAGCGCCGTGGGATGCTCGTGTTCAAAGAGCCGAATCGATACGACGAATGAAAATAAATAAAAGATGAGTTCAGCCATTTTTATAATAAAGTGGTAGTATCACGAAATTTTCGAAAGAACGAAATTCGAAGAATAGAGCGATTGTAAAGGGGTCAAAATACGAAAACATACGTGTACTATTTTCAATAAGTTGTTCTTCGTGCTTTCTTAATTTGGTTTCGCTCCGCTCAACCGACGCTTCGCGTTTCGTGGCTTTGAACTCCCTGCGGTCGTTCGATCCTTCGGATAACGTGGTCATATAATTCTTATTACTCATATTTCAATTCAAAATATTTTTCAATGATTTTTTTTGCCAGCGGCGCGGCATCGGTTCTTCCCTGGCCTTCTAAGACCAGGACGACGACTGCGATCTCGGGACGTTCGTACGGGGCAAAGCCCGTAAACCAACCGTGCGTTCTCCAGCCGTCAATATAAACCGGCGTACCGGTTTTGCCTGCGATTTCCAAGCCGGGGGTTATAACCGCGGTGGCGGTGCCGATTTTTACACACTGGCGCAAAGCCTCCCGGACAAGGGTTAGATGCCGGTTGTCGGGTAGTGCCGCCAGGGTTTGCGCGGGCAGGGAGGAGTCGAGTTTGGGGCGCAGGAACCGGCCATGGTTGGCGATACCGGAGATAAGCGCTAAGAGCGCAATCGGTGTGATCTGAATCGAAGCACCTTCGCCGATGGCAAAATCGATCTTTTCCGATTCGGTGCTGAGCGGCCCGACGATTCCCGCGATTTCACCCGGCAGGTCAACGCCTACCCGCTGGTTGAGTTTTAAGGTGCGCGCCGGGCGGAGAAGCGACTCGCCATCCAACCGGTCGGCAAGCCGCTCAAAGAAATTATTGCAGGAGTAAGTCAATGCCCGGCTCACATCCATCCAGCCGTGCCCTTTCTGCAGCGAGCAGGCGAGCTTTCGATTGTGGAGCGTGATCGTGCCGGAGCAGTATAAACTCTCATCGGCGGTTATCACACCTGCTTCGAGCCCGGCCAGAGCGGTGACAATCTTGAAAACTGAACCGGGCGGAAATCGTTTCCGAAAGAGGATGTTTTCGTTAGTGGTGGCGATGAGATCTCCGGTCCGCAAATCCATCACCCCGACGGCTACCTGATCGCTTCCCAGTTCTTGGCAGTATTTTTGAAATTCACCGTCCACTGTCGTTCGACCCTTTGAACTCGTAAGGGTCGAAACGAAAAAAAGGGCGATTAAAAACTTATATCCGAGCATCGGCTCTCAGTGGTTGATATGACATTTTTTCCATTCGTTCTATTATAGAGTCCGGCTTTGTTTTGTCAAACCGCTCGGCTGGTTAATTGTGGGAGCGACTTCCAGTCGCGAAAGAATTAAAAAATAACCACGAACTGACACGAAGTCGCCTCGGCGACCGGGGATGCAAATAAATGTAGTGGTGGATTGAGCTCCGTTTAGTCGCTCTATGCTTCGCATTGTATCGCACAATCCGCCCTGCTCTATGTGTCGGATAAATCCGACCACTACAGCCGCAATGCGATTGAGCACGAAGCAGTTTTTTTACTTTATGTGGAAATGGACTTCGATTTTTTTGCTGGATTACCAGATAGAAAGACTTCGCCCCGTCAGATCGAACCTGAGACTCTCTAACGGGGCGGAATGAGTACTGAGCGGTTATTGTTTTGTATAGATGACGTTAACCGTGGTTTTGTTATCCTCACCCTCGGCAACGGTAATCGCCGCTTTATCTGAACCTGATTCAAGCACGAGAATCGTTCCGGTCGACCCTTCCATGCTGCTCTGGACATTCCAGCCGGAAAGACCCTCGTAGTAAGAAACCAACCGGTCGAGGCTCGTGCGGGTCTCAAAGACAACCACATCGCCGCTTTCCGTTTTGTCGCGCATTGACCATTTGGTAATCGCTTTTCCTCCAGGGGGTATCAGCTCCCGTGGGAACGAGACAGGAATTCTAACATCTCTGCCGACATCGAGATCAACCTTGCCGCCGGATCCCCGTTCGATCGCTTTTTCGATTCCGCGTTCAACCGCCCGTTCACCGAACCGGTCACACTTGGTGCAAGAATTGAAAGAGAGGAGCAGTGCTGCGCTTGCGACGATGGCTACAAAGTATTTCATTCCGACCTCCTTATAGTTTTAGATTTTTGGGTCTGCTCGGTGTTCATCGTAGTTCCTTAATTATTTATAGCTGATTCGGTTTTTGTCAACATCGTGCTACCGGTTTGCCGAACGGACAAGGACAAGTTTTCGGGTGAGCGAACCGCGGGCAGTTGACATTTTTGCGAAATATACGCCGTGGGCGAGCGATTGTTCCGGCTGCCAGTGGATACTACCTGCCGGGGTTTGATTCAAATCGAAGCGTTTAATAACCCTGCCATTGGCGTCATAGAGTGCAAGCGTAGACTTTTCCTTGTCGACCACGTACTCAATAGACAGAATACCATCGGCAAGCCAGCGTGCGTTGAGTTTTGGTTCCGGTGCAGGTTTTGATTCGGCGATGGCGGTGAAGTCAACCTCGATCGATACGGTATCATTGGGTGGCACCTCATCGGCGGGATAAACGACCTCGCCGCAGATGGTATAGCGATTGGAAGCAGGGGGAGAGAAGCCGAATGAAAATTCTTTGTCCTCACTGGCGGACAGGCTGATGAGGGTGGTCTCAGCTTGAATCAGGCTGGTGGAATCAAAGATGGTAAGTATCAATTGGGCATCCTCAGCCGAGCGGCTGGCGTTGTTTTTGACCTCGATGTTGATACCATAGGGTGCGGTGTACAGATCGAGAACCGAGATTTCTTTTGCCTCGAGGTCACCAGGTGGTTCACTCGAATAATCCGGTTCCCAGATTACCGGACCGGATGGAAGCTCGTTAGGGTCAACCGCAATCCAGGCGGCTTTGGTTACGATCAGGGAGGTAAAAGCAGCATTTGCCTGGGTAAGGGTGGCGAGGCTGTTGAAACCGGCTGAGTGGTCAGGGGTTTTGTAGTGCATCGGGAGCGCGACAATCGGGTTGACCCGGTTAATAAGATCGTTCGCATCGCTGGCATCAATGGTCGGTCCGCCACCTACCGGAATGAAAAGGAATGAGGTTTGGGCGAGGACGGTGCTATCGCCGGCAGATAGTGCATCGCCGTAATCGCCCAGGTGGTTGAACTTCAAACCCCCAGCCTGCCAGGTCATGATGTGATTATCGCCTTCCGCCCCGGTCGGAAAGTGTTTGGTGGGTGTGGCAGTGAAGTCGATTCCGCGGGCAGAGCCGTTTGCCCAGAAGATAAGGGTCGGAGTACCGCCCACTCCGGCCGAATAATTGTGGTCGAAATGGTCGTGGCTCATAACGACGACATCGGCGGTAATGCCGGTTGGAAAGTCAGGGCCGGTTGTCAGGTCGAAGGGGTCAGTGATGATGCGGATGCCCGAGGGTAAAACGACCTCGAACATCGAATGACCGTAGTAGCCGAGCCGCAGCTTGGGCGATGCGGCAAAAAGAATTAACGGGAGCATCGTCACGACGATAACACTCCTGTTCATAATTTCTCCTTTCCTTTTAAAGGCAGTCCTATTGTCCTGTTCCTATTCTTGAATTTTGACCAGCTGCTCGTTGGAATGGGCACGTTCGTCCGGGAAATACATCAACGAGATTGCCGCCGGCATCGCGTGGAAGGTTCCGGGGAGAAATGGTTTTACAATATAGGAGAGGGTATGGGAGCCGGAGTAGAGGTGGCTGATGAAAAAGGCGACCCGATCGTCGTGGACTTCACGGTCCGCCCACCACCAGCTCCACCAGCTGTAGCCGGTATAGCCCCGTTCGTCCGGGATTATGTAACTCTCCGTATTCTTGACCACTTCGACCCCAGCCGGCAACGGGTCTTCGACCATCACATACTCGTTTTCATCGCTCCCATCAAGAGTCAGTTTGACGAGGAGAGGTTCTCCGACTTTAGCGACACCGCTGAACGGAACCTTCTGATAGACGATTCGGTCCTGGGATTCTGCCGGACGCAGATGGTAATATTCGCGGCTGATCTGAAGGCGGTTGCCGCCGGCCTGGATGTTTTCTTCCTGGCTGTAGTACGTAATAATGAATGAATAGAAAAGGAATCCTTTGCCGGTTTTGGAGATTTCGACCCGGTTGTTTCCGATTTTTATCGCAGCACTACCCACGGTCAGGGCATCGTTACATTGATTGAGGTTGTTTTTATTGATGCTCAACTCTTTGATCTTCTGACCGTTGATCGTCAGCGCCAACTGGAAATTCGGCGGGCGGTCAGGGTAGCGACTTAAAAATTCGGCTAACGCCAGCAGGGCAAGAGCGGTATCTTTGGTCGATTTCCAGCCCGTTCCCTGGCGGTGGCGTAAGAGCCAATAGGTTGCCTTGAAAACGAGATCGTTTTTAGGTTCGACCGCTAATAGTGCCCGGAGGGCAGTGGCGGTGATTTCGGTCGCATCGTCATACCAGGAGTGGGGTGTTCTTCCCTCCCAGTAGCACATCTCGCCCAGCATCTTTGCCGATTTTTTTAAGCGGGCAAGGTAGGAATTGGACTCGGCTTTTCGGTCTAAACGGGTAAGGGTGAGAACCATCAGCGCCTGGCCGTAGGGATTGAGATTGTCCGGGTTGAGCTGGGGGAGAATGGATTCGAAGGTCGATTTCAGATCTTTTTTGCTGAACGAGAGCGTATAGAGCATAAAAGCTTTCGTGACCGGCTCGAGGTCGGTGGTACCGAACTGATAAATTAAAGAATTAGTCCCCCGTTCTAAAGCCGACGGGGTAACACTATAGCCTGCTTCTTGTGCAAGGAATAATCCATAGAGGGCGTAGGCGGTCATGAACGGATCGGTTTCGTCGTGTTCCCACCAACCCCAACCACCATCACTGTGCTGGTAGTTGTAGAGCCGTGCCAGTCCTTTGGCAATCATGACCGGCAATTCCTTGGCTAATGCCGGGTCGCCGCGTTTCGGGTCTTTAATCAATTTTGCCAAAACCAGGTCAGGCAAAAAGCTCGACATCGTTTGTTCGACGCAGCCATAGGGGTACGAGGCGAGATATTTGAGACCGGCAAAAATCCCGGCGGAATAGGTTGGAGTCAACGTAATCGCCGCCCGGATATTTCTCTTCGCCGCTTCCGGCGGAACGGTAAAATCCTTAGAGTCAGTTTGGTTGTCCTGCCGCAGGATGCCGCCGATGTTTAAGGTTCGCTCCAAACCATGGGGTTGGGACGGGACGACGAGTTTGACCGCATCCTGGGCCTGAGGCGAAGCGACCCGGGCAAGGAGCTCAACCGGCCCGGCACTGGTTGCTCGCACCGGCCAGTCGATGCGGGCAGAGCCGCCGACCGGGATGTCGGTTTCAATCGAGGCGGCGGACAGAAGCTCAACGCCCGAAACATTTAATCCCATCTGAACATGCTGGTCGCGGTCGAGATAGTTATGGGCGATGGTCGTTATGACTAAGCTGTCCCGTTCGGTAAAGAACCGCGGTGGAATGAGCCGGACGAGGAGGTCTTTTTTTACGAGGGTCTTCAAGATATTTTCTCCGACCAACGTCTGGGCAGTGAATGCTTTGACCGTGGTGCGCCAGGTCGTGAGGTTATCAGGATACTCGAGTTTGACCCAGGCTTTACCCTGACGGTTGGTAGTAACCGAAGCAAGCCAGAATGCAGTGTCTTTGAATTTTTCTCGCACTGCCGGTTCTTCCCGGCCTTTGTAGGCGGCAAGAACTTCTTTATCCTTTGCCGCCGAAGCAAGTTCCCGGTAGCCGCGCTCGTAACCCCAGAACGAGAAGTAGGCTGAGCTTGAGGTGGAAACGAGGTGTTCTTGTTCGCCGTAGAAAAACTGGTCGATGGGTGGGGCGATCTCGGATGCGAGGGAATAGATCGCTTCATCGACGACACCGAACGAGAGTTCGCACTCGACCGGTCGATTCCGGGCATCGCGCACCTCAACCGCGATACTGCCGGTTTCGCCCGGTTTATATTTATTCTTATCAGCGCTGAGCTGGATTGTGAGAAGCCGGTCGGTGGTCGATACTTTTATGCCTTGAGTTTTTTCATCAAAATTATCTTCGACCAGCTGGCAGATACTGAAGTAGAAATTGGGTGCGTACTCCTTCTTGACCGGCAGCTGGATTAAAGCGGTGTTGCCTTTGAGTTCCACCGTCTGGTAGTAGTAGATGCCGACTCCTTCAACCGTCGTTAACAGGCAGGAGCCCTCGTTGGGCGAAATGACGAGAAAATTAGCCACTTCTCCCGGCTGGTATTCTTTTTTGCTTGCGATAATCTCTAACTGGTCGGTTTGGTAAGAAAAATACTCGCCTTTGGTGACCCAGAACCACTCTTCGGATTGTGCGGTGTTGCCGGCATCATCGGTTACCATGGCGACAACCCGGTAATCGCCTTCCCGGGTCGGTTGGTATTCGAGCTTGCCCCGGCCATAGGTGTCGGTGAAGGTGTTGGTTCTAAAAATTTCTTTGCCTTCGCAGAGGACGGTGATCGCAACCGGCGCAGCGGTTGGTTTTTCCAAGAGGTCGGTGGTTTTAAGCTGAATCGTCAGCCGTTCGTAGGGTTTGAGGACATAGGTGCTGGTTTGGGCATTGACGACGACCATCGCGGCGAACGCCTTTGCCTGGGTTCTGCCGGTTTCTTCATGGCGTGCCTTGTCCCGGACCCGTGCTTCAAATTTATAAATAAATGACTCGGTGGCTTTGGGCAGTTGGTAGTCGAAGCGGGTCCGGCCCTGGTTGTCGGTCGTGCCGGTCAACTCTTCCAACAGGTCATAGCCATAGTACCATCCGTAGGAATAGCGGGCACGGTAGATGACGAGTTTTACCGCACCGTCAACCACCGGTGCACCGAAGAAGTAGTCGGTTTTGACATCAATGCCGATTTTTTCACCCTGAACATATGCCGGTTTATCGGTTTTGACTTCTATTTTGTATTCGGGTTTGCGATACTCTTCGACCTGGAACTGGACCGAATGGTACGAATTGTTGATTCGGGTCGATAGCGTATAGCGACCGAGCTTTGCTTTATCACTCAGGAGCAGTGAATCGGAGAGCGAACCGAATTTGTTGGTCGTTACCTCCTGCTCATAAATTTTCGTCCCGTCCGGGTCGGTAACTTCAACCGCTATTTTTTTTCCGCCCAGTGTTTTGTATTCGCCGCGATCGAACTCCCGGACGATCCCTTTGAAGTAGACGACCTGCGCCGGGCGGTAGATCGGCCGTTCGGTATAGAGGTAGACTTTATAATGGGCGTCGGTTTCGCCGTAAAAATAGCTCTCGGAGATGGCGAAATCCGGTCCATTTTTGGCAAGGACGATGATACCGCTGGTATCAACTTTCGTCAGATACATTCCATCCCGATTGCTCTTCCCCGATTTTACCACCGTCGTATCAGTGATGATGACGATATCGGTATTCGCTTTCGGTGCTCCGCGCTGCCGCTCGCAGGTGAAGACCAGAAAATCTTTGGGGCTCTGTTTGGTGATAACGCCGATCGTGGTGACAATGATCGGCGCGTAGGCGACCCGCAGTCCATAATAGGCTTCCAGGAGGTAGACGCCGGGTTCCATTGTTCCCAGGTTGAGGTCGCCGTAGTAGTAGCCGTAGTCCTCTTCGCCTTCTTTGGGAATGAGATATTTTTCCTCCTGGACCAGGGGAAATTCCTTAAGCACGGGCACGGTTCCTTTGACCGGCGGTCTCGGTTTTTCGGCTACGGTCTCAATGCCCAAATAATCGCGTAAAGCGACCCGGCTCGGTTCGGTGAGAATTTCTCGAACCAGATAGCGGCTGTCTTTCGCCGGTCGCTGGACAATATCTTTTAAAATATTGAATGAGTTCATGACCTGTTTGGTATTGGCAGTGGTGATTGAATGAGGGTCGGACTGTTTTTTGAAAAAATCTATCGGCTTGTCGATCCGGTAGAGACGGAGGTTGAGGAGATCGATTCCCTCGGTTTCCAACCGGACGGTAATTTCTTCGCCCGGCGCATACATCCGGGAGGAAAGGTACAGGTATGGTTTTGCTACCAGGCTGGTTACAAACATTGCTAAACAGAGCAACAAGCGCATCGTCCCTCCTTGAGTTAGAAATCAACTATAAAAGCTGTTTCCGGTCTGTCAATAGCGACTTTAGAAATTCGGTGTTTCAAGGAATCTCTCAAAAAGGGGTTTTTATCACGAAATACGAAGTATAGATTGAACGCAGTGAAATCAAAACCATTTTCGTTCCTTCGGGCTTTGATGGAGCGGTGCTCCATCTTTCCGCCATTCTGGGTGGCGGATTTCGTGGTGCTTTTTATGGTTTTTCAGGACTCTCTTCAAAACCTCTTGACAGCATTTGGTCGTTTTTTATAATTTAGTATGTTTACCAAGGGGATAAGAGAGTGGGGGCCAGATAGTTTGATGCCACTGGTAGCAATCCTTGACATCTCTACGGCCCAATTTATAGTGTTATCGTAGCGTTATTTTTTAAGGAGGCTGCTAATGAAAAAGGCTACAATCGCTTTCGCCCTGCTGGCAAGTTTGGCGATGGCTTCTCAGCGGCCGGGCGCGGTCTTTTTGATGATCTGGCCGGGTGCCCGACCGACTGGTTTGGGCGGTGCGTTCAGTGCGGTGGCGGATGACGCCTGTGCAAACTATTATAATCCCGGCGGTCTGGCATTTATCAACTCGACCGTTGCTACCCTCCAGCATTCCAATTGGTTGCCCGGACTCTATCCGGGAATGTATTATGAATATCTGGGATTTGGTCACTCGCTCAAAGAACGGGGGACGATCGGATTCGATGTGATCTACCTGTCAACCGGTGAAACCCAGGTTGTCGGACCGGACGGCGTCAACTACGGTCGCTATACGACCTTCGACATTGCCTTAGGCCCGGCATACGGATTCAAGCTGAAGCCGAATTTAGGTCTGGGGATGGCTTTCAAAATCATTTACTCATATCTTGTTCCGGAATGGGTTTTCAAGATACCGATCATTCGAGAAGGATTGGGCATTGAGGCGGGTGGTACCGGTATCAGCTGGGCGTTCGACCTGGGTTTATTGTATCAAATCTCTTCAAAATTTTCTTTGGGGCTGAATCTTCAGAACTTCGGACCGAATATCAGTTATACCGACACCGATGCATCCGACCCGTTACCCCGGATGCTACGGACGGGCGTTCGCTACGAACCTTTGCACACCCGGCTGTTTCGACTGTTTGTTACCCCGGAATTGAACAAGGTTTTGGTGGGAATGTTTTATGACCCGGAGGACAGCCTTTCGTTTTTTAAGGAACTGGGTTATGAGTTTAACGAAGGCTGGAAGAGTCTGGGTGTGGAGTTCTGGTATTTTGATATGCTTTCCTTACGACTGGGCTACTTCGAGGATGCAACCGGTGCCCGGGGAGGCTTGGTCTTCAATGATGGCGGGCATACTTCGCACATTACCATCGCCGACTATATTTTTGGCGGAAAAGAGAAACGAAGCGGTGATTTTTCGGGACTGGGTTTCACGTTAGGCGGCGGGGTTAAATTTAAGGGGTTTCAGTTCGATATTGGCATTGACCAGTGGATTTATGATTTTAAAACCCAGAACTACAAATTTTCACTCTCCTATCGTTTTTAAGATTAAAAACACGAAAGGACGGGGATGACACCGAGAGGCGTAGAGAAATTTCTCCTAGGTAGTGTTGGCTCCGGTGTTCCTTTCACCTCCAGGCAAATTTTCAATTTAGAATTTAGTGCTTGGGGTTTAGAATTTTCTCTTTAGGATGTCCTGTTTAGCGGTCGTCGGCTGCCAGTGGGGGGATGAAGGGAAAGGCAAGGTTGTCGATTTTCTCAGCCTCGAGATGGATATTGACGCGCGGTTTCAGGGCGGGCCGAATGCCGGCCATACGGTAAAATTTAAAGGTCAAGCCGTCGTCTTCCACCAGATACCGGCCGGCATCCTCCATTCGAATATCACCGGCCTGGTGGGTGCAGGTTGTATCATCGATCCGCTCGTTTTAAAAAATGAATTGTCGGTTGTCGAAGAGTTGGGGATTTCAGTTAAGAATCGGTTGTTTATCAGCCCCTGGACTCATTTGATTATGCCCTATCACAAGATTATGGATGAGGTGCGGGAACAGAGCCGGGGTCGGGAGAAGATCGGGACGACCGGCCGCGGGATTGGATTCTGTTACGAGGATAAGTATGCCCGAATTGGGATTCGGGTTGGAGATTTAATGAAAGAATCGTTTTTTCGAGAGAAGTTAAAAAAGAACCTGGCGCAGAAGAATTTTCTCCTGATGGAACTCTATAAAGCCAATCCGCTATCCGAACGGAAGATTTTTCTTGATTATCTGGAGTATCGGAAGTTCATCGAACCGTTGATCGCAGATGTATCGGCATTGGTCAATAAAGCGTTAGCCCTAAACAAACGGGTGTTGTTAGAAGGCGCACAAGGGGCTCTGTTAGACATCGACTATGGGACCTACCCCTATGTTACTTCGTCGTCACCAACGGCGGCCGGAGCTTGTGTCGGTTTGGGTATTGGTCCCACCAAAATCGACCGGGTTTTGGGTCTGGCAAAAGCCTATACCACCCGGGTGGGAATGGGACCGTTTCCGACCGAAGGGTCTGTGGAACTGTCCGAGCAATTGCGCAACCAGGGCAGCGAATACGGTGCTACGACCGGTCGACCAAGGCGCTGCGGCTGGTTCGACGCACCGTTGGTCCGGTATGCGGCACAGCTGAACGGGCTCGACAATCTGGCATTAACCAAGCTCGATATTTTAGACACGTTCACCGAATTAAAAATCGGAGTTGGCTACAGCTATGAAGGCGAGACGCTCAAGGAATTTGACCCGGATTTGGCACCGTTTCTCGAACCACGCTATGTCGAGCTTCGGGGTTGGGGTAAGAGCACCCGTGATGCCAAAAAGCTCGAAGATCTGCCCAAAGAGGCACGGATCTATCTCGACCGGATTGAAACCGAAGTCGGTTTTCCCATTGGGATTGTTTCGGTCGGGGACGAGCGGGACGCAATCATCGTTACCAGTAACTTCAAACTTTCGTAACAAAGTCTGATAATACCGAGACCGAAAAAGACCTTTTTTGAGACCAAATCCGAAAGTTAGCCCGACGAAAAGTAGTTCAAATGATTAACCAATTGAAAATACTCTACCCGTTTTTCCCGATAATTTTATAGTCTGCCAGTTCCCCAAAAAAATATCCCCTTGATTTTTTTAAATTAAATCATAAAATAGTGGAATGAAGCGGTCGTTCACGGTTCGGGACCTTCCTCAATTTGAGCGCCCCCGAGAACGGTTGCTCAAGTTAGGGCCGGAGGCACTTTCTGCCCAGGAGGTTTTAGCAATTATTATGGGGCGGGGGGTGCGGGGCGAGTCAGTACTGTCAATTGCCCAGCGACTCTTAAGCCAGTTTCATGACTTTCGGGGAATCGCCCAAGCTTCACTCGAGGAGCTGATCGCGATAACAGGTATTGGCATTGCGAAAGCCTGCCAGTTGAAAGCAGCACTGGAAATGGCGCGGCGATTGGAGAGCTATCCGGATACCGAGCGTGCGACTATCAGCACATCGGAGGATGTGGTCAAAGCGGTGAAGGCGCAATTAAAAGGCAAGAAGAAGGAACATTTCTTAGCCGTGCTTTTGAACTCGAGAAACCAAATCCTGCGCACTGCGGAAATCTCAATCGGCAGCCTTAATGCCACGGTCGTCCATCCACGTGAGGTTTTTAAAGAGGCTCTGGCTGCCAATGCCGCAGCGGTCATTTTTGTCCACAATCATCCTTCGGGCGACCCCCAGCCTTCGGACGACGACATTAAGTTGACCAAGCGGTTGGTCGAAGCGGGCAGAATTATGGGGGTGGAGGTTTTGGACCATGTCATCGTTTCCGACCGGGGCTCGGCGAGCATGAAGAGTAAGGGTTTAATGTGAAATATATGATGAGAGCGGATTCGTTTGAGGCAACAAAAAAGCTGATTCTGGTAGATGAAACTTAGTATCGGTTTCGGTCGTCGAAGGCTTTTAGACCCGCCGGATGCAGGGTTGGAGCGTGGTCTACAAAGCCGTCATTCAAATAAAAACGTACGATGGTAAACAACAAGGAGGAGTAATGAATCAAGAAACAAAAATCCCAATCAACGAGCTGTTCCCGGAAAGCCTGAGGAACCGCATTCCCGCACTGATGGACCTCTTGTACATCTTCATCGTCGTCAATCTTATCTACCTCGCCCTGATGCCGTTTGTCGGAATCATTATCGGTATCATTCTCATGGCCGGAGGCGGCACTCCGCTCACCAAGAAATGGGGTAAGATCACTCTTATCATCAGCATCATCACCACTGCCATCTTCATCCTGTTCCTCATTATAATGGTGATCGTCGGAATCGGATTGGGAGCAGCAGCAACACGCTACTATTGATGGTTAAACCGGAGGGGAGGGGCGAAATCCCCTCCCCGTAACGAATCCAACCTATGCTACCGTTGATCGTAAGTCTGGTGGTTTTTCTCGCGGGTACCGGCCCGGACCAGGTGGATCGGGTCTGGGTTTTTTTTACCGATAAAGGCATCCAGGGCGAAACGGAGTACGAGGGTTTTCCCGGGCGGTTGACCGATAAAGCGATCGAACGTCGGGTTTTGAATATGGGGAAAGTATTTGATGCCGATGACCTGCCGGTCTCAGAGCAGTATGTCGATCGACTTGTCAGCCTGGGTGCCGAGCTCCGGTATAAATCGAACTGGCTCAATGCCGCCAGCTTTCGTATCCACCCCGACCTTAAGAAAAAAATCGAGATGTTGAATTTTGTTAAAATGATAAAACCGGTTGCACGGTATGCCGAGACCGGCGTTGAAAAACCGCGCACTCAAAAACTGATGGATGGGTTACAGAACGATACCAATCAGTACAAAGATACCTATGGGCCGTCGTATATCCAGGCGGCGATGGTGAATGTTCCCAGGGCATATTTCTCGGGCTATACCGGTTCGGGCGTAACGGTTGGTATGCTCGATACCGGTTTGAAACGGAAACACACCGCATTGAATAATGTCCGAATCGTTAACGAGCATGACTTCATTACCGGCGACGACTTCTTTCTCGACGGTGATACCATCGTTAAAAATGTTGTTCTTGCTCAGGACCCCTGTCTGTTTGTCGATGGTAAGAACACACTTCATTTGTTTTATGTTGCGGATAGCTTGTATTTTGGCCAATATTCCCGGTTTCTGTTCTG
The DNA here is from genome assembly GCA_964356135.1 of uncultured bacterium. Taxonomy (GTDB): domain Bacteria; phylum Hydrothermota; class Tepidihabitantia; order CAYHGV01; family CAYHGV01; genus CAYHGV01. The sequence goes on from CAYHGV010000042.1 coordinate 17,121, forward strand.
GGCATCGGCTCCAAGCTGGCAGCCGGTCGCCGTTTCGAATGTGCTTGCCGATAATGCGGCAATCAATCCTACGGTCACCGGCAACGACACACTGTTTTTAGCCTGGCAGGGCTTCGGATTATACTGGGACAGCCGGATTAACTTCGGCTATTACGATGGTTCGTGGAAAGACCGGCACTATATCACAGCCGGTGCTTTACCCGCTTTGACTCAGTACGGAGATAAACTCTATCTTTTCTATGCGGCCGGTGACAGGTCCTTCGCGCTGAGAACGGGCAGCATCTCAGTTTCGGGGGTGGCATGGTCAGAGGAAAGAATTCTCTTCACCGGTGCACTGCCCATCGGTTCGACCCAGGCGATAGCTGACTCGGTGGGTAATCTTTCGGTTCTCTGGACCGAGTTTTCTTCCGGAAAGACTTTTCTGTCCCGGTCAACCGATTCGGGGCTCAATTTCTCGACCCCTCAGGTGCTTGATAGCCTGGGCGGTTCGGCGAAAGCACTGGTTGCCAATAGTGCGATCCATCTCGTCTATAAAGATTACTCTTTGCCGCCCTATACCCTTCTCGCCTATCGGAATTCGCTTGACTGGAACAAAAAATTCTATCTTGCCGGTGATACGGCTTTGTATCTAGGGGATTTTTCCATTGGCAGCAAAGGCGACTCGCTGACGGTAATTTTTGAAAGTCAGGGTCAGATCTATACAACGGTATCGACAACCAACGGTCAAAGTTGGACCAAGGCGGATGTGACCCCGGGTAGCCCGGACGAGTTTGCCTATGAACCGAGGGTTGCGAACAATCATGTTTTTTGGTTCTACCGCGGCGACAACAATACCGATGCCGATACGACCGAAGACAATCCGACCCAGCCCAGCCATGGTACCCGAATGTTGTCGGTCATTGGCGGATATCAATATGGCCAGCTGGTCGGAATTGCGCCCGGCGCCGATTTTATTATTGCTAAAACCGAAAAATATAAAGGACTCGGTTCTCAAGAACTATACGAGTTTCTGGTCGAAGAGGATACCTGGATTGAAGGGTTGGAGTGGCTTGAAAAAGCAGGAGCGGATGTAGTGACCAGCTCTTTAGGCTACATAAACTGGTATCAATACCAAGATATGGATGGCAAGACGGCACCGGTATCGATCGCCGCAACCCTGGCGGCAAAGCGCGGATTATTACTGGTCAATGCGATCGGTAACCGGAGTCAAACCCCAGGCCCGTATATAACCGCCCCGGGCGATGCCGGAGGGATAATTACCGTGGGCGGCACACTTACCGATTCGCTGTATCAGGTGGGTAGACCGTTAACCGACACGCTCTGGTGGAATGAGCCGACGACGAGAAGCGGCAGCGGGTTCGGACCGACGGCCGATGGTAGAATGAAACCAGAGCTATTAGCGCCGGCAGCCGGTATCTATGCAGCCGACCCAGATTCCGTCAATTCATACTTAGGCGGAACCGGGACATCGTTTGCTACTGCCCTCGTGGCCGGTTGTGCTGCCCTGGTAAAAGAAGCCCATCCCAACTGGAGCCTGGATAGTCTACGAGCGGTTCTCTTTAAAACCGCCAGCAACTATTGGCAACCTTCTGATACTTTGGGCTATGGTTTGCCCAACATTGACTCTGCCATCCACTATACGCCGCCGAAACCGCCTCCATTCTATGGTAATTCTCTGGGTGACCCGTTTCCCAACCCGTTCGTCCCGGAACGGCAGACACTCGTTTCGATTCCTTTCCTGATGCTGCAGCCGACCTGGGTTGAATTGAGTATTTTTACCCTCTCGGGAGAGCTGGTGAAATTCATTGACCTCTCAGAGGAGCGGAATACAACCATCTTTATGCCCGGCCGGTATGACCGCCGCGACCCGAACGACCCGTTTGCGGCCGCTCGTTGGGATGGCAAAAATGAAAATGGAAAGCCGGTGGCGGCAGGAATCTATCTCGTGGTTCTTAATACCGGTTACGGCCGGGATATTAAAAAAATCGCTTTAGTCCGGTAGTTTTTTCGGAGAAAAGGGGACAGGGAGCATGTCTATAAACCAAATCTTTATCACGAAAGAGACGAAATTTTGAAAGCACGAAAGCCCTTCATTCATTGTAATAAATATCTAATTTCGTGATTTCTCCCTTTCGCGGTTTGATGTCACTTCGCTCCATCTATGTCGCGTCCATTCTCTAATTTGGACGCGCCGCATTTCGTGATGATTTTTCAGATAAGCTCCAGGCTGGTTTTGGTTTATCTCGGTATCTCGAAAAAGCAATTTTAGGGACACAACACTCACATAGCGACCGCAAGTTTTTAATAAAAAAACTGTCTAAATAAGTATAATGAAGATGAATTGTCTAGACGAGAAAAAACTGTCTGCTTACCTTGATGGAGAGTTGTCCAAGCAGGGACGGGCGGCGGTCGAGGAGCATCTCGGGCAGTGCGCCCGGTGCCGGCAGGAAGCAAAAAACCTAACCGCCGTGTTGGATATGCTCGGGTTGCTCCCGGGAGTTGAGCCCGAACCGTATTTCACGCTCCGGCTCCGGCAGCGGATAGCCAACGAAAAACCGGAGCCTCGAGCGCGCTGGCTGAGACGAATTCTTATTCCGGCAGGGGCATCCGCCGCCGGTGTACTTGCTTTAGTAATCGGGCTGTTTTTGGGTAAAGCTCTGTATCAAGAACGGATTCAATTGGCTTCGGAGTCAACTTCGGAATCCGCTTATATCTTGAGGGTTGATTCGGTGAAGGATTTTCCCGAAGGGTCTTTAGGTGATGTTTTTGGTGAAATTGTCGAAGGGGGTGATTAATGAGGACAAAGGTTTTGATTGTAGCGCTTATTGTTTCAGTAGGGTTAAATCTGGTCGCACTGGGGATAGGTATCCACAGTATCTGGTTCGGGAAGGGATTTCGACCAGTGCCTCGAGAACCAAGAATTGAACAGCGACTCCATCTGACCCGGGAGCAACGGGATACGATGAAGACGATGCGACAGGCGATGGCTCTGGAAATCGAGCCTTTACGCCGAGCACTGGATGTCAGGAGATTAGAAATACTGGAACTGGTGAGACAGCCGGAAGTCGATACCATCAAGCGAAATAAACTTTTTTCGGAAATTTCGGACCTCCAGACTCAGCTGGAACTCAAATTATTTCAGAATGTAATCTCGGTCAGGAATATTCTCACGCCCGACCAGCAGAAATTGTTCTTTCAACCGATGGAAGAAGAGTTTCAGAGGAGGGGCGGACCGTTCGGACCGGGTTCTCACCATGAAGGTCCACCCGGACCAGACTTTGGTCGTAAACCAGACCTCGAAATGAGGTAACGCAATGAACCGACCGAAGAAATTTCTTTGGGGCACCGGCATCGTGGTCGGTGTGCTCGCGGTCGCAACCGCCGCTTTTGCCGCCGGCAGGCCAACGCCCGAACCGGCACCGGCGGGAATGGCCGGTTTTTTTCAATCCTTGACTGCGGAACAACAAACGGCAATTCAGAAGCTTGTCGTGGAACATGAAAAGAAGATTATACCGCTTCGGGCGGAGTTGGAAATCAAACGACTCGAACTCCAGACATTGATTACCGAGGAAGCGAGTGAGCAGAAGCTCAATGCTAAAATCGAAGAAATCGGCATGGTTCAAACCGAGTTCCAAAAACAACACGTCGGCTTGGGTATCGGAATCCGCAAATTGTTAACCGCCGAACAAAAAGCAAAATTCGATGTGCGCCACCTGAGGCGCTTGCTGGGGCGCGGTCCGGGTTGGATGGATCCAGGAGAATTCCCTCCGGATGGGATGCTTCCTGGTTTTGGCGAAGGCCCGGGTCGAGCGGGCGGCGGGCATCAAGGACAGTAGCCCCTTGAACTCAAAAGCGGGGTCACCTCTTCGTCGAGGTTGCCCCGCCGAACTTATTCTAAAACAGGTCTATGGATAGAGGAATCACGCAGCCGGATAAAATGACGGGCAGGGAAGATTCGGATTCATATTTAATTGCCCGGGTGGCAGAGGGCGACGAAGCTGCGTTTACCGTGCTGGTGAAGAGATACGAACGGTCGGTGTTGAATACGATTTACCGCTACACCGGCGATTCGGGCGCAGCCGAAGATATTGCCCAGGAAGTTTTTATAAAAATCTGGCACCATGCCCGGGACTTTAAGGGCAAATCCGCCTTTTCGACCTGGCTCTATCGAATCGTCGTCAACCATTGTCTTAACTTCCGTAATGAGCGCAAGCGGAAGCAAACCGTTCCCCTCGACGAATCGATTGTCCAGGATTGCCCAGGACTGGATGCAAAGTTTGAACAGGAGAGAAAGGCACAGATGGTAAGGGATGCAGTTAAAAAACTGGCCGACCGGCAGCGGTTGGCGTTGATCCTTTCCCGGTTCGAAGGTTACTCCTATGATGAGATAGCCGAGACGATGAAGGTGTCTTTATCTTCAGTTGAATCGCTGATTTTCAGAGCTAAAAGCAGCCTCAAAAAGAAGTTGCTGTTGCTCAAACAGGCAGGCAAATTATAACCGCAAATACTTAGGGAACAATGGTATCTGTACCAATAGCGGGAACAACGATCGCAAGTTTTCAGAATGGCCAGCCCATCCTTGACGATTGTGAGGTGTGCTGTACTATCAAACGTAAAATTGCAAGGAGAGAACAATGATTGGCAAATTCATTTTTTTATGCACCTTCAGTTGTCTTATTTTAGATAATAATTCCTTGGGGGCAGAGGCATTTTCCCTGGAAGATTGTATTTCTTGGGCGAAAGAGGCTAATCTTACTCTTGTTCAGGCAAAGACGGCGGCCGACCAGGCACGGGCAGATTTGATCGGTGCCTATTCATTGTATTATCCAAGTATCGACCTGGCGAGTGGCTATCGAAACGGCGACACTCAAGGCAACTACTCCACCGCTCTTGGTTTGAATTACCAGCTGTACCGGGGTGGCTATGCCCGGGCTGGGGTGAGAGGTGCCCAAGCGCGCGTGAAACTGGCAGAAGAGAATTACCGTCTTGCCGAAAGTGAAGTGATTCTTTCAGTACAACAGGCATTTTTTCAAATTCTGGAAAAGCAGGAACAGATTGCATCGATCGAAGATATTCTGAAAAGACGGAAAGAAAACTTGGTCATTATCAAATTGAAGTACACCGGCGGGACCGAAAGTTCACCGGCGGTGAAAGAGGCAGCAGTCAATGTGGCACAAGCCGAATACGATAAAATGAGAGCGGAAGAAGAGCTCCGTCTGGCAAAAGTGAACCTCAACCTGCTGATTGGCCGGCCCAAAAAAGAAGAACTATCGATACGCTATCAAGACAAAGCGACAGCATTCCCCCCGCCGGAGAAAATGATCGAAGAAGCTCAGGCGAAGCGACCGGAGGTCGGCGCCGCGATTTCCAATCAAGAGCTACTTGCGGCTCAGGTTACCCAGGCGAAGAGTAACTACCTGCCAACACTTTCTTTATCTTCCTCATTTAATTTGCAGGGCAGCAACTTTCTTGAGCAGAGCACCGGTTGGAGTGCAGGGGTAAATCTATCCGTACCGATCTTTAACGGGTTTTCGACCCGGGCGAAGGTCCAGGCTGCGGTTCTGTCACTCAAAATCGAGGGTATAAAAATTCAGGCATTACAGCAAACTATCGACCAGGAGATTGAGCAGGCGTGGAGCAACTGGAAACTGGCAGAAAAAAATCTTGAAATAGCCAGGTTGTCGTTCGTGGCACAAACCGAGATGTACCAATTGACGAAACTCCAATATGAACAGGGATTGACCGATTACTTTTTCTTGCAACAAAAGGAAAATTCACTGACTTCGGCCGAATATAACCGGGTGACTGCTCAGTTTAATCTCCGGGCCGCCCGGGCTCAATTACTGAAGGCATGGGGAGGAGGAAATCAATGAAAACAATATGGAAAATTTTGATCGGAATCGTGATCATCGCGGTCATTGTCGGCGGGTATTTGGTGCTGCGCCGCCGAAGCGCCAACCACGCGAATCAATCAAAATATACGACCGTCGAGGTCAAACGGGGAAGTATCGTGGTCAAAATCCTTGCAACCGGTACCGTTCAACCCTATACCCGGGTCGAGTTTCGTTCACCGGTCTCGGGCCGGATCGAAAGTGTTGTCGTCGATGAACGGGCTAAAGTCAAACCGGGTGACGTCCTGGCATGGATTTCGAGTGAGGATCGGACCGGACTCTTAGATGCTGCCCGTTCGGGCCTAAAACTGGCACAACGCGCGGGCGACACTAGTGTGCTGTCCCATAAATCACTTGACATTTAATGTCATTCTGAACGAAGTGA
>CAYHGV010000043.1:0-23356 GCA_964356135.1 uncultured bacterium
AGGTGGGTAAAATTGAATCGGTGGAAACTGGGTACTTTTACATCGGTGATGACAAGATTGTCACCTACAGATGCTTGTCCCAGATCATACGGGTTCTCCAGCCCGTGAGTTCATTCAACCGAGTGCCTCGTCTCAGGACCCAATTGTCACTGAGCTACAGGAAGAAGAACCTGAATTTCAGGGTAGCGCAATGTCAATGCCGTCCGAGAGGACTGCGACGGCACTCATCAACAAGGTTTTTGGTGGGTATAGGTGTTCAAGTGATCTCTCTCGCGAGGCAGAATTTGTTCATAAGACGATTTGCACGTTAGACAAGCAGAACACAAAACTCGCAAAGCTTCTCGCTGCGGAAAAACGATTTGGCAGAGACTATCGTCACCATCACTTGCAGGAAATGCTGGACTTGCTTCTTCATTTCCTCGGCACGTGTTTGGATGACCATAAGATAACCGCCACGGAAATTGGCGCATTGGGTGAGTTGAGAGAACTACTCGATATACGAGAGGGCGATTTGTACAGGGAACGCCGAGATGCAGTCCGGAGATTGCTTGAAAGACAAATCGATTGGATGGAGGACGATTTTCGAATAAGTCGCAGTGAGGAATTCTATCTTGTTGACCTGCAAAGGATATTCGACTTGGGTTATGACCAGTTGCTTGATCTCGCACAACCGCACGTTGCTGAGATTCTGGATAATCTTCATCTTCAACTGTCAATTGTCGAAACGCCAGATCTAAGAATCCAGATTGACCAGCTGATGAAAACATTTTGCATGCTCCACTACCGACCATTCGAACTTACGAAGGAGGACGCAGGTGAGGTTGCCGGGCGGATGATCCCACAGTCGGTTAAGGATGCGGTGTGGCGGCGAGATGGGGCGAAATGTGCTATTTGTGGCAGTCACGAGAATCTGGAATTCGACCACATCATCCCATTCGTTCTTGGAGGTTCAAACACATACCGGAATGTTCAGTTGCTTTGCCAAAATTGCAATAGAAACAAGGAAGCAAGGATTGGATGAAATCGTTCCAACAACGCTTCGCACCTTCCTGTGAGCTGCAGCCGAAAATCGAAGTCAAACTTTTACAATCCGTTTGAGATGGCACAAATGATATTTACGGAGCGGAGGGGAAACAGAAAGTTCTTTCCGAAGAGCGAGTGTGGTGTCCTCAATATTTTTTACAGAAGAGAAGGCACTACACTATCTCTCCGAGAGCAGGCGGTTATGCTCCGTATCGAGAATCAGGAACTGTCCCGTATAACTTAATGCATTTGAATGACACAGTGTTTTTCGAGTGGAGTCTTATGAATGTCCAATGTCGAGATTTGACCCCCTTTCTTACCTCCGTCATGCTACCATGCTGCCGAGATGTTTAATATAAAGTGTTATACGGATCAGTATAAACTATGTTGGGGCTGAGGATACCATGAACACATCAGACGAAAAACTCGCCGCACCGTGCGGGCTCTACTGCGGAATCTGCGGGGACTTCAACAAGGGTCGATGCACTGGCTGCACAGTCCGGAGTCCATACGACGAGAATTGCGACATCATCAAATGCGCGACCGACAAGAAAGTCGACACCTGCGCATCGTGCTCTGAGCTCCCCTGCACGCTTCTGGTCCAGTTCACAGCCGACCCGATCTGGAGAACTCACTTGCCCTGCATTGAGAATTTGCGTCGGCAGAAAAAGATAGGCCGCGAACTCTGGCTCAAAGAACAAGCGACATACTGGAAAGACGAAAAACGGCGCAGCCGATGGTTAGCCTTGTCCTCGGAATGCGAGAGAAAAAAGCAAAAGGAACAACGGGCACAAATGGGGAGAAGAGCAAAGGGACGTTCATAAATTCCATAAATTATTTATAGCTGTGGTCTTGTCTCGATTATCCGCTTACCTTTTCTGGAAAAATTTGGGGATGCTGCTCAGAATTTCGTGTTCCAAGCTTGACAAAAAATTGAGAACGGCTATCATGCCGTCATGCTACTATGCCGTAGAGATGTCACACTCGAAGCTTTGCGGAGCGGAGGGGGTAAGGGGTAGAGGGTAGGGCGTAAAGTGTAGTGAGGAGCGAGTAGCGAGAACCGAGGGGGAAAAAGGAAAAAGTAAGGAGTAAGCAGTAGGCAGTAGGGCGTGAAGCGTAGAACGTAAGGCGTTGGGCGTAAAGAGTAGAAAGTGAAAAGATTAGAAGAAGTGGCAGGAGAGAGGAATTGTCAACTCATTGTCAACCAGGACTAAAATTCAATTGTCAACTACATTTTGAATTATCGGTCTGAGGGTTGGACTTAAATTTTCTATCGTAATGGTTATATCGGGGTGATTTTTCTTAAATACTCGGAAGATTTCATCGGCAAAGCCCTGGCCGAGAGAGCGGACTCCTTTGAAATCGAGGACAACTACCTTAAAGCGGTCGAGGCCGGCGAGCAGTCTTTTTGCTTCCGAGCGTGAGATATATTGACCCTGCTGGAGTATTACCGAAACCCGCGTTTTTTCGAAATTGTAATCGAATTCCTCTGGTGCAAAGTGACCGAAGACGGCCGCAAGCTTGCGTTTCGAATGGCAATTGATTGCGAAGGTAACTTCGGTTCCTTTGATGGATTTTTTTTCTTCAATATGTATGTCTCGTTTGATATTATCAAAAATTATTGCAGTTTTATGGGAGCGAAAGATTATCGTGTCACCGGCCTTGGAGGTGAAGAAAATCCCTTCGCCGGTATGCCGCTCAGGCAGGGTAGTCCGTTTGCCCTTAACTACCTCACCGATGGCAGCAGTTTCATCCGAGAGGTTGAATTTGGTGAAGATGCTGTAAAAGATTCCAATCCCAAAGTCGCGGACACAAAATGAACAACGATAGGGGTCAAGGGTGACTTCAACGGCACACCCTTCCGACTGTGAATGGTCGATTGCATTGTTTAACATCTCAGTGAAGGCAAAATTGAAAATCTCGAAGGCGTTTTTGGTTAGATTTCTCTTTAAGTTAAGAGCCTGAGCCATCGTATTGAACACCCGGTCTTCTTCAAGATTTGCCAGGTCGAACTTTCTTTTCAACTTCTGCGCCGGGGGCTTTTTAGAAACAGCGGAAGCAAGAGAGTATTTTGCAAACTTTGTGCTTCCAGTTTTTACGACCAGGTTCTGGTGAATGAGGTGTATCAGATGTTTATTGATTGCCTGTCTTGAAAATCCGAGGGCATCGGCTATCTCTTTGCCCGATGCTGCACCCTTTTGTTTGATATACTTGAGCACATTTTCTTTTGTGTCCATGGTGTAATTGTAGCAATTGTCAACTCATTGTCAACCATTTTTTAATTTTAATTGTCAACCGAATTAACGGCGCGGTGGGTAGGGAGCGTAGAAAGTATGGAGTATGGAGTAGGCAGTAGGGAATGGGGAGTAAAGATTAAGGATGGTCATCGTCGAAGTATTGACAACCCTTCCAAGCGTGGTAATCATTGCCTCATGAAGCGGGCATTGCCGACAAAGGGAAATACCGATGTTTGAGTTGCCTGAATACTTCACGCTCGCGAAGCAGATGGGGCAAACGTTTGCCGGCAAGCGGATCGAAAAGGGGAGCCTGGGCAATTCGCCCCATAAATTTGTATGGTATAATCGTTCACCGGCGGAGTTCGCCGTTCTTTCAAAGGGCAAGCGGGTCGGCAAGGCATATGCAAAGGGGAGATGGTTGTTCATCCCTTTGGAGTCAGGATTTGTCCTCGTGTTCGGCGAATGCGGCGGCAAAATTTTATTTCATCCCACGCTCTCCGCCGTGCCAAAAAAATTTCATCTCCTCGTAACTTTTGACGACGGCAGCGCCCTTTCCGTCATGACCCAGATGTGGGGTGCAATGGAATTGTATAAAAAAGGCGAAGAGCTCAAGCGGAAATACATTTGCGATATGAGGCCGACGCCGGCCGATAAGGAATTCACCGCCGACTATTTCTCGAATTTGATCAAGGAGTGCATCCGAACCGAAAAGCGGAGCGTCAAAGGTCTTTTGACTCAGGACCAATTGATACCAGGTCTTGGAAATTCGATCGCCCAGGACATTATGTTCAAAGCCAAACTGAATCCCAAGCGGCCGGTCGGCGAGCTCGCCAAGAATGATATCACGCGTTTGTACAAAGCGATACTGAAGACCGTATCCGATGTGACCCGGCTGGGCGGCAGGAATGATGAGGTTGATTTGTTTGGACGGGCAGGCGGCTATGTCCGCATCCTGGACAAGAACACCGCGGGCAAACCGTGCCCGGAATGCGGAACAAAGATTTCCAAGATCCAGTATCTCGGCGGCGCGTGTTATTTTTGCCCGTCGTGCCAGAGGTGAGGATTGGCGTATCATGAATGAGACAAGGGGACAGGGAGCTTGTCCAAAAAGTCAAAAAATATCACGAAATCTCGAAAGGACGAAATCACGAAAGAGCGTAACTTATTTTGGCATAAAAAGTTATGAAATTTCGTGTTTTTAGAATTTCGTGCCTTTCGTGGTTAATTATTGTGTTTTTAGACAAATTCCAGGCACCATTTTAAGCTGATGAAATATTCGCAACGGCATACAGATAGTTATTAAAATCATCCATGAGGAGGAACGATGGCAACAACAAGAGTTAAAGACCTGAATGTGATAGCTGTCTATGTTACTAACTTGGACCGTTCGAAGGATTTCTACCGTGAGCATCTCGGTTTCGAAGAGACTGAGGACTTGGCTCCCGGTGTCCTGATGAAGTCCGGGACGGTGACTCTTTACCTGGAAGCCAACCGCAACCGGGAACGCGACAATTCAACACAGACCGCTGAGTTCAGTCCTTGTTTTGCGACCGACAGCGTGAAGGCATCATTCGAAGCGCTTAAGGCAGCCGGGGTTCAGATATGCTCGGCCTACCAACTGTTTGGTCCAACGTTCGCGTTCTTCCGGATTGTGGACCCTGACGGAAATCTGATCGAGTTTGCGGGAAAGCCATAAAGAGAAAAAGGACAGGTACAATTAAACCGCCGATATGATGGCATTACATTTCTCCAGAATTCTGCATGGCAGCTAAACCCAAAACCATCGACCTCTACCTCGCCGGTTTGAGCACGGACAAGCGCGCCGCGCTCGAAAAGCTTCGAAAGACCATCAGGGCGGCAGCGCCGAAGGCGGAAGAGTGCATCAGCTACCGGCTCCCCGCTTTCCGTTTTGAGGGAAGAATGCTCGTCTGGTTCAGCGCGGCCGCGAACCACTGTGCCTTCTACCCCGGTTCCTTCGCGGTGGAAGTTCACAAGGACGAGCTCAAAGCCTACGACACCAGTAAAGGCACCATCCGTTTTCAAGCGGACAAGCATCTGCCGGCCGTCCTTGTGCGAAAATTAGTGAAGACTCGAATCGCGGAGAACCGGAAGAAAAAGGAACATGCTACTTTTGGTTAGCGGTAGAGTTTGCAAGAATTGGGGACTTGGCGTAGAAATCAAACAGTGTTTAAAATATGAAGACGCTACCCAGATTTCATGTCCAAACTTGACAAAAAAAATGATCGCTGCTACCATGCTGCCGAAATGGCAAATTTAGGGTGTTATACGGCTCAGTTTAAACTAAGTTGGGCGGGATGTTGTAGTCTCGGGAGCAATTAATGAAGAAGTATCAATACGAAATCGAGATGCAGGTGCGGGATTACGAATGTGATTTTCAAGGCATAGTCAATAATGCCGTTTACCAGAATTATCTTGAGCATGCCCGTCATCAATATTTACGGGCTAACAATATCGACTTCATTGAGTTATCAGAAAAAGGAATACAGCTGATAGTGATCAGATCGGAGATAGACTATTTAGCACCGCTTAAACATTCAGATAAATTTATTGTCGGGTCGATCTTTTTTAGGAAAAGCAAGTTACGATTTGGTTTTATTCAGGACATCTATCTGTTACCCGGGAAAAAACCTGTGCTGAAGGGATTGATCATTGGAACCTCGGTAAATAACCAGGGACGACCCTTTCTTCCGGAAGAATTGAATGCAATTTTTGAAAAACTTGTTGACCGAGGGTTAGTCAGGGTCAAATCTTCACATAATAAACCACGGTAGGTGCACATAATACAAACAGGAGGAAACGCCGTGAAGAACACTGAATGCACGATCTACATCACAACCAAACATGGCTGGACACAGCGCTACCGCAAAGAGAAGAACGGCTGGACCCAAACTTGTCCAAACGGTGTAGTCCGCCCACTCAGCGCCGAGCAACTGTTGTCGCACATCCTGCCATTACTCGCAGCCGGCCATCCGGATCATCTCAGTGTCAGGGTGGAACCCGACATCATCGAGGAAACGGGATTGGGGTCAGGTTCTGAATCTTGACCTTTTGGTCATTAGGGAACGTTGGTGTAGAAATCAAATAGCGCTAAAAATATGGGGATGCTATCCAGATTTCGTGTTCAAACTTGACAAAAAATTGAGCTGAGCTATGCGGCCGAGATGGTTCGTACGCACCTTGTAGAGGGGGTTATGCGAATCAATATAAACTTAGTTAGCACGTGCGATAGCATAGTGTAAGAAAAGAGTATCCATGTTTGAAACCCCGAGGGCACAATACCTTCACAAAGACAAGGGACAAGGAAATTTCCACGGGTTTGGAAGAACCACTTGGAGTAGGCTCCGATTCTACACCCGGTTTGCGTGGCGCTTCGTCGTGCTGCGGAAGCCGGAACCGCTTATCTACGGCATCGCCCCAACCGACCGCTGCAACCTGGCGTGCCGCGGCTGTCAGGTTTCCAACACCGGCCGCCCCGACATGACCTGGGACCGGCTACTCGACACACTGCAGAACGCATGGAGCCGCGGCTTCCGCGAGTTGTACTTTAGCGGTGGGGAGCCGATGCTGTGGCGCGACGGCGAGCATACCCTCGAGGACGCGATCGTTGCGGCGAAGCGGATCGGTTTCTTCCACGTGCACGTCTACACCAACGGCACTATGGGACTCGACACGTCGGCGGATCTTGTCTGGGTCAGCATGGACGGGTTGCCTGGTACCTTCGAGCGGCGGCGAGGGGATTATTTCCATCGGGTCGAACGCGCAGTCCGCGAGGGTCAGCACCCAAAGGTCGCCGTCATCTACGTCATTGATCGCAACACCGCGAATGGCATTGAGCCGTTCCTGCGGTGGGTGCGTGAAACGAAGTTCCCGGTGATCGGCGTCATGTTCTACTTCCACACGCCCTACTACGGGTGCGACGAGTTGTTTCTGACCGCTGGTGAGTGGGAGCCGCTCATTGATCGGCTCATCGGTTGCCGCCGGGCAGGCCTGCCGGTGCTCAATTCGCGAGCCGGTCTGCTCGCACTCCAGTCCGGCAACTGGCCGAGGCGATTGCCTGTAGCCTATGTCGCGGACGTTGACGGCGAATATGTGTGCTGTCGCGCGTCCGACGACGTCTGCGTGGATTGCGGCTATGCTGCCTGTACCGAGCTCACGGAGTTTCAACGCCTGCACCCGAGTGCGCTGCTCGGCATGATGAGATACTGGTGAACAGCCCGGGTCACTGGCTATCATGCCTCGTGACGCGCGCCATCCGTCGCTACCTTGTGGGACCCGATCAACGATGGCTCTTTGAGCGGCCCTCCCAAGACTGGACGCCGCCGCGCGTCGAACGAACCTCGCTGTATCTGCACGTGCCATTCTGCCGCCACTGCTGTCCTTATTGTCCCTATACCAAAGTGCCTTATGAAGAAACGCTCGTGGGACCCTATACACGGGCGGCGATCGCTGAGGTGGACTGGTGGGCCGATACGATTGGGCCGGCTGAGATCACGAGCGTCTATATCGGCGGCGGCACGCCCACGTTGGCACTGGACAGCGTAACAAGCGTGCTGACGCGTGTGCGCGAGCGGTTCCACCTGACAGGAGATGTCTGCATCGAGACCAACCCCGCCGACGTGGACGAGGAAACCGTGCGGCGATTGCACAGCGCCGACGTTGCGCTCGTTTCGCTTGGCGTGCAGTCATTTGATCCCAAGAACCTCCGTCTGCTCGGACGTCGCTACGATCCACCCACCGCGGAGCGCGCACTTGGGCTGCTCGCACAGAGCGGTTTCGCCTGCGTCAACGTGGATATCATGTTCGCCCTGCCTGGCCAGACCGCCGACGATGTGACGGCCGATCTGGCCCGCGCCGCACAGCTCGGTGCGAATCAGCTCACCACCTACCCACTCTTCACGTTCCCCTACACCTCGGTTGGCGAGTACATGCGTCTGACCGCCATATGCATGCCAGGTCTGCGCGCTCGCCGGGTGCACTATCGGGCTATCGGTGGGTGGTGCGCGGAACACGATTTCCAGCGGGTGTCGGTATGGGGCTTCAAGCGAGGCGCCGTCCCGCGTTACTCGTCGGTTACCCGGGGTGGCTACATTGGGGTCGGCCCCGGTGCCGGTTCCCACCTGCCCGACGGGTTCGTGCTCAATACGTTCGATCTCGAGAATTGGATCCACGCCATGCAGTCAGGGCGCACGGCGATCGCTCTGCGCATGCCGTTTGCCGGTGAGATGGCTGGCTGGTGGTGGTTATACTGGCGTTTCTACGATACGCGCATCCCGCTGGACAACCTCGATGCGGTTCTTGGTCATGACGCGCCCAATGCCCGGCGGTGGCTGAAAGTCGTGGAACGGACCGGGCTCGCGGTTCGCAATGGCAGGTGTCTCGAACTCACCGAGCCGGGTGCCTTCTGGCTCCATCTGGTGCAGAACCACTTTGCGCTGAACTACGTTAACACGCTGTGGACCCAGGCGCGCCGAGAACCGTGGCCGCAGGCAGTGGCTATCTGAGTGCCTGACGCCCACGTTGATCACGATTTCAGCAGGCTTTTTAGGCTTAAGGGAAAATTAAGGGACGTTGGTGTAGAAGTTGAATTATTTCAACTGTTGGGTTAAAATTTTCTTTCCAATTTGTAAAATAAAAACATGGACATGCTTCCCAGAATTTCGAGTCCATGCTTGACAAAAAATTGAGATTCGCTACTATGCTGCCGAGATGGCACATACGAATCTTTGCGGGGCGGAGGGGTTTACCCTGTGGAATATTTACAGTCATTCCAACAACGAACGATCGACGATGTTTGGCTAACCCTGTTAAATAAAGCTGTTGAAAAAATGTTTAGCATCTTGCCTAAGTATTTAACAGGGCTCACCATCTATTCCACAGGGAGAACAGAGAGCCCTCTCCGAAGAGCAAGTGTGGTGTCCTCAATATTTTTACAGAAGAGAAGGCACTACACTATCTCTCCGAGAGCAGGCGGGTATGCTCCGTATCGAGAATTAGGAAGTGTCCTGGATTATTCTCAACAAATCGTTGGAGCTAACAGCTTGAGGATCGTGTTCAAGTGTCGGCTTTGTTCCAAAAGACTGTGGGTGCCATTCTTATGCGGCGCTGCAGCTCAACTCTATCGTTAGGCAGTCCAAGAAAGGAGCTACTTTCATGAAACGCTACTATGTTCCTGCCCTTGTGTCTCTGTCCGTCTTCGTGGTTTTCTGGGCATATCTGATTGGCAACACTCTCATTCGAGAGTTAGGCAAAGATGTAACCTTCATCGATCTGGGTGCACTCTTCGTCCTGGGCTTGATTTCAGGCATCGCCCTCGGTCTTGTCGTGGCGCTGCGTAAGCGAAAAGCACCCGATGCCGGGTAGATCGATCGGGTCTGTCTGGGATACCCGACCGGCGGGTTAGACCGACAAAGGATGAAACAATGAATCAGAAACCAAGCGAAATATCAGAAAAACTCTTCCGCAAGAAATATGAACATCTTGGTGAACGAGAAAAAAAGGTGGTTCATCATCTCGCCGAGAGAACCCATATTTCGAGAAATATCGCTAAAGACTTTTCTGAACGACTGACTTTCGGCCAGCGGATGGCTGATAAGGTCGCAACTTTTGGCGGCTCCTGGGTTTTCATCGGAATCTTTGCGGTAGTACTCGTTGCCTGGGTTTTCCTGAATTCGTTCATTCTGCTCAGGCTTAATAAATCATTCGATCCCTACCCGTACATTCTGCTCAATCTTTTTTTATCCATGCTCGCCGCCATTCAAGCGCCAATAATCTTGATGTCTCAAAACCGACAGGCTTTTAAAGACCGGCTAAGCGCAGAGCACGATTACGAAGTCAACTTAAAGGCGGAGCTTGAAATAATGGCGCTCCATGAAAAAATCGACGTGCTCCGGGAGAAGCAATGGAATGAACTTATTTCACTTCAACAGGAGCAGCTGAGACTTCTCAGCCAATTAGTCGAAGACCTGAAGAAGACTCAATGAACGGCAGTCCAACGAATCACCGGAGCGGACGCGGTGAAACTGCGCTGCTGGGTTTCAATGTTCGGTGGAGCTCTAAGACAAAGTTCGGTGGAGCTCTAAGACAAAGGAGAAATCGATGAAAAAAATGGTTGGTGTGTGGATTGACCATCGGCAGGCTATTATCGTGGCTGTTACGGACAAAGGGGAAGAAATGGGGTTGATAATATCGCATGTTGAAAAACAGCTGCGCCGTTCCGGTGATTCACCGCTTAAGGGACCCTATGAACCACTGGAAGTACCGGCAAGTGACAGCCGTCAGAAAGCATTGACCGGACATCTCAACATTTACTACGATGCGGTCATTGCCTGTGTTCGGGATGCAGAATCCATTCTGATATTTGGTCCGGGTGAGGCAAAGAAGGAATTGAAAGCACGTCTTGATAGAGACAACCTCGGCGGACGCATCGTCGGTATTGAAACCGTCGACAAGATGACCGATCGTCAGATTGCGGCGAAAGTTCGGGAATACTTTCCCCAAGAGCGTTAGCGATCCCGGAACGGTGCATAGCTATGTCGTTGTGCGATGATGTTGCCCGGTACTATGCGGCACGAGCAGAGGAATATGACCTTTCCGCAGGATACCTGGACTCTCTCGCGGAGGAGTATCGTGTACCAATCAAGACGAGGTTTCAGGAGGCGCTCAGCGCGCACGACGTCCTTGAGATTGCCTGCGGTACCGGTTATTGGACCGAAGTGATCTCGGTCACGGCACGTTCGGTTCTCGCCACCGATATCGACCCGGCAATGATATCAATCGCACGTCGAAGATTGTCTGCGATAGCCAACGTGCGCTGCCAGGTTGCCGATGCCTATTCCCTGGATGAAGTATCGGGACCTTTCAGCGCGGCTTTTTCTCATTGGTGGTGGTCGCACATTCCGAAGTCAAGAATCAGAAGCTTTCTAACGGTGCTTCACGCCAAATTGATACCGGGGGCTTTCGTTCTCTTCGCAGACCAGTTGGCCTGCGAATCGAGGAAGGGGCGACAGGATGAGGAAGGGAATTTCTTTGAAGAGAGGACCCTTCGGGACGGGCGACGGTTTGAGATCGTGAAGAACTATCCGACCGAAGAGGAGGTCATCCGCGACCTGGCGCGAATTGCAGAGCGGGTGGTGTATAAAGCGCATCCTGAAGGACGCTATTGGACTTTGAGTTACCAAACCAAGGAAAGCCGCTAACAAATGTGTAGAGCAATAAAAGGGAAAAGGCTACTTTTTATTAGATTAAAAAATTTTTAATAAAGACTTTCTAAGATCCTCCGAGGATAATCAGGGTCAGGTATTACTATTTACTTTTATCAGAGGAATATCGTAAGCGAGGAGCGGAGGTCTTGACGCAATTAGATTCCGATTTATATTTTTTTAATTATGTGGTTTAATTGTCAATCACCAGGAGGAAAATAATGAAAGTGACGCATGTCGAAGGCAAGAAAAAAGGCGAGGTAATGCTCTATGCACTCAGCACCTGCATCTGGTGCAAAAAGACGAAAAGTCTCCTTAATGAATTGGGCGTCGATTATTCGTTCATCGATGTCGACCTGCTTAAAGGGGAGGAAAAAGAGAAAGTTCTGGAAGAGGTAAAAAAACACAATCCGCAGTGCACCTTCCCGACCGTGGTGATCGATAATAAAAAGTGCATCCGCGGTTTTGAGGAAGCGGAAATAAAAGCGGTCTTGGGAAAATGAGTACCGGCTTGAATATTATTCAAGCCGCAATTGACCGGCTCTATGAACGGCTGAACAAGGAAGCAGAAGCCGGCGGCTACCACTTAAATCCCGATACCGAGTTTACGAAGGATTTGGTTCGGGGGCTTTTGGTTAATGAAAAGCGCTACGGCTACTGGTCGTGCCCCTGCCGATTGTCAGAAGGCAGTAAGCAGGAAGATTTGGACATCATCTGTCCGTGTGATTACCGCGATGCAGATGTCGTCGAATACGGCAACTGCTACTGCGCGCTCTATGTTTCGACCCCGGTGGTTAAAGGCGAGAAAAATCCGCGGTCGATTCCGGAACGGCGGCCGGAGCGGAAAGCGCGGGGGCAGTTCAAATCCCCAAATCCGGTTGCTTCAACCGGATCGGCCGGCCCATTATCCAAACCGGTCTGGCGCTGCCGGGTGTGCGGCTACCTCTGCGCGCGCGACGAGCCGCCCGAGCTCTGCCCGGTCTGCAAAGCGAAGAAAGACCGGTTCGAAAGATTTATTTAAAAACAAAATATTTACCACGAAAGTTAGGAAAACACGAAAGCACGAAAGAAATAAATGTTTATTGTATTTAAATTTTCGTGCTTTCCAACTTTCTCTCCTTTCGTGATAATATTTATTTAATCTGGTTTCAAGTATTGACTTTGGGGTTTCGAAGAATAAAATACTAAATAAATCAAGGAGGGACAATGGCAAAAAAATTATACGAAATGCCCAAGCTGCCGTACGGCTATAAAGATTTGGTGCCCTATATTTCCGAGGTGCAGTTGCAGATTCACTACGAAAAGCACCACCAGGCATACGTCACCGGTGCCAACGATATTCTAACCAAGCTCGACAAAGCGCGCACCGACGGTGCCGACCTCGATATGAAATCGACCCTCAAAACATTGTCGTTCAATATCGGCGGTCATCTGCTCCATACGTTGTTCTGGGATAATCTTGCCCCGGCAGGTAAGGGCGGCGGCAAACCGGACGGCAAAATCGGCGAAGCGATCGACAAAGAATTCGGCAGTTTCGAGCGGTTCAAAAAAGAGTTCACCCAGACCGCAGCCTCGGTCGAAGGTTCGGGTTGGGCAGTCCTCGTTTACTGCAAAAAGACGAACCGGCCGATAATCATGCAGGTCGAAAAACACAATACGAATGTTATTCCGATGTTCAGAGTTTTATTGGTGATCGATGTCTTCGAGCACGCCTACTATCTCGACTACAAGAACGACCGGGCAAAGTTCATCGAAGCGTTCTGGAATATGGTCAACTGGCAGGCGGTCAACAAACGGCTGGAAGAGGTTTTGAAGTAAAACAGGGAACAGGACTCAGGAAACAGAATAAGAACCGTGCCTGAATTTCCCATCTTTAAGTCGGTAGAGCTTAACGAACGGGACTATCTTCATGAATTTCTCTGGCGTTACCAGCCCGAGACTTCGGAACTGACCTTTTCCAATCTTTTCACTTGGAGCCATCACTATCGATTCCAGTGGTCGATTTACAAAGATTGGCTGTGTATCATCTGTTCGATCGACGATGACCGGGGTATTTTTGCCTTTCCTCCGGTCGGACCTTCTTCGTGCCAGGATGTAACGAGAAAACTTCTCGGCTGGCTTCGGGAGACGAAGGGCGAAAAGGCGGCACGCATCGAGCGGGCGGACCGGCGTCTTGCTTCCGAGCTTGAAGGTTCTGCCGATTTTATCATCGAACCCAACCGCTCCCAGTTTGACTATATCTACCGCACCGAAGATATGATAAGCCTGGCGGGCAGGAAATACCATGCGAAGCGCAACCACATCAACAAGTTTCTCTTGCGCTATTCTTTTACCTATGGCAATCTCGCGGACGGCTATGGCAACGAGTGTCTGGAGCTGGCGGAAAAATGGTGCAAGATGAAGCGGTGCCAGGACGATTTAAGCATGGTTCGGGAAGGGGAGGCGATCCAATCGGCATTGGTTAATTTCGTGCCGCTACGATTGTCGGGCGGGGTGATTCTCGTTAAAAATCGGGTTGAGGGGTTTGCGGTCGGCGAGCTGATCAACGAAAAGACCGCAGTCGTTCACATCGAAAAAGGGAATCCTGAAATTCCGGGAATCTATGCTGTGATCAACCAGCAGTTCTGTGAACACCGGTGGAAGGATGTTCCCTATCTCAGCCTGGAGATGGATTTGGGCGAACCGAACCTGCGCAAAGCCAAGCTTTCGTATTTCCCCGACCATATGGTGGAGAAATTCAATATCCATTTCAAATAAAAAATATTTACCACGTAATACGGTGCGTCCAAGTTAGATAGTGGACGCGACATAGATTGAGTCCGCCACACTTCTTGGCGGATTGGCGGATGAAATCAAAAGAAATGTCGAAAAAACGAAACGGGGGAAATCGTTAGTTCAGCCGGGGTCTTGTAGCGGTTCAATTCATTGAACAAAAAATGTATAGGATTCCACCGAAAACGGCTTGACAATTTAATTTTTCGGTTATAGAGTTGGTTGAGGGATTAACCGGAGGGTTATTTATGATAGGAAAAACTATCAGAATCGGGTTGTATTTAGCAGTCTTTTCGTTCGTGCTCATCAGTTGTATCCACTATGCACAGCCAGAACGATGGGTGTGGAAAACTTCAAAATGTCTGTTCGCAGTGGATGAAGACGGCGGCGTGCTCTGGAAGACGCCAATTGAGAGTAGGGCAGGCGGTTCGATTGGCCCTGATACTGCAATACTCGGATTTCGAAATGCAATTCGATGGTATGATTGTAGCGACGGTTCGCTCATTCGGGAGCTAAAGTTCGATAAAGAGATCCATGGCAGTCAGTGGTTAGGAGAGCTTATAAAGGTTCACTTAGCAGCTGACTCGTTCTATACTCTGGTTGATGGACGGACAGGCAAGATACTTGGAACCGAACCGTATGAAAGACCAGAGATGTCGAAGCGGTTTTCGGAAGACCCGGCAAAATCGCTCGTCGATAGCCTCATGCGCTCTTCGGGAAAGGGGCAGCTGGAAGACTTAGATATTCTGTTAATGCCGACCGTAAAGTTGATTTTTGCCTTTGATGAAGATGCAAACCTTGTATGGAAGGTGGCACTGCCCGAAAATTGGAAGGAGTCGGGGGATTTCCCTCGCCCTTATTATGGGAAAGAGCATACCGTGGGTGTAACCTGTAAAAAAGATATTCTTGGTCTGGACCTTTTAACTGGCAAAATTCTCTATAAAAAGATTTTACCCGCCAGTATAGATTACAGTACCTTTTCCGGAAACGGTATCATTTTCCTGAAGCTCAAAGATGGGCATTGGTATCAATTTACACCCAAGGATGGGGAGGTGGTTTTGATAAAATAAAAAGGTTGTTTATTAAAAAGTAAAAGGAGGTTAGTATGAAACGATATATGGTCGTAAGCGGGGTGGCATTGCTTGCCGCAATGTCGGTAACCGTCCATGCGGGTTGGATGAAAACTTACGGCGGAACCGGCAATGAACTCGGTTGGTACGTTCAGCAAACGACCGACGGCGGTTATATTGTTCTGGGCTACACATCCTCGGATAGTGGGGATATCTGGTTTTTAAAGACCGATGCCACTGGTGATACTCTCTGGACAAAAATCTACGGTGGACCAGCTCCTGAGGGTGGGCATTCAGCTCAACAAACCAAGGACGGCGGTTACATCATCGCCGGCTATACCGGATCATTCGGCGCTGGCAAATATGACCTCTGGTTGTTTAAAACGGACGCCAATGGCGAAACGGTGTGGACCCGCACCTACGGCGGTCCAGATTACGATGCTGGTTACTGTGTCCAGCAGACCAAGGATGGTGGATATATCATTGCCGGCTACCGGGACGGTAAACGGAGCCAACAATCCGGACCTATAGAAGGGGGCGATGTTTGGCTCGTTAAGACAAATGCCAATGGTGATAGCCTGTGGTCTAAGACTTATGTATCCGAAGAAGTAAACGGCCAGGGGGAGTATGTCCGACAGACCAAAGATGGAGGTTACATCATCGCTTGCTTTTATGGGTTTGATTCGACTACCGGCGAAAGAGTCAATCTGATAAAAACCGATGATTCAGGTGACAGCGTCTGGACCTATCGTGATGCAAGTAAACTCTTCAACTGCGTTCAGGAGGTTTCGGATGGAACATACATCGCTGCCGGCGATGGAATCGTGGCTGCGGGAAACACTAATGTAGATATAGCAAAGATAGACAAAAACGGAAAACTCTTGTGGTCAAGCAACTACGGAACTGAGCTCTTTGATGATGCCGATTATATCAATGTCACTCCGGATGGCGGTTTCATCATTACCGGTATCTACGGGCTTATATTTACAGGCGGCGGTTCTATGAACGGCGACCTCTGGCTGCTCAGGACCGATGCCGATGGCGATACTCTCTGGACGCGCATTTATGGCAAAAATCCCCAATACGACGCAGGATGGTGCGTTTGCCCGACCTCGGATGGTGGGTACATAGTTACCGGTTTGACTAAAAGCTTCGGAGCCGGAGGTTCTGATGTCTGGTTGATAAAGACCGATTCGAATGGCAAGGTATCGGTCGATGAAACGCCGGTTAGTGTGAAAAACAGGAATTGGCAAATAGTCACCTCGGTCGGTAAGCGAATAGTTCTCGAATACAAAAATAGACCTGACGGATTTCACGCCGCCGTCTTCGATGCATCCGGCCGCAAGGTGGATGAAATCAGGAGAACCGAATCATCCGGCACGATATCCTTGGGTGAGGGCTATTCGCCAGGTGTTTATTTTATTCGCCTTCAGTCGGATAATTCTTTGTCAACTCAAAAGGTGGTGCTGGTCAGATAGCATCTAATTTCCGTATTCTTCGGAATCCATCGAGGCTCAGAAGCCGCTCCCACAAAAAAAGGACTTGCTAATCTATAAGATTTCCATTATAGTTGCTAGATGCAATTCAGTCTCTTAAAAACAAAAAATATTTCACCAAAACAGGAGGGTAGATGTCATTGCTATTAGTACTGGCCATCGTAACCACACCGCCGGATAGTCTCTGGCAGGTCGAATACAACCATCTCCTCGAAGGACTGGAACTGATGAACCTGACAACCCTGGACCTCGAATACGATAAGCAGTGGATACCGGACAGCTTCCGGCTGAAAGTCGTCTCGGACCTGATGAACCATCCGCTCGAGGTGCCGGACTATGTCCTGGCATCGGGCAGGAAGGTCAAGGCGTGTAAGCATGCCGCGGATTACTTTTCTTTCATGTCGAAAGAGATAACCGAAAAAGATGCGAAGCCGGATGTCTTTAAGGCAAAAGATATCGAAGGCAGGATAAAAGAGATAGTCACTCTGACCGAAAACCACGTCAATAAAGCGTTCGCAAAACTCTCGGTCGCCGAGCGCGACAGCCTCCTCTATACTGCCCCTTCACTCTGGTCGGATGAAGCCGATTCACTTGAACGCGGCTATGCCGGTTCGCTCCACAAAGAATTCGGGGTGAAGCGCGATTCGAGCTATGGTTTGAAAATGGTGAGCCTGCTCCGGCTGTCGCAGAAAGTCGATGTCGCCGAGCTTAACCGGGCGGGAGCGACCCTTGCCCAGGGTGTCGAAGGATTGATACCTCGTGCGCAAGAATTCGTGAAGCAGGCAAATCCCCCGACCCTGACGGTTCCGGGCGTGGAAGGTCCGGTCTGGGCAGTGGTCGACCTTGGCAACGGACGCAAAGCGGTGATCGGTGGTCCGGGGCGCAATGTCTATACCGGTGATTTTGCCGCAATCGTTGACCTGGGCGGCAACGACGTCTACGAGGGGCGATGTGCGGGCGCGGTCGGCGAACTGGGTTCGCCGGTCAGTTTCGTTCTGGATTTATCCGGCGACGACATCTACCGCAACGACGAAAAATTGGTGAACCAGGGCGGAGCGTTGTTCGGCGCGGCACTGCTCTGGGATTTGGAGGGCAACGATTCCTACACCGCATTTCATATATCCCATGGTGCCGGGCTTTATGGTGTTGGCATGCTGGTCGATGAAAAAGGTAGGGATTTCTACCGTGACGGATATTTTACCCAGGCGGCAGGTAATTTCGGTTCAGGGGTGCTCATCGATCGCCAGGGCGACGATAGCTACCATTCGTTCAACTGGACTCAGGGTTTGGGTGGACCGTGGGGATATGGATTGTTAGCCGATGATGAAGGCGACGATGTCTACTACGCCGGCGGCCAATATCTCCATATGCCGTTAGACCCGGACCAGTATCGTTCGTTTTCACAAGGATTCGGTTTCGGCTGGCGCGATGTCTCGTCGGGCGGAATCGGATTTTTATATGACCGGCAGGGTAATGATAAATATATCGGTGAAGTATACGCCCAGGCAACATCCTACTGGTTCGCTCTGGGTATGATTCTTGACGAGCAGGGAAATGACCTGTACAGCGCTGCCCAGTATTCACAGGGCGCAGGAATCCATCTTTCGGTGGGCGGGCTTTTTGACCTCGAAGGCGACGACCACTACTTTTCACGCTACGGTCCATCCCAGGGCGAAGGCCACGACCTTGCGGTCGGCTGGCTGTGGGATAAAGACGGCGACGATGTCTACTATGCATCGGGCGGACAGGGGATCGGTTTGACGAACTCGGTCGGAATATTTGTCGATACCCGCGGCAACGACGATTACACCTCGCGCGAAGGGATGAGCGAAGGCGGTGCGAACTGGGCGCGCGGCACGGGCGGTATTGGATTATTTGTTGACCTCCAGGGTGATGACCGCTATGCCGAAAAGGATAAAGGGAAAAATAATTCGGTCTGGACATCGGGTTCGATGGCGTTGGGTATGGACCTGGATGCGGTCGCACCCAAGAAGGAAGAGTGGGAAGATACGACCGCGGTCTTTCCGGAGCTCGATACGATGAAAACCGATTCCGCCAAGATGGAGCGGCTCTTCCACTACGCATCGCTCTGGCAGGTCCGGGCAGACGTCGGCAAGGTCAGGACCGGCCGCCGAATGCTCAAAGAGCAGTTCGGAGCCAAGGCGGTCGAGTATATTTACAAATACGAGTTTGCGACCTTCGACGGCCTGGCATTAGAGGCGATCGATCCAATCTTCCGAGCGTTTAAAGATACTGCCGATTACTACCTGTATCAGGGTCTGCATTCAAAGAACGATACGACCGTTCGTAATTCAATCTATTTCTTGGGTCAGCTCCAGATTGAAGATGCGGGTGATACGCTCACCCCGATGCTTGAAGCACAGAAATCGGACAGCCTGGTCGGCGCACTGGTTTCGTCATTGGGAACGCTCAAAGCCCGAAAGGCGGTCCCGCTGATACTGAAATACTCCGACCACAAGAAAGAGCGGATGAGGCTGAGGGTCGTTTCCGCACTAGGTGAGATAAAAGACACGCTCGGGCTTCCGGCGCTGATCAAAGATTTGTCGGATAAATCGTTCCTGGTCAAAGTGGCGGCGATTGCCTGTCTCGCCGGTTTTGGTAAACCGGCACTCGAGCCGGTTATTGCCGAGCTCGATAAGGCGAAAATCGATTCTTACCAGACGACGCTCGTCCGGACCGTCCGCAATATCTACAAGCAGCTCGGAGATACAGACAAAACCGCAGATTTGAAGAAACGGCTTGCCGAGCTCGCCCAGCCTTTTGTCGACTCGTCCTATCCGGCACTGCACGAGCAGGCGGTGAAACTGGTCGATGAGGTTGCGGGCCGAAGCGTGCTCACGCCGACGGATTTGTTCCTAAATCCGGAGGAGGTTGGGGAGTAGAGCGAAAGGCGTTAAGAGTAAAGCGTAGAGCGTAAGGGGTAAGGCGTAGGGAGTAAGAAGTAGAAAGTAGGAGTTATGATGTATGAACAAGAGGGGGAAAATTGTCAATTTATTGTCAACCAGAACTAAATTTTAATTGTCAACCACATTCTGAATCATCGGTTTTAGGGTTGGGCTTAAATTTTCCGTCGTGATGGTTATATCGGGGTGATTTTTATTAAATACTCGGAAGATTTCATCGGCAAAGCCCTGGCCGAGAGAGCGGACGTCTTTGAAATCGAGGACAATTACCTTAAAGCGGTCGAGGCCGGCGAGCAGTCTTTTCGCTTCCGAGCGTGAGATATATTGACCTTGCTGGAGTTTTACCGATACCCGCGTTTTTTCGAAATTGTAATCGAATTCCTCCGGTGCATACTGGCTGAAGACCGCCGCAAGCTTGCGTTTCGAATGGCGATTGATACCGAAGGTAACTTCGGTTCCTTTGATAAATTTTTTTTCTTCGATAAATATGTCTCGTTTGGTATTATCAAAAATTATCGCAGTTTTATGGGAGCGAAAGATTATAGTGTCGCCGGACTTGGAGGTGAAGAAAATCCCTTCGCCGGTATGACGCTCAGGCATTGTAGTCCGCTTGCCCTTAACGATCTCACCGATCGCGGCAGCTTCATCCGAGAGGTTAAATTTGGTAAAGATGCTGTAAAAGATACCAATCCCAAAGTCACGGATACGAAACGAACAACGGTATGGGTCAAGTGTGATTTCAACTACACATCCTTCCGACTGTGAATGGTCGATAGCGTTGTTTAACATCTCGGTGAAGGCAAAGCTGAAAATCTCGAAAACATTTTCTATTAGATATTTCTTAAGATTGAGAGACTGAGCTATCTTATTGAACACCTGGTCTTCTTCAAGATCGGCCAAGTCGAACTTTCTTTTCAACTTCTGCACTTGCAGAATTTTAGAAACAGCAGAAGTAATAGTGTATTTTGCAGACTTTGTGCTGCCAGTTTTCATAACCATATTCTGTTGAACGAGTTTTTTCAAGTGCTTGTTTATCGCTTGTCTTGAAAATCCGAGGGCATCGGCTATCTCTTTCCCTGAAGCAGAGCCCCTTTTTTTAATATACTTGAGTACCTTTTCTATCGTATTCATAGTGCAATTATAGCAATTGTCAACTTTTTGTCAACCAGTTATTAATTTTAATTGTCAACCAAGTGAAAGAAGTAGGGGGTAAAGCGTAGGGCGTAAAGAGTAGAGTGTAAAGCGTAAAGGGTAAGGCGTAGAGCGTAAGAAGTAGGGAGTAAGGGTAGAGCGAAAGGGGTAGAGCGTAGGGCGTAAAGAGTAGGGAGTAAGCAGTAGGCAGTAAAACGTAGGGCGTAAGGAGTATGGAGCAAGTGAAGGATCATCGTTGTAATCGGTAAACAATCGCCGTAGCCAGAAAATAGATATTGACAAGAGGGCAATTAATAGGTAATAATCTCTTTTGATAATAAAAAGGAGGGTGGTATGATGCGAAAGTTTCAGATACTCATCGGTTTCTCGTTGATAATAACGAGCTTACTTGTAGCGGATAAGGCGAAGATGCCATCGCTCGATGAGGAAAAGGAAATCCTGTTAAATCCTACCCTCTCGGTTGAGGCACGGCTGTATGCCGCCCAGAAGCTCGGTTTGTATGGGGCGGTGGATATTTTGATTCGGGGGCTGGAGGTTAACAAGAATACCCCCGAGGTGGTAATTGAGATCGTTAAGAATCTCGGTAACCTCCGGAGTGCCCAAACGGTTCCGGCGCTTATCAAAACGGCGGAGAGCGATACCAATCCGGCGGTCGATAATGCGGTTCTCGACGCATTGTACAGTATTGGCGACACTTCGGCACTTAAGTTTTTCCGTTGGACCTTAGGCCATTCCAATAGTCAATTGCGGGATCGGGCTGCCTATGCCTTGGGCGATTTTCTTGCCGGTAAAATGGACAGCGCCACCGTTCGCAGTTTATCCGAAGCTTATAAGGTAGAGAAAGATGCCAAGATTCGGCTCACCATGGTGAATGCGATGGGGAAGATTGACGGCCGACTGACTGTGCCTCCTTTGATTAGCGCCCTCAGCGATTCGCATCCAACGGTTCGAGCACTCGCCGCGAGCTTTCTGGGCGAATTAGGCGATGTCAGCGCCATCAAGCCGTTGATTCAGCTCGTCGGCGACAAATCAAGCATCGATTGCCAGAAGGCGGCGGCTGAGGCACTCTGGAAAATCGGCGAACCGACCGCATTTCCAGCGTTGATTTCGGCTCTCGACAATAAATGGGAAGTGAGGCGTTATGTCTACGACCTCCTTAACAATACCCGAGACCGGCAGATTATTTTTTACTTAGTTGATAGTTTGGCATCTAAAAGCACGGCGGTCACAGCCGATATTGAGAAGCTGTTGCCCGAGCAGTATAACCGGTTTGGAGCAGCGGCAATCAAGACATTGGATGAAGCATTACAAAAGACTAAAGACCCGGGGCTCGAAATCCGTATTATAAACCTATTGGGAGACCTCCATTACACTGTTTCCGCCCATTCGGCTATGGCGACCACGGTGCTCAATCGGGTATTAGAGGATCTGACGAGATTTTCAAAACCCGATTTACGTATCGCAGCCGCCGATGCCTTAGCTAAGGTGGGTTATCCCTTTGCGCTGCCGACCCTTAAAGAGGCGCTGCGTCGAGACCCGGAAGTTTCGGTGCGGCGTCGGGCAGTGATGGCTCTCCATAAAATCGGCCTTGACGCGCCCCAGGGAATCCAGGAGATTGTTTTTATTCTCGATGTTTACGGATTAGGTGACCGGGAAGCCTCGGTAATTATTGAAACGATTCGAGCGCTTGGTGATTTATCCGACCCGCAGAGCCTTTCTCATCTCCGGTCAATAGAAGCTTCTGACCGGTATTCTCCATTAGTGCGGGAAGAGGCACGACAGGCGATCAATAAGATCGAATCCCGAATACGGTAGGTCGGTCGGTTACCGGCAGCCATGACCGCGGTTGCTTCCATCGACCAGCAGGAAAATTCATCTCGCTTAAATGATAGGTTTTAGACCCATAGCGTGTCGGTAAGAGAGGTAAGTACTTTTAAAAATAACCATCCGCCATAGTTCGTGGCGGATACACGGATAAATTACGGATTCGCGGCGGCTCGGAACGAGCCGAAGAAACGAGGCGCAACACCGATGGGTAGAGATATGGAAAATTAACGCAGTTCTTATTCCCCCAAGAATCCGCCACACTTCTTGGCGGATGGCGGATTTACGAAATATCCGTGTTTATCTGGAACCATCTGTGTTAACCCCGTTAGATACTTTTGTTTGTAGGGTCTCGTTCCCGAGGCTAACTGTCTATCGAACGGGGTTAATCTGTGGTAAAATGTTAAAGAAACTAAACTATTACGCGTGTTACCTAACGAATCCCCTGGATAGATTTTATTGGTAACTTTACCGATTCGAAACTTAATTAAGGGGCGGTACCCTTTTTTTTAACCAACACCAGTGTCAATTACCCCTACAACCAAGAACCGTTTTAAGACCTTTTTACTTACTAATTACAAATATTAATCTATTATTCGCCTCCGGAAAATCGACCCCAGACCGATGCCCAGAACGGAT